>JANYED010000250.1 GCA_025363315.1 Polaromonas sp.
TTCCCAGCGCACGTTCATGCCGACTTTCAAAAACACATTGACGATGCCTGTGTCTTGGCAAATCGGGCGATGACCTGTCGCGCTCATGCGGCTGTTGGTCAGTATTTGCGCCATCGCGTCTTTAGCGGCGGGGCTTTGCTCAGCCTCGTAGGCGCGCGCAAGATGGGCAATGTAATCGGCTGGATGGTAGTAGCTGATGTATTGCAGGGCAGCGGCGATGGACTCGATCAAGTCGGCTTGTTTGATAGTGGTGGTCATGTCATGAAATCGTGTATGGGGTCAATGTTTTTGCGCCGCAATACCCGACATGATTTTGTCGGTGTATGCAATCGCCATCGCTGACAATAAAAATGCAATGTGAATCACGGTTTGGGCAATCAGAACGCGGTCGGTGTAGTTGTCCGCGTTGATAAAGGTTTTCAGCAAATGTATCGAGCTGATGCCGATGATGGCAGTGGCCAGTTTGACCTTCAGCACCGATGCGTTGACGTGGCTCAGCCACTCGGGCTGGTCTGGGTGGCTCTCGAGATTCATGCGGCTCACAAAAGTCTCATAGCCGCCCACGATCACCATGATCAGCAGGTTGGAGATCATCACCACGTCGATCAGCGCCAGCACCACCAGCATGATCACTGTTTCATTCAATGTGACGATGGGTACGGTGGTTTTGTAGCCAATGCTGGTGATCAGCGCTTGCAAATCGGGCATGCTGCCAAAAGCGGCGGCAACAAGGTGTTTGAGCTCCACCATGAAGTGAACGACGTACACCGCCTGCGCTGCAATCAGGCCCAAGTAGAGCGGCAGTTGCAGCCAACGGCTGGCAAAAATAAAGTTAGGCAGTGGCCTCAGGGACGTGCGTTTCTTGGGTGATTCGTCGAGCATGTTCGAAAAGTGAAGGATTTGATTTTGTAAGATTCAAGCCAGTCAGTGGTTTGTAAGAGCCATCCCAGACAGTATCACTTATTCCATAACGTTCAGGAGACAAAAATGAGCACAAATAACTCAAACATCGAGTCCATGTTGGTTGAAGATCGCGTTTTTCCGCCCAGCGCAGCGACTGTAAAATCGGCGCGCATTGCAGGCATGGCGGCCTACAACGCCCTGTGCGCCGAGGCAGATAAAGACTTTGAAGGCTTTTGGGCCAAGCTTGCAAGGGACAACCTGAGCTGGAAAAAACCGTTCACCGAAGTCTTGAACGAATCAAACGCACCGTTTTATACCTGGTTTGCAGACGGCCAGCTCAACGCGTCCTACAACTGCCTGGACCGTCATTTGGGCACACCCACCGAGCATAAAAAGGCCATTATTTTTGAAGGCGACGACGGCAGCATCGTCAACGTCACCTACAAAGAGTTGCACGCCAAAGTCAGCCAATTTGCCAGCGCGCTTAAAGCCATGGGCATTAAAAAGGGCGACCGCGTGGTCATTTACATGCCCATGACGGTTGAAGGCGTGGTGGCCATGCAAGCCTGTGCCCGCATCGGCGCGACGCATTCCGTGGTGTTTGGCGGCTTTTCTGCCAAGAGCCTGCAAGAACGCATCATGGATGCGGGTGCTGTCGCTGTTATCACCGCCAACTACCAGCTGCGCGGCGGCAAAGAGCTGCCACTCAAGGCGATTGTGGATGAAGGTTTGGCCATGGGCGGCTGCGAGTCGATCAAAAACGTCATCGTGTACCAGCGCACCGCCACCGCCTGCAACATGGTAACGGGGCGCGACAGCTTGATGCATGAAGTTACCGCCAAAGCAGCCCCCCTGTGCGAGCCTGAATTTGTGGGAAGCGAGCATCCTTTGTTTGTGCTGTACACATCAGGTTCTACCGGCAAACCCAAGGGCGTGCAGCACAGCACAGGCGGCTATCTGCTGTGGGCCAAACTGACGATGGACTGGACGTTTGATTTGCAACCGTCTGACGTGTTTTGGTGCACTGCAGACATTGGCTGGATTACTGGCCACACGTATGTAGCCTATGGCCCGCTGGCGGCCGGCGCGACGCAAGTGATTTTTGAAGGCATCCCGACGTTCCCGAATGCGGGTCGCTTCTGGCAGATGATTGAGCGCCACAAGGTGTCGATTTTCTACACCGCGCCAACCGCGATTCGCTCGTTGATCAAAGCCGCTGAAGCCGACGAAAAAGTGCACCCTGACCGGTCTGATTTAAGTAGCCTGCGCATTCTGGGTTCTGTCGGTGAGCCAATCAACCCCGAAGCCTGGATGTGGTATTACAAAAACGTAGGCGGCGGGCGTTGCCCGGTGCTGGACACCTTCTGGCAAACCGAAACCGGTGGCCACATGATCACGCCACTGCCGGGCGCGACGCCGTTGGTACCCGGCAGCTGCACGCTTGCGCTGCCTGGCATCATGGCCGCGATTGTGGACGAAACGGGCAATGAGCTGCCTAACGGTGCAGGCGGTATGCTGGTCGTCAAGCGCCCATGGCCGTCCATGATTCGCACCATCTGGGGTGACCCTGAGCGGTTCAAAAAGGCCTACTTTCCGCCAGAAATGGGCGGTACAACCTACCTGGCGGGTGACGGCGCGGTGCGCAACGTCGACAACGGTTACTTCCGCATCACCGGCCGTATTGACGACGTTTTGAACGTGTCAGGCCACCGAATGGGCACCATGGAAATTGAGTCAGCCCTGGTAGCGCACACCACGCTGGTGGCAGAAGCCGCTGTGGTGGGCAGGCCAGACGACTTGACTGGCGAGGCGATTGTGGCGTTTGTGGTGCTCAAGCGCTCGCGCCCCACCGGCGAAGAAGCCAAAGCGATTGCCAAAGAATTGCGCGACTGGGTGGGCAAACAAATCGGCCCGATTGCCAAACCCAAGGACATCCGCTTTGGCGACAACCTGCCCAAAACCCGCAGCGGCAAAATCATGCGCCGCCTGTTGCGCGGCATTGCCAAGGGCGAGGCGATCACGCAGGATACGTCTACGCTTGAAAATCCTGCCATCCTCGACCAGCTGGCTGAAAAGCAATAGATTCAGTCTGCTATTGTTTAAGTAGCTGATTGCGCCCGTATTTAATGGGCTGCAGCCATAATTAGGCATAAAAAAGCCCGCTTTTGCGGGCTTTTTGACGTTTAGTAATTTGCGCTACGATTTATTTTTGCGTCATGATCCAGGTAGCCAGTTTGGTTGCCTCGTCCGGGCTGACCTGGGCGTTGGCGGGCATTGGAACCGGGCCCCACACACCACCCCCGCCTTTCACGATTTTGCCTGCCAGCTTGGCGACAGCGTCACCTTGGCCGCTGTACTTGGCGGCAACGTCTTTGTATGACGGCCCGACCAGTTTTTTATCAATCGCATGGCAAGCCATGCAATTTTTAGACGTGGCCAAAGCTGCATCTGCGAACGCTGGCGCCGAGGTGGTCGCCGCGATAGCGATTGTGCTGATAGCTAAAAATACGTGTTTCATAACTTTGTCTCGTTGGGGGTATGGTGCTTTAATAGCGCGTCGGGGTCACAGCCCAATAACGTGATTGTAGTGATGCCGGTTGACTTGCGCTTCAGGGCCGAACCCCCACAAATTTGAACACCAGGAGCTAAATAATGGGTTTTTTATTGATCGGAATTGTCCTAAGCCTGATGAAATACCTCGAGTTTGGCCCGGCTGTCGGGTGGCCTTGGTACGTCGTGCTGTCGCCGTTCGGGTTGGCTGCGGTGTGGTGGTGGTGGGCCGACGCATCTGGTTACACCAAGCGCGTCGAGATGCAAAAAATGGACAAACGTAAGGAAGACCGAATTGACAAGCAGCGCGTTGCAATGGGCATGCTGTCATCAAAGGACAAAGCAAGAAAAAAATAAGTCGAGGGTGCCCTCGGCTCATTTCTCCAAATCTTCAAATAGTCAGGAAGTCAGGTAGTCAGGTAGTCAGGTAGTCAATAGTCGTCCAGGACTGCGCCTTTACTGGCGCTTGATGCATTGAATGCAAACTTTGCCTGCACACCGCGCGTGTAGCGCGGCTTGGGCGCTACCCAACCCACCTTGCGTTTGGCCAGCTCTTCGTCGCTGATGTTCAATTGCAAAAGCAACTGCCGGGCGTCAATGGTGACGGAATCACCTTCCTGAATAAACGCAATGTTGCCGCCCGCAGCCGCCTCAGGCGCCACGTGGCCGACTACCATGCCCCAGGTGCCGCCTGAAAATCGGCCGTCAGTGATCAAGCCCACGCTTTCGCCCAAACCAGCGCCAATCAGCGCGCCAGTTGGAGCCAGCATCTCCGGCATGCCAGGGCCGCCTTTGGGGCCCAGATAGCGCAGCACCATCACGTCGCCCGCCACAATCTTGCCCGCCAAAATGGCAGCCAGGCCAGATTGCTCGTCGTCAAACACGCGCGCCGGGCCGGTCATGACTGGGTTCTTCAAACCGGTGATTTTGGCTACAGCGCCTTCGGGCGACAAGTTGCCTTTCAAAATCGCCAAATGCCCTTGCTTGTACATCGGCCTGTCAATGGGGCGAATCACGTCCTGGTCAGCACGTGGCGCATCGGGGATGTCTTTGAGCACTTCAGCTATCGTCTGCCCGCTAATCGTCAGGCAGTCGCCATGCAGCAAGCCCGCTACCAACAGCGTCTTCATCACTTGCGGAATGCCGCCCGCCTTGTGCAAATCAACCGCCAGGTATTTGCCCGACGGTTTCAAGTCACACAGCACC
>JANYED010000310.1 GCA_025363315.1 Polaromonas sp.
ATTTTTCGGTTGTCGCTGAAAAAAGCAGTGTGGGCCTGGCGGCAAAAGCCCTGGGCGTGAACGCCAGTACGGTCAGCCGCAAGCTGGACGAATTGGAAGAAGCACTCGGCGTGCGCCTGCTGGAGCGCGACACCCGCCACCTGCCGCTGACCGAGGCTGGCGAGTCGTACCTGCACTACGTGCTCAAAGCCATGAGTGTGCTGGCGAGTGGGCAACTGCAAAAAGTCATGCCCGAGCTGAACGACACCAAAACGATTTACAGGGTCGTGTCAACACGCAAGGGCAAGCCGCGCAAAGTGCAGCTGTTTGTTGATTTTTAAAAAACCCATCTGTCCCGAGAAATCCGGCAGCTTGAAAAAAAGGCGTCAGGGCTGGATATCAAGTTGCCCTGATGCTATTTATTCAGGAGCTGCTCGCGCCCGTAATTATTGGGCCAGCGGCTTAAAGTGTGGATAAAATCAACGTGAATGGCGCTTTTTCAGTCACCCCCAGGCCAGCATCAGCAACACCTCCGGCCAGAGCTCATATCCCAATCGACTAGCCTAGGTCGGCGATAACCCCTTGATTTATCAAGGAGTTTTTCGTTTTCTGACTTTGATTTTTGACCAGTTTAGAACGCTGCATATTCAATTTCAGAATGGATTTTTCAGGCCTTTAATGCAGAATCCACTTACCATGAGATTTAATTTCTGCGTACATAACGTCTGGCGCCAGGTCTAAATCGCCTGGCCAGGTTACGGCTCCCGCTTCTATTCGCGCTTGCGCAAAAACAATTGGGTCTTTCAAGGCTTCAAAAACGCCAGTCAAGTGACTGGGCTCAGAGCGTACCTCCCCGGCAGTACCGTCTGCAAATCGCACCTGCAATGCCGTGGGCGTCAGGGGTTGAACATCTACAACGTCATATTCCATAGTTACCTCACTGTGAAGGTGCGATTTTGTTTTGGCTGTTGTTTGTCCATGCACAGTTGCCGGTCCTCGAGTAACTCAGCTTGATGGAGATAAGCCCAGTCCAGCACCAGCATCTGCGCACGTCTAGACAGTTTGCTCGCTGTAAGCGTTAGCGAATGAATATCAACGGTCGCTTTGAACTCTGGATATCACACATGAAAATGCGGCGGTGCGTGATCATCGAAATACATCTTGATAACAAGCCCGTAAAAGAAGCCGATGGTTGGCACGAGGAAGATTAAAAAAGATCAAATTGGTCAGGCGTTTTGTTCGCCGGCTGCTTGGCTTGCCTGTGGTGCGAAATGATGCGCGCGTGTTGCTTGTCGCTAAATTGCAGCACCTTCACTTTACCGCCGAGCAATGGCGCATGTTCTGCTTTTTTGCAAAAGGTATCTACCTGCGCCAGCGACGTACACAGCTTTTGCGCACACACCATCACTGGCGTGGCACCCGCGTGGGTTTGCATGTCGTCGTACAGCGTGCGAACCAGTGCGCGTTTGATGTCGGGGCTGACTTCTGTTTCACCATTGCGCTTGAGCTGCCATACCTTGAGGTCAATCATGGGGCGAAAGGGCTCCATCAAGTCATCGACCAGGCGCTTGGCGTTGTTGTCGTTGCTGTGATGTAGCCCGGTTCCTGGATGCAAACCAGCAGCAACTACGGCGCGTGCTGTTGTGGCGCGCAGCACGGTGTAGCCGTAGTTCAGCAGGCCGTTGGTGCCTCCTGCGTTTTGGTCACGCCTGAAAGTATCGCCAAACAGCAGCGTCCAGTAGCGCCGCGCGCCTTGCGCTTCCGAGTTTTCGGGGTCACCACGCCTGCTTTGATCACAGCACACGGCTTGTAGTCTTTCAGCCGAATGATTGCCCAACCCAGTGAAGTCGATCCTAAATCTAGATCCAGTCGGTAGCGCATTTGCTTCAAAACGTATTCCTCCTGCGCATTTATAAAACACCCACGCGGTTTTGGCTTTGTAAGTTAATGTGTGTGAACTTATCGATTGGGATATGAGCTCTGGACGCTAACAAGCTGAAGCAAGTAATTGCCAGATGCACAAAATGGAAAGCCGCTACATGCGGCTTTCGTCTTTTCTGGGTTTGAATTGTTCAGTCACCCCAGGGCAGCATCAGCGTCAGCACCGACAGTTTGGCAAATTCGGGCACAAACTCATCGATGATGCGCTGCGGCTCGGGGCACAGCAAGCTGTCGGTGATGACACCAAACTGCACGCCGCCGCCGTAGCTGAGGATGGACACCCCCAGCCCGACATCGCCAGACTGCGGCACCCAGAACATGCTTTGCTCTAGCGTGCTGCCGCAAAACTTGAGTTTTTCACGCGGGCCGGGCACGTTGGTCATCACCGCCGTGGTCTTTTTGGCAAACAGACTCAACAGCATGTCTTGCGCGGGCTTGATGAGCAGCCCAGCGACTGCCAGCAAGCTGAAGGCCAGCAGCGGCTGGTAACTGCCTTTGAGCTCTGACATGCGGC
>JANYED010000322.1 GCA_025363315.1 Polaromonas sp.
CAAAGATGCGCTTGACTGCCGGGATGCACCGATTGCAGCCATCGGCGACATTGAACTGGCGCATGACCGCATGATGGTGGCCGGGATTCGGGGTTTAAGTGCGCAGCTTTTAGACGACATGAAGGCAGGCGGCCCGAGCCATGCGCAGATTGACCCCGACACCACGATGAACGTGCACACCTGGGACGCTGCCATGCGTGCAGCAGGCGCTGCGCTGACCGCAACTGACGCGGTCATTGCGGGCGAGCTGGAAAACGCCTTTTGCGCCGTGCGCCCACCCGGTCACCATGCCACCCACAGCAAAGCCATGGGTTTTTGCTTTTTTAATAACGTCGCAATAGCCGCCCGCTACGCGCTGGAGCGACATGGCTTGAAGCGCGTGGCGGTGGTGGACTTTGACGTGCACCACGGCAATGGCACCGAAGACATTTTGAAGGGCGACGATCGCGTGCTGATGGTTGGGTTTTTTCAGCATCCGTTTTACCCCTACAGCGGCACCGACCACCCCGCCAGCAACATGCTGAATTTGCCCTTACCCGCCTACACCAAAGGCATGGATGTGCGGGAAATGATTGAAACGCACTGGATACCGCGCCTTGAACAATTCAAACCCGAAATGATTTTTATCAGCGCCGGTTTTGACGCGCACCGTGACGATGACTTGGGGCAACTTGGCCTGGTCGAGCAAGACTACGCATGGATCACCAGCCGCATTAAAGACGTAGCAAAGCGGCATGCCAAAGGCCGCATCGTGTCGCTACTAGAAGGCGGCTACAACCTGAATGCTTTGGCGCGAAGTGTTGAGGCGCATATCCGGGTGTTGGCGGACTTGTAAGTATTTCCCGCTTGTCGTGTGAGTATTACAATATCATCTTCCACCCGCAAAAGGCGAGCCTAATGAAAGCCATTTCTATCAAACTGCCGGAGCCCCTGTTCTACGATCTGGCGCAACGTGCAAAAACTACCGCATCGAGCCAGAGCGAGGTGATTCGCAATGCACTTGCCGCCTATTTGAAAAGCGACAATCCTGTCAATGCGGCGTCTTGCGCAGATAAAGCCAGCCGCTGGGCTGGTATTGGGAAAGACGTGTCTGATTTGTCAACAAATCCGGAGCACCTGCAGGGCTTTGGCGCGTGAAGACCAAAGTCATTGTCGACACGGGGCCATTGGTTGCGCTGCTCAATCGCACAGACGCCGCGCATAGCTGGGTGATGCAGAAAATGAGCGATATCGCGCCACCCATGCTGACCTGCGAGGCCGTGCTGGCCGAGGCAACGTACCTGACCCGCCAGATGCCGGGGGCGCGTGCTGCATTGATTGAAATGATTGGCGAGGGTTTTTTGTCTATCGGTATGGCAGTGGCTGACCACCACAGTGCGCTGCTCGGCATGATCAAGCGTTATGCCGATGTGCCGATGTCACTGGCCGATGCCTGCCTGGTTCGGCTGGCGGAGTTGTACCCACAAAGCCCGGTGTTCACACTGGACAAAGACTTCAACATTTACCGTAAAAATGGACGCCAAGTCGTTGCCGTGATCATGAAGGATGACTAATCCTGAGACGACATTTGCCGCTTGTTTCTCACCAAGCCTTGTTGACCATATCGCGCTCGGCATTGAGCCAATGCGACACGGCGGCCGGTAGCGGGGCAGCGTATACAGGCTGGCCCAGCGCGGCATATGACTCGGCGTTCGATACAAAGCCTTTGTTGCCCACAACAGCGCCCTTCAGGCAGCGCGTGGTAAAGACGCGCTTTAGCTAGCTCTTTCTTTAACCCATAATTTGTAGGCGCTGGGGCTCATTCCGGCAAAACGGTTGAACGCGCGACGAAAGTTACCCTCATCCGCATAGCCGCATTGCTGTGCGGTGCGCTTGATGCTTGCGCCGGGGGAGTCAAGCAGAGTTTTGGCCATCTCTAACCGGGTGCGGGTGATAAAGGCTTTGGGCGCTTCGCCTGTCAGGGTTGTCAAGCGGCGGTGCAGGGTGCGGTCGCTCATGGCCAGTTGTTTGGCCAATTGCGTGGCGCTCATCTCTAGCGGGGCCTGGCGCACGGCCTGCTCGGCTTTGACCAGCAGCGCATCGACATGGTTCACATGGTTCAAGTGATTAAAGTGGTTGAAGTACCGCTTGGGAGCGTACAGCGCTTGAGTCAGCGCTGTGTTGTCAATGACCGCAAAGTCCGCCGCGCGCTTGGCAGCGTCGGCTCCGCCCAGCCGCCGAATCGTGTGCAGCGCCATGTCGACCCACGACATCGGCCCGCCCACACTCACGATGCCCCGGTCTTCCAGCAGGGCGGCGCCCCACTCTGCCTTGGCTTTGGGGTAGCGCCGCGTCAGCTCGTCATGCAGCCACCAGGTGGTGGTGCAGCGGCGCTGGTCCAAGAGGCCTGCCTCGCCCAACACAAACACGCCCACACACGACCCGGCCAGCAGGTTGCCATGCTGATGGCGCAGGCGCAGCCAATCGGAGACCGGCGCCAAGTCAGCCGCGCTGGGCAGGCCGCTCGCACCGCGAATCAGCCCCGGGATCAGCACCGCGTCGCAGTCGGTCACGTCCAGTACATGGGCATCCACCGCAATGCTGCGGCCCATGCCGTCGCGCAGGGCTTTGCCGTTAAAGCTGGCGGTGATGACTTTGAACTGCGGCGCGGCTTCGACTGGTGGCGTGCCGCAAAGGCTTGGCGCACTGCCGGCATAGCTCGCATTGCTCTGGGCCCGCACTGGGCTGGTCTCGGCATTGGCTTGGTTGGCCAGCCAAAACATATCGACCAGGCCCACAATGCCAGACGGCAGGCAGCCCTCAAAGCCCAGAATGAGAACGGTTTTGGGGTGAGGTAGCAAGCTGTTCATATTGGCGAATTTTGCACGCTTTTAGGCTTATTTGCCATCTGCCCTTGCCTAACCATGCGCTGCACACTTGCGGCAAGCTTGGCGATTTGCCTAAGTCACCCTTTTTCTCAACCTAGGAGCACCTCATGAACGTGATGGATTACGGCCTCAAAGCCCTCGACTTTCAAACCGCAAAAGCGGCAGCACCCAAAACCGGCCTGGCACGGCGCGGCTTTGTGATGACCACTCTGGCCAGCGGTTTTGCTGCTGCGTCTAATCCGCTGTTGGCCCAGGCCATTGCCACCGACAGCAAAGGCCTGGTCGCTGGCGAAGTCAAAATCAAAGTGGCGGATGGCGAAATCCCCGCCTATGTGGCGCGCCCGGCCAAGCCCGGCAAGTACCCCACTTTGCTGGTGGTGCAAGAGATTTTCGGCGTACACGAGCACATCAAAGACATGTGCCGCCGCTATGCCAAGCAAGGCTACTACGCCATCGCGCCTGAAATGTACGCCCGCCAGGGTGACGTGAGCAAACTCACCGACGTCGGCGCCATCATTGGCACTGTGGTCAGTAAAGTGCCAGACGCACAGGTTTGCTCTGACCTGGACGCCGCCGTCGCCTTTGCCGCGGCCAGCAAGCATGCCGACACCGCCCGCACGGCGCTGGTGGGTTACTGCTGGGGTGGCCGCATTGCATGGGTGTACGCCAACCACAACCCCAAACTCAAAGCCGCCGTCAGCTACTACGGCCTGCTAGACGGTTTTAAAGAGCCAACCCTGCGCCCGCAAGACCCGATTGACTACGGCGACAAAATCAAAGTGCCTGTGCTCGGCTTGTATGCTGGCATTGACGCATTTGTGAAGCAGGAAACCATCGCCAAAATGCGCGGG
>JANYED010000346.1 GCA_025363315.1 Polaromonas sp.
GACACCAAAAGCGGCACCGCCGGCTCAGACGCCGTCAAGGTAAAAGGCGTCATCACCTGGGTAGCCGTAGCCGACGCCCTGCCAGCCGAAGTGCGCCTGTACGACAGACTGTTCAAAGAACCCCACCCCGAAGCAGGCGGCGCAGACTTTTTGCAGAACCTGAACGCCAATAGCCTGACGGTAATGCATGCAGTGGTTGAGCCATCACTGGCAACAGCAAAGGCTGGCGACAACTTTCAGTTTGAGCGGCACGGCTACTTTGCGGCGGATCGGGTGGATCACGCGGTGGGGAAGCTGGTGTTTAATTTGGCTGTGGGATTGAAGGATGGTTGGGGCAAATAGGGCGGGGAGATAGCCCAACCCCAGCAAAACAAAACCATGCAATCCACCGACTACTTTAAAAACGATGTCATGCTCAAGCGGCCTTACATCAAAGCCGAATGGGTTTTACTGGCGCTGTCAAACCCCGTAAAGCGAGAAGTTCAGCCCACCGATGGCCGAATCCGTCATTGGGTATGGATCGAAGAGCTAGGGACCCTCTGCATAACTTTTGCGAGGCTGTGGCAGACGGGTCGGGATGGGCTGCAAGGCGTCTTTTTGCAGTTAATAGCACGGCTATTGGCAAGAAAAACAACGCAGCAGACCGCCCGAGTCCGGCTGACCACAGGCCGCAAGGAGTTATGCAGAGGGTCCCTAGCCCGTTACCTGCGTGTCGTCACCCTAGAAGATGGCATAACCGTGCACAATACATTTCCAGACCGAAGATTCTCACCATGAAAATTTTTTACGACAAAGCCACTGATTCGCTTTACATCCATTTGGCTGATCGCGAATCCGTTGATTCAGACGAAGTTAAAGACGGCGTGGTGCTCGACTTCGATGCCAACGGTGCACTGGTAGGCATCGACGTGCAACATGCCAGTGAACGTGCGGATATTCATAACCTTTCGATTTCAAAGTTGCCATTCGGCGAGTTGCTTGCAGCATGAACGATTGTGTGATTTGCTGGAATGTATTTTTAATTGGAATCTGACCCCTATTTCATGACCCCTATTTCAATAGAATCTGACCCCAATTTCTTATGCCAATTTCTTAATTGGAATCTGACCCCAATTTCCGAAAAAAGCCAAGAGCTGGTCATTTTTACTACAATCCAGATGATGACGCAGCCATTGAATCTGGTAAAAGTAGACGTCGTGCGCTTGCACAGAGTCTTTACGATAGTGGAGTTAGATAATCCATTTTTAGATCTTATTTTACATGCATTAAGGGTAATTTTTACCTGCCTAGCTGTAGGTTTGAGTTTTCTAAGCACCTTGTGGCTAGCTTATTTTTGGTTTATACAATCAAAGCAAAGCCCTGGGGCCGAAATGGGGCTTGGCTTCGCTTACATTGGTATTGTTTATATTCAGGCGTTAGCAACTATTTTTTTCTTTTTAGGCAGCAATTTATATTACTCGAATAGGTTATTTTGGATTTGCATAGTATTGTTTATCATACTGAGCGTTTATTTAATATCTTATGTGTGAATAGCTTGCTTACACTCGGTATACCTGCCGGGCACTCGTCCGCTTTAGTATCATGCCGAGATATCTTCGAGCGGATTTTGTCGCGCTCCATTCTAACTAAGTTGTTTGCAGGGGGGGGAATTGGGGTCAGATTCCAATTAATTTTCCATATTAAATGTTGGCTTGTTGATGACCCGTTTTAGTGAGATCGTTCTGAGAGATAAAAACATATGAATACTGCAATCGCTACGGCTAACACACTAACCGCCACTCGCGCATTCGCCGGGCGCGTAGCGCGCGCCTACCCAACCCACAAGGCAATCTTGTTCGGTAGCCGCGCACGAGGTACTGAGCATGACGAGAGCGATGCAGACGTGGCAGTCATCCTCAAAGGTGCAGTTGGGCCATTTATCAAAACCAAAATGGCGATGAACGACATTGCCTATGACGTCCTGCTAGACACGGGCATCCGCATTCAACCGCTGCCCGTGTGGGAAGCTGAATGGGCCCATCCTGAAAATTACAGTAATCCGCACTTGCTGCACAACATAGCGCTTGACGGAATCACTTTATGAACGCGCAAGACTTGATGACTAAAGCTTGGCGCGCTCTGGCAAGTGCCGACAAACTTCTAGAGGACGGTGACAACGATGGCGCCTGCAACCGGGCTTACTACGCTATGTTTGATGCAGCCAGGGCTGCACTGATTGCGTCAAGGGCGTCCGTACCACCTGAGATTGCCAAGACGCATAGCGGATTAATTGCGGCTTTTTCTTTACATCTGGTGAAACCCGGTTTGTTCCCTGTTGAGCTGGGCAGAGCATTTAATCGTGCTGAAGATCTTCGGTTGGTAGCTGATTACAAAGGCGATCCGATCACTAAGGAGGATGCGCTTTGGGCCTTGCAGCACGCACAGATTTTTCTTGGGGAAGTTAAAAAGCGATTTTTTGTTGCATGATTTCCCTGCACACGTCTCATGACGCAGAGCAAATCAACAGGAGACTCAAGTGAACTCTCAACTGATTTCAGTGCAAACAGCGCAATACAAGCCCGACTACAAACTGCATATCCACTTCAATGACGGCATAGACAAGACGGTGGACTTCAAACCGTTTTTAAGTCAATCGCAGCATCCTAGGATTCGGGCATTTTTACAGCCTGAGAGGTTCAAAGGGTTTCGTGTGGAGCATAGCGACTTGGTATGGGGTGACTACGATTTGTGCTTTCCGGTGGCTGACTTGTACCAAGGCGAGATTTGAAGCAAAAGTTGTGTGATGGCTCATGCCTTATCTGAAAAGCAACTGCGCGCTCGCGATGCCAAACGAGACTTAGGCGCAGAACTGCTGGCTGCGGTTCGTGACATGAAGGCCGGACGGGGCGCGGTAGTTGGTCGATTTCCCGAAACAATAAATGAGCACAGGGATGTAGTGACGAAACCCTCACCTCGCGTCATCGTCTTCGCTGGCGCTAACGGCGCAGGTAAGTCCACTCACGCAGGTGCCATCTTGGCAAAGCTGGGCGTTGAAACTTTTGTCAACGTAATTGGGGTCAGACTCCAATTGATTTCTATGCAGCAGCAGGTCGCCCAAAAGTCGAAGCTCGAGAAGCCCTACCTGCTATCGTTTTATTAGCTGCCTGCGCCCGTATCATTGCCGCTGTTGACTAATTTCATCTGCAGCCTAAGCACAAACGTGCGACCTGTGGTGGTGACTGTATTTGCCGAGCGGTACGAGTTACGAAACTAGCACTTGCACATTTATATTCAAACCAGTATATTCTGACAAATGAAACCTGTTCGCTTCCTTGGCAACTCGCTCAAAGCCTTGAGGGAGTTCCCGGAAGACGCAAAGCAGGATGCGGGCTACCAGATCGACAGGGTTCAGCGGGGTGAGCAGCCGGATGACTTCAAGCCGATGCCTGGCATTGGCAAAGGCGTTGAAGAAATTCGTATTTGGGACGAATCTGGAACCTACCGGGTGGTTTACACCGCTCGGCTTGCTGATGCGGTGATCGTATTGCACGCGTTTCAGAAAAAAACGCAAACGACTTCAAAGCGAGATGTTGATCTTGCAAAAGAACGTTTTACTGAGTTTATGAAAGGCCAGAAATGAGCAAACCAGACAACTACGCCAGCGTGTGGGACGCACTGGCCGACACGCCCGAGCAAGCAGCCAACCTGCGCACACGTGCTGAGTTAATGCAGCAAATCGCGGCCATCGTGAAGGAAAGCAAATGGACGCAGGTTGAAGCCGCTGCCCAGTGCGGCATTACGCAGCCCCGCATGAATGACTTGCTGCGTGGCCGCGTGTCACGGTTTTCGCTGGACGCACTGGTTAACGTCGCCACCGCCATCGGGCGGCGGGTGCATCTGGAGCTTGAGGCTGCTTGAAATCAATCGCCTTTAAAACGGAGGGCGGTAATGCATATTGATTTTTGCCACTTACCATTGCTATTTATTCAGTAGCTGCTTGCGCCCGTATTTATTACGCTAAAGGCACGTTTTTCCCTTAAATACATTCGAAAACAGCTTGCTCCAGCGCGCAGGAGCTGTAGCCGTTGTACGGACCGGGCTCGTCGTTTCAGGCAGAAAGAAATTGGGGTCAGATTCCAACTAATCCTCCGACGCTATTGATACAGGAGCTGCTTACGTAAATATCTATTGGCTTGCAGCTACTTTTTATGATGTAAGTAGACAGTTTTTTATGTCAAAAACCGACTTGGTCCAAGTTCAGCGTCGAAAAAGCCATAAAACAAAGTCTTTGACCTTCTTTTTGTCTATGCTATAGGCCTCCAGACCAATTGATACGTGCGTGAGCAGCTATGAAAACAGGAGCGGATGAATTTGAAGTTATTCCCGTTTCAGGCTGGGCAGCTCGGCAAGCCTTGCATTCCGCCGCTCCAGCCACAAGCGACCCCATATGAGCGGATCCCTGCACATCGTCTGCCCCCACTGCCAAACCACCAACCGCGTGCGTGCGGACCAGCTTGCCAGCGCACCCGACTCCGGGCAGTGCAAGAAGGAAGAATTGGTCATACCCGATTGATCTTGTAAAACGTATTTCCAAGCGCGCAACTGTAACACGCAAAAAGTCGTTGCGCCGTAACAAGTCGGTTTTGGACTAAATCCGAATGATGGGCAGGTAGCTGCCTTTGACCACACCCAACAGACTCAAACACGCCAGCACGGCAAGCAGTACAAACAAGATGCGAATGATCAACCCAAAGGGTGCCGGAAGCGGGAGCATGTTCACAAGCCAGTAGATCAGGCCTAAAACGATGAGATAGATGATGAGGGAAACAATGATCGACATGGTCTGCTTTCAGTTGGGGTAGAAATATTTAGGGCTGATCTTAAGCGGTTACCTTAGCATTGCATTCCAACCCAGCAGCCACCCGCTAGCCGTATGAGCGAATCCCTCCACATCGTCTGCCCCCATTGCCACACCACCAACCGCATCCGTAGAGACCAGCTTGCCAGCGCGCCCAACTGCGGGCAATGCAAGCAGCCGCTGTTCACTGGCAAGCCGGTTGACCTGGCCGAAGCCGCTTTTGACAAGCACCTGCAGCGCAACCAGATCCCGCTGCTGGTGGACTTTTGGGCGCCGTGGTGCGGCCCGTGCCGCCAGATGGCGCCTGGCTATGTGCAGGCCGCAACCCAGCTGGAGCCCCGCGTGCGCATGGCCAAGGTAGACACCGAGGCGCAGCGAGCGCTGGGCACGCGCTACCAGATTCGCAGCATTCCGACGCTGGCGCTGTTCGTCAATGGCCGTGAAGTCGCCCGCCAGACCGGTGCAATGAGCACCAGTGACATCGTGCGCTGGACTCGGCAGAACATTTCAGTTTGAAGGTTTTCTCTGGACAAGAATGGAGTACGCCTGTTCGAGCAGGCAGCGGCCAGTAAAGAATGCTGGTTTTTGCTATGCTTTAGATAGCTGCTTGCACCCGTATTCATTGATCTACAGCCACTTTCAGTGCTTAAAACAACCTGAAGACCGCTTTTAACCGCGCTCAAGATCGTTTCAGCGCTGCGCGCGGGCATCAAGTCGTGCCGACACTAATTCTTTACACCAATTTTTTAGCCACTACTTACGACAACGCCACCTAGGGGTTTAACCACTGCATCGCGCAGTCGCCGCCTGCATCGCTGCTGCCCCACGTGAAGAGCGCCCGTCGCTGGCCGCGTGTATGCAGGTGCAGCCACTCCAAGCGCTGCGCGGCAATTTGCAGCACCGCAAAATTTGGCTCGGCCACGGCCAGCTCTTGCCATTCGGGCTCGCGGCCTTCAACCTGCGACGGCAGTCCGCTGGTGGGCTCGGGACTCGGGGCGCCCGGCTGCGCACCGAGGTAACAGCGCAGTGAGCTGGGCCGCGCCGCTGCCCAGCGCTGGTGGCTGAGCGCGTCGTTGGCGTGCACGGTAGCCACGCCGCCCAGGCGCAGCTGCACCTTGCGGGCGGCGTCGTAAAACGTCAGGGCGACCCGGTTGTCTTGCGTCAGCTCGGGCAGCTTGGCGCTGCGCGTATCGGTGTGAAAAGTCAAGGTGCGCGTGGCGACATCAAAGGCGCGCAGCACCAACACGCGGGCCTGCGGGCCGTCGGCGCTTTGAGTAGCCAACACGGGCGTGTGAAAGGCGGAGCGCCGGTCTTGCACGCCGCGCCCGACCATTTGCCAGGCAAACTTGAGCGTGGCAGACAGGTCGTTGTGATGGTCTGGGAACGGCTCGATTGTGCGGTCGCTAGCAGCTGCGGCGTTTTGGGCGGTGGGTGGGATGAGCGTGGAAGACATGGTTGCGGGGCCTGTGGTTTTTTTGAAATTGACCAAAGCATCTTATCAATCGCCCGGCGGCACTGGCGTTGCGTAAACTGGGGGCCCAGCCAGCTTTGAAGGCCTGGGTTGCGCGCAGCTCGACGCCGCAATGCCATGTACTGCGGCGTAATTTGCTATTTATTCAGGAGCTGCTCGCGCCCGTATCAAACGGGCTGTAGCCCGTTTTAACCTAAAAACTACCCATGCAAGTCAACGACATCCTTCACTTCTGGTTTGACGAGCTGACCGAGAAGCAGCACTTTGCCAAAGACACCGCGCTTGACGAGCTGATTCGCACCCGCTACGCCGCCACGCTGGCTGCCGCCGCCCGCTGCGAGCTGTACACCTGGCGAGCGACGGCTGACGGCGCTTTGGCTGAAATCATTGTGCTGGACCAGTTTTCACGCAACATTTACCGCAACATGCCGCTCGCATTTGCGCAAGACGCCCTGGCCCTTGGCCTGGCGCAAACGCTGGTCGCCAGTGGGCAAGACGCTGCGCTAAGCGCGGCCCAGCGCCGGTTTGCTTACATGCCGTACATGCACAGCGAGTCAGCCGCCATCCACGCGCAGGCCGCGCTGCTGTTTGCACAGCCAGGGCTTGAAGACGGCTTGAGCTTTGAGCTGCGCCACAAGGCCATCATCGACCGGTTTGGCCGCTTTCCGCACCGCAACGCTGTGCTGGGGCGCGCTTCAACGGTTGAAGAAATCGCCTTTTTGAAGCAACCCGGCTCGTCGTTTTAATTGTGGCCACGGGCGACCTTCTTCGTTTTAACAAGCCCTACGGCGTGCTGAGCCAGTTCACACCCGAGGGGCGCTGGCGTGGGCTGAAGGACTTTATTGACCTGCCCGGCATATACGCCTGCGGGCGGCTGGACGCTGACAGCGAAGGCCTGCTGCTGCTGACCGGTGACGGCGCTTTGCAGGCACGCATCAGCAGCCCGCGCTTTAAGATGGAGAAAACCTACCTGGTGCAGGTTGAAGGCACGCCCACCGATGCGCAACTACAGGCGCTGCGCGCGGGCGTGCTGCTGAACGACGGCATCACGCTGCCCGCCAAAGCCTGCCAGGTAAGCGAGCCGCCCGCGCTGTGGGCCCGCACGCCGCCGGTACGGGTGCGGCAGAGCATTCCAACCGCTTGGCTTGAGCTGTGCATCACCGAGGGGCGCAATCGCCAGGTGCGGCGCATGACGGCCGCTGTCGGCCTGCCCTGCCTTCGCTTGATTCGCTCTGCCGTGGGGCCGTACACGCTGGAGGGGTTGTCGCCCGGCGCGCATGCGTGGGTGAATGACGGGTTAGAAGCGTAACTGGTGAATAGCCAGTGATTAGCTGAAAACAGCTGGCAGGGACTACGCTGGCCAGCCGCCTTTGCCGACAGCACACGCGGGTTTTAAGCCGTCACATGACGTACAAACACGATGCCGCTACGATGTGCTGATCGACCCAAATGAGCAAACCGCCATGCCCCAGAACACCACACGCCTGCTTCCAGCAGCCTGCTTGATTTGCCTTATCGCCTTTGCCGCCATGCCCAAACCCGCCCAAGCCATTGACGAGCCCGCCTACAGCGTGGTGCAAACGACTGACGTTTTTGAAGTGCGGCAGTACGCGCCGTACTTTGTGGCTGAAGTAGTGGTGCCAGGCCCGGCCAGTGAGGCGGGCAGCCAGGGGTTTAACCTGTTGGGCGGCTATATTTTTGGCAAAAACAAGGGCGAGCGCAAATTGGACATGACCGCACCGGTCATTCAAGTCCCCGCACCGGTCATTCAAGTCCCCGCACCAGTGACACAGCAAGCCGCCCCGCCCGTGAAGCTGGAAATGACAGCGCCCGTGACCCAAGCCGCCGCGCCGGGTGGGTTCGTGGTGCAATTCGTCATGCCCAAGGGCTACACGCTGGCCACGCTGCCCGAGCCGCTGGAC
>JANYED010000379.1 GCA_025363315.1 Polaromonas sp.
CGTGCAAACGGGCAGCAACCGCCTGCCAGGCTTTGCCCAAACCCTCACCCGCGTACAAGGCACCCGCACCCTGGCCACCACCAACAGCACCGTGAACTACGCGCTAGACGCCAACGGCAACCTAACCAGCGACGGCCTACGCACTTTTGAATACGACACCGCCAACCGCCTAGCCAAAGTCAGAATCACCAAAGACGGCGAAGCCGCCTCCATCAAATACCTGACCAACGCATTGGGCCAACAAGTTTTTAAAAGCGAGCCCAAGCCAGACCAGTACCTGCCCAACGCCACAGAGCTAGGCACAGGCTTTGTAGCTTGGCTGAAGACCAACTTCGGCTGGCTGTAAGCCCAAGCCCAGACTGATGCCAGCCTGGGCAGTGCGTACACCTATGCAAACAGCAACAGCATCCCCAGCTGGGCAGTGCTGGGCGAATACGACAACGGAAGCGCCAACGGCACCGGCAGAACGGAATACATCTGGCTGCCAACTGACGATGCAAACACTGGCGGAGGGGCCATCCCAGTAGGCATGTACAGAAACGGCAAGTTCTTTGCCATTCACACAGACCACCTAGGCACTCCGCGCCAGATGACAGACAGCCCCAACAAACCCGTCTGGCAGTGGCCTTACAGTGCGTTTGGCAATAACAAGCCAACGGGCATCCTAAAACCCACGACAAGCGCATCAGGCGCATTCACCAATCAACCGAACTTACTGGCAACCAGCGCGCCTGCAGCGATCTTGGACTTGAGGTTTCCTGGGCAGATGGCGGATGAGGAGACTGGGCTGTTCTACAACTACTTCCGCACATACCAACCAGCGCAGGGACGCTACACGCAGAATGATCCGATTGGGATGGAGGGGGGACTTAATCGATATGCCTACGCCAACGGCGCGCCTACTATGTATACGGATCCACTGGGTTTGTGGTCGGCCACGTTTGGTGCATACGCTGGAGTTGGCGGTCAGATAACTTTCGGAAACGATGGCGGCAATGGCTTTATGACGGCTCGCGGCGGGTTTGGTATTGGTGGCGGTGTGACCTACAACCCAACGGGCGGACTTCCTGGGCCTGCACCCCAAAACCCGTCGGTGGGCGGTATTGCGCTTTCGTGTTCGGCAAAGGCAAACTTCAATGCTGGGTCGCTCTGTGCTTCCCTTGAAAAAGGTGTCGCACGCAATTACAGCAATGCCGAGTCCGCTATTTACGGGGGTGCAAGTGCAAGCGGACGGGATAGATTTACAGGCTTAGGGGCATCTGGATCTGTTGGCGGGCAGATCACAATTTACTCCGGTAAAAAGTGATGGATATCAAGAAAATCAGCCGAACGATTGCTACTGCTGCACTCTTTGGTGCGGCTTTATATGTCATTGTGTATTTGCTGGCAATCAATAGCGATGGGTTTAAATTCATTGAGCAAAAAATCATGAATTCCCAGCTCGTCAAAGAACAAGTCGGCATCATCAAAAAGATACGGCCCAGCCTACTTGGCCCTTACGATCAAAAAAGTGTTGGTGAGGATGAGTGGGTTTCGATGAAAATTACCATTACCGGGATATCCAAAGCAATAGAGCTTGATGTGAAGGCAAAGAAAACTGCTGGTGTTTGGGTATTAGAGACGGCCAAACAAGGTAGCCAGAGTTTAAATTTGAATTAGGCTATTGCTACAAACAAAATAGCTGCTAGCGCCCATATCAATTGGGCTAGCAGCCAGTTTCTTTCTTATTTAAAACAAAAAAACACTCCACCAACCCCTTAGCCGCTAAGAGTTGGGGTTGTGGGCAGGTGATCACAAACTGTGACCACCCTGGGCGCTTTAGATTGGGCTCAGCCCATGGCCTCGACCAGGTCAATCTCACGTTTGAGCAGGTCATTGACCAGCGCCGACAGATCGACCCCTTTAGCCTGGGCTTTAGCGGCTAAATAGCCTTGTACTTGCTCGTCAAGATAGACAGGCAACTGAAACACCGCAGAGGCGTTGTAAAACTTACCCCGCACCCCTTTAGTAAAGTCGTATTGCTCTTTCATGCATTCACCTTCAAAGTTAAATCGGTTGATGTCAATAGATGTGTTTGAGTTTGGCTACCGAGGTGCCGTTTCATAGTCCTGGCGTTCATGTTTGTCAGCCTTACGCGCCGAAATCAGGCGCACCTCAACGTGCTGCGCATCGAGCTGCATAAACGTGTGTACCACCACCAGCGTCTGGCCATTAGCCGCTTGGCCAATACTGACCCAGCGCTCTTCATACTCACTGTGCTCGTCATCAAAAATCGTGATGGCCAGCGGGTCATGCAGCACGGTGCTGGCCAGACGAAACGTGATGCCATCGTGTTTATGGATGTTGATGCGCTCCTTGTTGGAATCCCACTCAAAGCGGTAGATCGGGCCAGGCATGGGAGCAGGTGCAGGTGCAGGTGCAGGTGCAGGTGCAGGTGCAGGCGGCAAGTCTGCACTCACGCGACGGCCTCAGCCGCCAGCACGCCGTCCAGCATCTGCATGACCACTTGCTGCTTGGCACGCGGCAGCGTAGCGATGCGCTGAAACTGTTGCTGCCACTGCGGCAATGGTCCGCGCTTGGCCGGTGCGCTCTTGGTGCTTGCTTGGGCGGGTGCATCAAACAGCTCATCGAGCGTGACCGTCAAATGCTCGGCCACCACGGGCATGGCCGACACCGGCACACGCCTGCGCCCGCACTCATAGGACTGCAAGGTTTGCTGGGAGATGCCCAGCTTCTCGGCCAGTTGCACCTGGGTGATGTTGCGCGCTTTGCGCAGGGCGGCAATGCGCCTGCCCATCGAGACAAAAAAATCGCGTTCTGCGGTACTGATGGCCATGGCAATGCTGGGGTTGTGAAATTGGACAGCCATAACTATAAACCTCGATTTGTTGAGTAGGTATTTATAATACTTCAATATGAAGTAAACTGAAACGGAGTTATTTGTTTCTTGACCTGTTTGCATCCAAAGACCCCGAGGCGCACTCAGGTAACGGTAACAAAACAAAAAACCCGAAAAAACTGGCGGATGAAAGACACCCATGGCACGCATTCCCGAAACAGAGCTTGAGCGGCTAAAGGCAGAGGTCAGCGTTGAGCGACTGGCCGAGGCGTCTGGCCTGGTGCTTAAAAAAAGCGGTAGAGACTTTGTAGGCTGCTGCCCGTTTCATGCGAACGACACCGCCAGCCTGGTCATCACGCCAGATAAAAACCTGTGGCACTGCTCTGGCTGTGGTGCAGCGGGCGGCCCGATTGACTGGGTCATCAACAACGTTAATTGGGGTCCGTAAATTGGGGCGTTAATTGGGGTCAGATTCCAATTAAAATCGCGAAAATG
>JANYED010000008.1 GCA_025363315.1 Polaromonas sp.
GATTTTCCCGCCAGCGCCGAAGTGTTCAAGGAAATGGCGACGGAGGAAGGTGAGCATCGTCGCGTGCTGATCGATCTTTATGTGGAGAAGTTCGGCGAGCATGGCGGCGGGGGCAGCGGCAATTTCGGTTTTTACGCATCAGCAACGGGCGCTACAGGAACGCTAGCAGGTGCCGGTGGTGTTGGCGGCTCATCGCCACTTGGTAGTGGCGGCTCGGGGGGCGCTGCCGTGGGCGCGCCAAGTGTGGGTAATGCGGGCGTGGGCGGCAGTGGCAACGGCGGTGGCGGTGGTGGTTCAGGCGGGTCAGCACAGATTGCCAATACTGGCCCGACTGCCGGGGCTGTCGGCGGCGCGGGTGCGGCAGGGCTTTTAATCATCCAGTTTTAAAGAAGGACCCAAATCATGACCGAAAAAATGATCTCGCCTAAGCTCAAAAGATGCGCTGTTTTGTCTGAGAAAAACCAAGTCATCAACATCTTGCTTGTCGATGCCGAGCAGCCACATGAATTGCCTGACGGCATTAAAACAGTTGATGTCCAGGATGATGTGCAAATTGGTTTTTTGTACGCTGATGGGCAATTTACAGACCCAAATCCCCCAGCAGCGCCGGTGCTCGTTAGCCTGGCTAACCTGCAAGTAACGGCCCAGGCCAGCATTGATGGCTATTTTGACAAGCTTTACCAATCTTCGGTTGCCAATGCTGCCATTGGTGCAGAGTATGACGCTGCTTACCTGATGGCCGACCGCTGGCTAAAAAACCCGACGACACCAGCGCCTGAACGCGTTAAAGCGCTGGCAGAAACTTTTGGCGTGAGTAACGCGCAGGCCGCTGGGGTGGTGGTTGAGCGTTGGCTTCAAGCTCAGGCGGTGGCGTTTGACAAACGCGGCGCAGCACGCTTGCGGGCCAAGCTGGCCATACGCCAAGCTAAAGACCCCGATGGCGTAACGGCCGCAGAAAGCGCTGGCCGCGCTGCAATGGAAGCCATCGTTTTTGTTGTCTAAAAGGACTGTCATGAAAATCGTTTTTATCTACAACAAGCGCCCTAACAGTATGTTGACTCATTTCTTCACGGGCAGCAGCTGCTACCACGTTGGCTTTACTGACGGGGTCAAGTTTTGGGACATGCACGAAATACGCCGCCGCCGCAACTGGGTTGGCCTTTACCCGCTAGAGCGTGTGCTGTTGGCGGAGTGCCCGGTCGACGTTACCGCGCAATACCTTGACGATCAACTCGACACGGACCGAAGCACTTATGGCTATGTGGATTACATGTTGTTTTGCCTGCGCTGGGCGTATCACTTGGTGGGTCAATCAACGCGCAACGCGGGCGGCGTCATTTGCTCAGAATTGGTGGCCAATGACTTGGCTAAAAACGGGTGGACCACGCGGTTTGCGGAGGTGCCTTCACCGGCTGACCTGGAGAGCGCTATTTTTGGACGCAAGGACGCGTTGAATACCTAAAAAACAGGGCGAAGGCTTGCGGTGAACCAACACCGCCTGCCCCCGCCTCCACCGTGAACGCGCACGGTATCGACCGAAGACCCTGCTACCTGTACAGGCTGGGTCATCTTAAATACCAACCATGCACGAAAACTTACAAGCTGATCACAGCGCTGAACTGCTCATTAAAAACCAACTTCCCACGGCAAAGCCGCTCATCCCCTGGGTGGGCGGCAAGCGCCGTCTGGCGCAGTTCATACTGCCCACGTTCCCGGACCACACCTGCTACGTTGAACCGTTTTGCGGTGCGGCTGCGCTGTTCTTTTTGAAGCCCCCGGTCAAGGTCGAGGTGCTCAATGATGTCAACAGCGACCTTATCGGGTTGTACCGGGTGGTAACCCACCACCTTGAGGAATTCATCAGGCAATTCAAATGGGCTTTAAACAGCCGTGAAATGTTCAAGTGGCTTCAAGACACGCCACCTGAAACGCTGACTGATATTCAGCGTGCAGCGCGCTTTTATTATTTACAAAAATCAGCCTTTGGCGGCAAGGTTCAGGGCCAGTCGTGGGGCACGGCCACCACGGCAAAGGCCAGCATCAATCTGTTGCGCATGGAGGAAGACTTGAGCGCCGTGCATCTGCGGCTACACCAGGTGTTTATTGAGCACCTGGACTGGGCCACATGCATCGCCAAATACGACCGCCCGCACAGCCTGTTTTACCTTGACCCGCCGTACTACGGTACCGAGGGCTACGGCGTTGATTTTGGGCTAGAGCAATATGACCAAATGGCCAAGCTGCTGCGCAGCATGAAGGGCAAAGCGGCCGTTAGCGTGAACGACATTCCCGCCATGCGCAAAGCCTTCAAAGGCCTGCATGTGAAAAGGCTGACAACAAACTACACGCTGGGCAATTCAGGCGCTGGCAGACAGCAGCGCGGGGAGCTGCTGGTGGCTAACTTCAAGCTTGCTGTTTGAGTGCCCGACTGCGCTGGTCTGGCACTGCAAATAACGCTTGCTGAAATGTTTGAACAGAGCGGTACTGGGTGCATCAACAAAGGACTGAAATGAGCACCCAAAAACAAACCATCGAAGCCATCGCGGCCCAGCACCTGCGGGTGGCCACCTTGGCCTGCCAAAAGCGCGACAGCCTGGACTTCCACGAGCTAGCTGTATGGTCAATTGAAGCGGCTTTGAATGCCGCTTTCGAGGCCGGTAAACAGCTGGCTTGCAGCAGCGGCAAGGGCTGTGCCAAATGACCGCCGCGCTGGCCGATTACGCCACCCGCAAAGCCCAGGCCCAAAGCCTGATTGAGCGGCTATCAACCGCTTTGGAGGCACACCAGATCGAAGCCAACCAAAGCCCCAAAAACTGGGGCTATTCAGGCGACCTCGGAGCCTTCAACAATGAGCTGATAAACGCCCTCGACCGGGTGGGCGGACTGACAGCCAGCGAGCGGGAACAGTACCGCCTGTAAGCCCACCAGACCCCAGCAACAAAGCCAGCCAGAGCGCTGGCTTTGGTTTTT
>JANYED010000010.1 GCA_025363315.1 Polaromonas sp.
TTTGGCCTCAGTCCCGCGCGATGCACCGCCCACGCCGCGCAGCAACTCCGCGCGCAAGGTACCCCAACTCTGACTCGTGCGGTACGACAAGCCAAAGTCGGTGCCTGAGTTGCGCGGTGCTACGCCGGTCAGGCCAGCGGGGATTTTGTTGGACGCAAAACCTTCCAGGCGCTGCTCAACAAACGCATCAAAGCGCTGGCTGTCCTGGCTGGTTCCCTCACTGTAAAGTTTGACACCAGCGCGGTTGGTGTGCAAAAAAATGCGTTCGCCCTCGTACCGATACACCGGCATCAGGTCAGAGCGTACGCCGCCGCCAAGATAAGGCGAAGCGGTGATTTTCAGCGCTATACCCAGCCCGGCGTTACCGGGGGCGGCGTCTGGCAACGGTTCAATGCCCTGGGCGGCGACAGCCGAGCAGAAGCTGGCAGTCGCTAAAAATAAGGCATTGAACAAGGTGCGGCTTGGGGTCATGGTGTGTCAATCAAAAAAGCGTTCAATAAATGTAACTGCTGAAATCAAAAAACCCGCGATGAGCGAGTTTTTGAAATGTTACGAACAGCTAAAGTTTCTTAAAACGGAATGTCGTCGTCCATGTCGTCAAAACCACTCGCGGCCTTTGCTGGAGCGGCTTTGGCAACCGGTGCTGGGCGCGCTGCGGGCGCTCTAGGTGCGCTGTAGCCGCCACCATCATCACCGTCTGGAGAGCCGCCGCCCATCCCCTGGCGGCTGCCCAACATTTGCATTTGGTCTGCGCGGATTTCGGTGGTGAATTTTTCAACGCCGTCTTTGTCAGTCCATTTGCGCGTGCGCAGGCTGCCTTCCACATAGACCTGCGAGCCCTTTTTAAGGTATTGGCCCACAATTTCAGCCAAGCGCCCATTGAAGTTGATGCGGTGCCATTCGGTGGCTTCCTTCATTTCGCCGCTGGTTTTGTCTTTCCAGCGATCGGTGGTGGCAATTGAAACGTTGGCAATCTGGTCGCCATTGGGGAAGCTGCGCATCTCAGGGTCTTTGCCCAGGTTGCCGACGATGATGACTTTGTTGATGGATGCCATGGTTTTTCTCCTGTTCGATACAGTTTACCCGCCTGTCAGGGGCAAAGCCAAAAGCCCTGCCTTTGGCTATGATGGTGGGTTGTTCTCAAATTGGCCGCTCCGTGAATTCTCCCAACGACAGTAAATATCTGGCAAGTGTTTTGGCTGCCCAGCGCATCAGCATTCGCGGTGCACGCACGCACAACCTCAAAAACATTGACCTCGATATTCCGCGCAACCAGCTGGTGGTGATCACGGGTTTGAGCGGCTCGGGCAAGTCGTCACTGGCGTTTGACACTCTGTACGCCGAAGGCCAGCGCCGCTATGTTGAAAGCCTGAGCACCTACGCGCGCCAGTTTTTACAGCTTATGGACAAGCCCGACGTCGACATGATTGAGGGCTTGTCGCCCGCAATCTCGATTGAACAAAAGGCAACCTCGCACAACCCGCGCTCCACGGTTGGCACGGTCACGGAGATTCACGACTATTTGCGCCTGCTGTTTGCACGTGCGGGGACGCCGTTTTGCCCTGAGCATGACCTGCCACTGCAAGCGCAAAGTGTGAGCGAGATGGTTGACACGGTGCTGGCCCTGCCTGAAGACACCAAGCTGATGATCCTCGCGCCCGTGGCGCGCGAGAAAAAGGGTGAGTTTGTTGAGCTGTTTGCTGAAATGCAGTCGCAAGGCTACGTGCGCTTTCGGGTTGATGGCCAGGCCTACGAGTTTGACGAGTTGCCCAAGCTCAAAAAGACCGAAAAACACAACATTGACGTGGTGATTGACCGCCTCAAATCCCGCGCCGACCAAACGCAGCGCCTGGCCGAAAGCTTTGAAGCCGCGCTGCGCCTGGCCGACAGCAAAGCGATTGCGCTGGAGATGGATACGGGCATTGAGCATCTGTTCAGTGCCAAATTTTCCTGCCCGGTGTGCAGCTATTCGCTGGCCGACATGGAGCCGCGCCTGTTTTCATTCAACTCGCCCGTGGGCGCTTGCCCGAGTTGTGATGGCCTGGGCCACAAAGAGTTTTTTGACCCGGCGCGCATTGTTGCCTTCCCATCACTCAGCCTGGCAAGTGGCGCCGTCAAGGGCTGGGACAGGCGCAATGGATACTATTTTTCGATGCTGGAAAGCTTGGCCAAGCACTACGCATTTAACATCGACACCGCGTTTGAACACCTGCCCGCCAACGTGCAACAGGTGGTGCTGCATGGCTCGGGTGATGAAGAAATCAAGTTTTCATACATCATGGATTCGGGCGCGTCACAGGGCAAAAAAACTAACAAAAAGCACGCGTTTGAAGGCGTCATCACCAACTTTGAACGCCGTTACCGCGAGACGGATTCGAGCGTGGTGCGCGATGAGCTGGGCCGCTACCGCAGCGTTCAGTCCTGCCCCGACTGCCACGGCACGCGCCTGCGCGTTGAAGCCCGCCACGTTTATCTGGTCGGCTCGCCAGAAGCCGATGGCGCGGTTAAAAAGCGCGCGATTTTTGACATTAGCAGCATCACGCTGCGTGAGAGTTTTGCTTACTTTGATCAACTCAAAATGTCGGGCGCAAAAGGTGAAATTGCGGGCAAGGTCGTGCGCGAGATTGGCTTGCGACTAAAGTTTTTAAACGACGTAGGGCTGAATTATTTAAGCCTGGATCGCAGTGCTGAAACGTTGTCGGGCGGCGAGTCTCAGCGCATCCGGCTGGCCTCGCAAATCGGTTCGGGCCTGACCGGCGTGATGTACGTGCTCGATGAGCCCAGCATTGGCCTGCACCAGCGCGACAACGACCGCCTGATCGGCACGCTCAAGCACCTTCGCGACATCGGCAACAGCGTGCTGGTGGTTGAGCACGACGAGGACATGATTCGCGCTGCTGACCACGTGATTGACATGGGGCCGGGCGCAGGTGTTCACGGTGGCCGCGTGATGGCGCAGGGCACTTATGAGCAGGTGCGTGACAACCCGAATTCATTGACCGGAAAGTATCTGGCGCAAACGCTCAAAATCGCCGTGCCCACCCACCGCACGCCGTGGCTGCCTACGGTCAAAAAAGAAAATGCCTTTGCACTTAAAAAGCCCATGCGTTTTGCGCCCAGCCCCGCCTACGAGCGCCGCGCCGCGCGCGAAGCGCAGCACCAGGCCACGCTGGGCGACATGCAGGCACTGCGGGTTATCAATGCCACCGGCCATAACCTGAAAAGCGTCAGCGTTGAATTCCCGGTTGGCTTGTTCACCTGCGTGACAGGTGTGTCGGGTTCGGGCAAGTCAACCTTGGTGAACGACACGCTGTACGCCGCCGTGGCCCGCACGCTGTACCGCGCACATGACGAGCCCGCCGCGCATGAGGCGATTGAGGGCATTGAGCATTTCGACAAAGTCATCAACGTGGATCAATCGCCGATTGGCCGCACACCACGCAGCAACCCGGCAACGTACACCGGCCTGTTTACGCCCATCCGCGAGCTGCTGGCCGAGATGAACACGGCAAGGGAGCGTGGCTACGGCGCGGGCCGCTTCAGCTTTAACGTGGCCGGTGGCCGCTGCGAGGCCTGCCAGGGCGACGGCGTGGTAAAGGTTGAAATGCACTTTCTACCCGACGTGTACGTGCCCTGCGACGTGTGCAAAGGCATGCGCTACAACCGCGAAACGCTCGAGGTGCAATACAAGGGCAAAAACATCGCGCAGATTCTGGACCTGACCGTCGAAGCTGCCGCTGAATTTTTCAAAGCCGTGCCAACGATTGCGCGCAAGCTGCACACATTGCTTGATGTGGGGCTGAGCTACATCAAGCTCGGGCAGGCCGCGACCACGCTGTCTGGCGGTGAAGCGCAGCGTGTGAAATTAGCGCTGGAGCTGAGCAAAAAAGACACCGGCCGCACCCTGTACATCCTGGACGAGCCCACCACCGGCCTGCACTTTGCCGACATCGACTTGCTATTAAAAGTGCTGCACCAGCTGCGCGATGCAGGCAACACGATTGTGGTGATTGAGCACAACCTGGACGTCATCAAAACCGCCGACTGGTTGATTGACATGGGGCCCGAAGGCGGAGCCGGGGGTGGCACGGTGGTGGGCGTGGGTACGCCGGAAGACATCGCGGCCAATCCTGACAGCCATACCGGGCTGTACCTTAAGCGCCTGTTGTGAAACCTGCCCTTGCAACTGGCCAACTCACGCGTCGCGACCTTGCCGCGGTATTGGTGGTGGTGGTGGTGTGGGGGCTGAACTTTGTCGTGATGAAGTTCGCCCTGCGCGACTTCACGCCTTTTCAGCTCGGGGCAGCGCGCTATGTGTTTGCGGTGCTGCCGTTGATGCTGTTCATTAAGCCGCCGCCGATTGCCCGCAAATGGTTGCTGATGTACGGTATTTTTCAGGGCGTTGGCCAATTCGGAATTCTGTTTTTTGCGCTCAAAGTCGGCATGACCGCTGCGCTGGCGTCGGTGCTGCTGCAAACGCAGGTGTTTTTTACCGCGCTGTTTGGTTTTGTGCTGCTGGGCGAACGTGCCAGTCGCGCATTGCAGGTGGGCATGCTGTTGGCGGCGCTGGGCCTGGGTTGTTTTGTGCTGAATTATCTGCATCCTGCCAGCGGTTACAGTGGCACCACCAGCTTGTTGGGGCTGGCACTTACGCTGTGCGCCGCGGCCATGTGGGCTGCATCAAACATCGTGGCGCGCCGCGTGCAGCAACTGTCCAATGATTACTCGCCGCTGGCCTTTGTGGTGTGGAGCAGCTCGGTGGCAGTTTTGCCGTTTGTAGCGCTGTCTTTTGCCTTTGATGCGCCGGCTGTTCGCTGGCAATGGCTGGATGCGCGACCCAGCAGTTGGCTGGCCGTGGCTTATCTGGGCTGGATGGCCACCATCGTCGGCTACAGCTTGTGGACGGGACTGCTTAAGCGCTACCCCGCCAACCGCGTGGCACCGTTCAGCCTGGCGGTGCCCGTGGTGGGGTTAGCCGCTGGTATGCTGGCGCTCAATGAATCCATCACGCCTTGGCAGTGGGGTGGAACAGCGCTGCTGGCAGCCGCATTGGCGTGCGTGATGTTGGGTGGATTGGTTAAACAGCGGGCAATGCCTCAAGGCTTGAAAAAACCCAAGTCAATTGGGTAATCTGGCCTGCCGCCCGCAACACCGAACCGATTGATATTGGGCAACACGCCGGACATTTCTGAAGCCTCAACGCCAAACCATTTCGCCAGTGTGGCGGCGTATTGGTCGACCGACGTGCTGGGCAGCAAGCGCCCCTGCCCCACGTGCCACTGGTCATCAGCTGCAGCGGTGTTGCCGACACTGACCGGTGGCGGTGTGCCGTAAAACGCCTTGCCTTT
>JANYED010000036.1 GCA_025363315.1 Polaromonas sp.
CACCACAGGCCAGGTGCAGCCCTGGGTCTACCAGCAGCTGAGCGAGACCTTCATGCTCGACCCGGCCATGCGCGAGCGGCTCGCGAAGCTGAACCCGACCGCATCGGCCCGGGTCGCGAACCGGCTGCTCGAAGCCTCTGACAGAAAGTTTTGGACGCCTGACGCAAAGATGCTCGAAGCATTGCGCCGGGCCGGCGAGGAGCTTGAAGACCGGCTCGAAGGCGTGTTCGCGGAAGCGACCGAAGGAGTGACTGCATGAGTACAACGACTGTTCCGTTTCCCGACATCAAGGCGCCGGGTGTGCGCAAGAACCTGCGCGCCGATGGTGAAGGCAGTGTTCAGGTCCAGCTCGACGAGAACGTGAAGATCGGCAACGCCAAGGTGTTCGCGATCTACGGCAAGGGCGGCATCGGCAAGAGCACCACATCGAGCAACCTCTCGGCCGCGTTCAGCAAGATGGGCAAGCGCGTGCTGCAGATCGGCTGCGACCCGAAGCACGACTCGACCTTCACGCTGACGAAGAAGATGCTGCCCACAGTGATCGACGTGCTGGAGTCGGTCGACTTCCACGCCGAGGAACTGCGCGTCGAAGACTTCGTGTTCGAGGGCTACAACGGCGTCATGTGTGTCGAGGCCGGCGGCCCGCCCGCTGGCACCGGCTGCGGCGGCTACGTGGTCGGCCAGACGGTCAAGCTGCTGAAGGAACACCACCTTCTGGAAGACACCGACGTGGTGATCTTCGACGTGCTCGGCGACGTGGTCTGCGGTGGCTTCGCAGCCCCCTTGCAGCACGCCGACCGCGCGCTCATCGTCACCGCCAACGACTTCGATTCGATCTTCGCGATGAACCGCATCGTGCAGGCGATCGGTGCGAAGGCGAAGAACTACAACGTGCGGCTCGGCGGCGTGATCGCGAACCGCAGCAAGGACACGGACCAGATCGACAAGTACAACAACAAGATCGGCCTGAAGCTCGCCGCCCACTTCCCCGACCTCGACGTGATCCGGCGCAGCCGGCTGAAAAAATCGACGCTGTTCGAGATGGAGTACTCGCCCGAACTCGAAGCGGTGCAGAAGGAATACATGCGGCTCGCGGCGTCGCTGTGGCTCGGCACCGAGCCGCTGAACTGCGTGCCGATGAAAGACCGCGACATCTTCGACCTGCTGGGCTTCGATTGATGACCTCCGACGCCACGTACCTCGAACGCCGCAGCAAGATCGAGCACTACTTCGACCGCACTGCGGCCGAGGCCTGGGCGCGCCTCACGTCCGACGCGCCGGTCGGCCGGGTGCGTGCCACGGTGCGGGCCGGGCGCGACCGGATGCGCGCCACCTTGTTGTCGTGGCTGCCCGCCGACTTGCGCGGGCGGCGCATTCTCGACGCCGGCTGCGGCACCGGTGCACTCGCGGTGGAGGCCGCGCGGCGCGGCGCCGACGTGGTGGCCATCGACCTCTCGGCCACGCTCGTGAAGCTGGCCCGCGAACGCCAGCCCGAGGTCGCGGGAACGATCGACTTTCGCAGCGGCGACATGCTCGATCCTTCGCTGGGCCGCTTCGATCACGTGGTGGCGATGGACTCGGTGATCCACTACCGCACCGAGGATGCGGTGGCCGCACTGGCGCGGCTGGCCGCGCGCACATCGACCTCGATCGTCTTCACGTTCGCGCCGCGCACGCCGTTGCTGGCCACGATGATCACCCTCGGGCGCCTGTTCCCGCGCGGCGACCGCGCGCCCTGGCTCGAACCGATGGCGGCCGACAAGCTGACCCGCCTGATGTCGGCCGACCCGACGCTGGCGCACTGGCAGGCCGCACGCACGCAGCGCGTGTCGAGCGGCTTTTACACCTCGCAGGCAATGGAGCTGGCCTTGCCATGAGAGCCGCGACATTCGGCAAGTGGGCCCGGCGCATGCCGGCCGAGTGGCTGCCGTTCGCCGACGTGGCGAGCGCCGACCTGCCGTTGCCGCGCCTGCTGCGCCTGTCGCTGTTCAAGGTCACGATGGGCATGACCACGGCCCTGCTGATCGGCACGTTGAACCGGGTCATGATCGTCGAGCTGAGCGTGGCGGCCTGGCTGGTCTCGCTGATGCTGGCGCTGCCGCTGTTGGTGGCGCCGTTCCGTGCCGTCACCGGCTACCAGTCCGACACGCACCGTTCGGCCTTCGGCTGGCGCCGCGTGCCGTTCATGTGGGGCGGCACGCTGATCCAGTTCTTCGGCCTGGCGATCATGCCGTTTGCGTTGCTGGTGTTGTCGGGCCAGGGCGCGGTGCCGGTGCCGGCATGGTTCGGCCAGGCCGCCGCGGCGTTGGCCTTTCTGGCCGTGGGCGCCGGCCTGCAGACCTCGCAGACTGCCGGCCTGGCACTGGCCACCGACCAGGCCAGCGCAGCCACGCGCCCGAGGGTGGTGGCGCTGATGTACGTGATGCTGCTCGTCGGCGCAGTCGGCGGCAGCCTGGTCTTCAGCGCCCTGCTGTCCGACTTCAGCCCGCAGCGGCTGGTTCAGGTCGTGCAGGGTTCTGCGCTCGTCGTGCTGTTGCTCAATGCCGTGGCACTCTGGAAGCAGGAGCCGCGCAACCCGCAGCGCGTGGCGACGATGAAGAGCACCCGACCCGCGCCGTTTCGCCAGGTGTGGCGCGCGTTCATCGAGCGCGGCCAGACGCGGCGCTTCCTGTGGGCCACCGGCCTGGGCACGATGGCTTTCAACATGCAGGACATCGTGCTCGAGCCCTATGGCGGCGAGATCCTCAAGCTCAGCGTGGGCGCCACCAGCGCGCTGACGGCGATGCTCGCCGGTGGCGCGCTGATCGGTTTCCTGCTGGCCGGGCGCCAACTGGCCCGCGGCACCGACCCGCTGCGCCTGGCCGCGTATGGCGCGCTGGCCGGCCTGCCGGCGTTCTCGGCAGTGATATTTTCCGCGCCGCTCGACGCCGGCTGGCTGTTCCGCGTCGGCGCGCTCGGCATCGGCTTCGGTGGCGGGCTGTTCGCAGTCGGCACGCTGTTCGCGGCAATGCGGATGGAAGACGGCGGCTTCGTCGGGCTGGCGCTCGGTGCCTGGGGCGCCGTGCAGTCCACCGCCGCCGGCCTGGCGATGTTCTTCGGCGGGGCGCTGCGCGACGTCGTGTCGGCACTGGCAGTCGACGGCACGCTGGGCGTCGGGCTGGCGATGCCGTCCACCGGCTACAGCGTGGTCTACCACGTCGAGATTCTGTTGTTGTTCGTCACCCTCATCGCCATCGGCCCGCTCGTCGGGCGCAGCGCGACGATCCAGTCATCAGCACCGCAGCGGCTCGGACTCGCCAGCTAACCCGGCTGCGTCCCCAGCCACCCCTCGCCAAGCGTCACCCCGGAGAAGGCACCATGCAAACCGTCGGATACATCACTGGCTACGTCGATCTCGCGCAGATCCTGCTGTACGCGTTCTGGCTGTTCTTTGCCGGGCTCATCTACTACCTTGTGCGAGAAGGGCATCGCGAGGGCTACCCGATGGACTCCGACAGCCTGGGCCGCGCGGTCGTCACAGGTTGGCCCATTCCCGATCCCAAGACCTACAAGCTGGCAAACGGCAAGAGTGTGACGGTGCCCGATCTGAGCAAGCGCGAGCCGCCGCTGCTCGCCGTGTCCACCGGAGCGTCGCCCGGCTCGCCGATCGAACCCATCGGCAACCCGATGCTCGACGGTGTCGGCCCCGGTGCCTACGCGATGCGCGCCGACGTGCCCGACATGAACTCGCGCGGCCTGCCGCTGCTGCTGCCGCTGCGGCTCGAGCCCGCTTACAGCGTGGCGCCGCAGGACGTGGACCCGCGCGGCCTGCCGGTCGTCGGAGGCGACGGCAAGCCCGGAGGCGTGGTGCGCGACATCTGGCTCGACAGTTCCGAAATGATCTTCCGCTTCCTCGAAGTCGAAACGCCGGTTCGAGGTGGCACGCGCCGGGTGCTGCTGCCGATGCCACTGGCCCGCGTGCGGCGCAACCAGGTCGAGGTCAACTCGATCTACGGTCATCACTTCGCCGACGTGCCGGGCACCCGCAGCCCGGACCAGGTGACGATGCTCGAGGAAGAAAAGATCAGCGCGTACTACGGCGCCGGCACCTTGTATGCCGACCCGAAACGCAGCGAGCCACTGCTGTAGTGAAAACATCTGGCTGCGGCGCCTACTGCGCCGGCCCCTCGACGGTTGGAGAACCTGCATGAGCATCGAGAGTCACGGACACGAATACGAGTTCGAACCGCAGTACGGCCTGCCCGAACGGCTGCCGCCTGGCGAGCACATCCTGTGGCAAGGCTCGCCCGACTTCGCCACGCTGGCGCGCCGCGTGTTTCGCGTGCGCATGCTGGCGCTGTATTTCGCGCTGCTGCTCGCTTCCCGGGCCGGCCTGGTGCTGGGCGCCGGCGGTGGGCTCGACGAGGCCTTGCGGTCGATCCAATGGCTGACCCCCGTGGCGCTGCTCGGACTGGCCAGCGTGGCGACGCTGGCGTGGCTCACGGCCCGCACCACGGTCTACACCCTTACCGACAAGCGGGTCGTGATGCGCGTGGGCATCGTCCTGACCGTCACCTTCAACCTGCCGTTGAACGCGATTGCATCAGCCGCGCTGCGCCGCCACACCAACGGCTTCGGCGACATCACGCTGGTGCTCGCCGGGCGCGACCGCATCGCCTGGTTGCAGCTCTGGCCGAGCGTGCGGCCGTGGCGCTTCGCCCGCCCTGAGCCGATGCTGCGCGCCGTGCCGAGTGCCGCGCTGGTGGCGGCCCGTTTGCAGACGGCGTGGTCGGATGTTTCGGGCATTGCCGCGGCAACGCCAGCGGCCCTTGCGCCGGCCCCGACCTCGACTCAGACAACCGTGCAGCCCCGACCCGCAGCATGGCAGGCCAGCCTCACATGACCGCCCGAACACCCACGACGCCGGCGGCTCTTGCCCCCGACACCTTTCCGCGCTGGGTGCTGATGTGCGCCGGCGGCATCGTCGCGTTCTCGCTGATCGCCGTCGGCCTGGTGCGCATCACGGGCAACGGCCCGGATCAGCAGGCCGCTGCGGCCACCCAGGAACGATTGCTGCGCTTCGAAGACCGGCCCGACGGCGGCGTGGCGGTGATCGACGGCCGCAATGGCGACACGGTGTCGGTGCTGCACGGAGAGCAAGGCTTCGTGCGTGGCGCACTGCGGGCGCTGACCCGCGAACGCCACGCGCGCGGGCTCGGTTCGCAGCAGCCATTCCAGTTGATCGCCCGCACCGACGGCCGCCTGACGCTGCTCGACCCGGCCACCGGCCAGCGCGTCGACCTCGAATCCTTCGGGCCCACCAACGCTGCGGCGTTTGCGCGCTTCTTCGAAAACGCCCGGCCGTAAGTCTTGACCCTCTGACCCTCTGGCCCCTCTGGCTCCCTGACGCTCTGACGCTCCGACTCCCTGACCGTGCCACCTGGAACCCGCCATGCAAACCACGCCATCCATCGACACCCCACAAGCCGCCGGCCTCAAAGCCAAGGAGGACACGCTCCTGACGCCGCGCTTCTACACCACCGACTTCGCGGCCATGGACCGGATTGATGTGTCGTCGCTGCGCGCCGACTGGGACGCGATGCTGGCCGAATACGAGGGCGACAACAACCACGACCACTTCCAGCGCACGCCAGAATTCGCCGCCGAAGTGGCCGAGCGCTTCTCGCAGGTCACGCCCGAGCTGCGCCAGGAATTCCTCGATTTCCTGGTCAGCTCGCTGACCTCGGAGTTCTCGGGCTGCATCCTGTACAACGAGATTCAGAAGAACGTCAAGAACCCCGACATCAAGGCCTTGATGCGCTTCATGACGCGCGATGAATCGCGCCACGCCGGCTTCATCAACCAGTCGCTGAAAGACTTCGGCCTGGGCATCGACCTGGGCGACCTGAAGCGCACCAAGGCCTACACCTACTTCAAGCCGAAGTACATCTTCTACGCGACCTACCTGTCGGAGAAGATCGGCTACGCCCGCTACATCACGATCTACCGCCAGCTCGAACGCGAACCCGACAAGCGCTTCCACCCGATCTTCCGGTGGTTCGAACGCTGGTGCAACGACGAGTTCCGGCACGGCGAATCGTTCGCGCTGATCATGCGCGCCCAGCCGCACCTGCTGCGCGGTGCGAACCTGCTGTGGATCCGCTTCTTCCTGGTCGCGGTCTACGCCACCATGTACGTGCGCGACCACACCCGGCCACAGCTGAAGGCCGCGATGGGCCTGGACCCGACCGCCTACGACTACGAGGTGTTTCGCATCACCAACGCGATCACGCAGCAGGTGTTCCCGATCTCGCTCGACATCGACCACCCGGTGCTGCGCGCCTGCATGAGCCGGCTGTTCGAGATCCAGACCCGCATCGACGCGGCGAAGGCGCGTGGCGGCGCGGTCGGCAAGCTGCGGCAAGTCGGCCTGGCGCTCGCCGGGCTGGCGACCTTCGCCCGCCTGTACTGCCTGCCGGTGCGGCGCCACGCGCTGCCGGCACAGGTGCGCATGGCGCCGGCCTGGTAGATGGCCGCCGCTGAATCGCAGGCAGGCCATCGCGATGTCTGAGCTGGCGCTGGCCGCGCTGTTCGCGGTCTTCATCTGGTGGTTCAGCACCGGCATCGTGCTGTTGCTCAACCGCATGCCCCGCAACGCCATCCGCTGGAGCCTGATGCTGTCGTCGCTGCTCGGCATCGCCGCCCTCGCGGGGCTGGTCCACACCGCGCGCCAGACCAGCGAGGCGGCTGCCTACTGCGCCTTCACCTGCGCGCTGGGGGTGTGGGGCTGGCACGAGCTGAGCTTCCTCACCGGCTGGATCACCGGGCCGCGCACCACGGCCCTGCCGGCCGGTCTGCCCGAACGGCGCCGCTTCCTCGAGGCGGTGCGCGCCATTCTGTGGCACGAGATCGGCATCCTCGTCGTCGGCTCAATGATCGTGGCGATCAGCTGGCACGCGCCGAACCAGGTCGGCACGCAGACCTTTCTCGTGCTCTGGGTGATGCGCACTAGCGCCAAGCTGAACCTGTACTTCGGGGTTCGCAACCTGAGCGAAGCGTTCCTGCCGGCGCACCTGGCCTATCTTGAAAGCTTCTTCCGGCGCCGCCCCTGCAACCTGTTCTTTCCGTTCGCCGTCACGGCGGCGACTGCGGTGCTGGCCATGATCGTGCTGCGCGCCCTGGACCCGGCCACCGCACCGGCGCTGGCCGTCGGCCTGAGCCTCGTCGGCACCATGCTCGCGCTGGCCATCGTCGAGCATGCGCTGCTGGTGCTGCCGGTCGACACCACCGCCCTGTGGCGCTGGGCGATTCGGGCCCGCCGCAACCCCGCCGTCGGTGCGGATTCCGCGCGGCCGCCGGCGGCCCGCGGGCACAGCGCCGATAGCATCGATGTCCATGACAAACTCATTCAAATTCGCTGACGCCGGCGGCCTGGTTCCCGCGTCCACCGGCACAGCCACCGTCACGTCCAAGCGCGCTGGCGCGCCGCTGGCGCTGGTCATCGGCAGCGGCTTCGGCGGCCTGGCCGCGGCGATCCGCCTGGCCTGCCGGGGCTGGCGCGTGCAGGTGCTGGAAAAGCTCGACGCGCCCGGCGGCCGCGCCTACGTCTGGCGCCAGGACGGCTTCACCTTCGACGCCGGCCCGACCATCATCACCGCGCCCTTCATGCTAGACGAACTCTGGGCGCTGGCGGGCCGCAAGTTCTCCGACGACGTCGAGCTGCGCCTGATGGACCCGTACTACCGGATCCGCTTCGACGACGGCAGCTGGTTCGACTACACCGGCGACGCCGAGCGCATGCGCGCCGAAGTGGCGCGCTTCTGCCCCGAAGACCTGCCCCACTACGAGCGCTTTCTGGTCGAGGCCGCGAAGTGCTACCGGCTCGGCTTCGAGGAACTCGGCAGCATCCCGTACAACACGCTCGGCGACCTGATCGGCGCGGTGCCGAACATGCTGCGCATGAAGGGCTGGCGCAGCATCTTCCAGATGGCGTGCGGCCACTTCAGCAACCCGAAGCTGCGCATCGTGATGAGCTTTCACCCGCTGCTGATCGGCGGCAACCCGCTGTCGGTGACCTGCATCTACAGCCTCATCAACACGCTCGAGCGGCGCTTCGGTGTGCACTGGGCGATGGGCGGCACCGGCGCAATCATCAACGCCATGGTGCGGCTGCTGGAAAGCCTGGGCGGGCGCATCCGCTACGACGCCGAGGTCAGCCGCATCGACGTCGAGCCGCAGGCCGGCGCGGGCCGTGGGCGCGGCCGGGCGACTGGCGTCACCCTGGCCGGCGGCGAACGCATCGGCGCCGACATCGTGGTCTCGAACGCCGACACGATGTGGACCTACCGGAATCTGATCGAGCCGCAGTACCGGCGCCGCTGGACCAACCGCCGGATCGAAAACAGCCGGCACTCGATGAGCCTGTTCGTCTGGTACTTCGGCACCAGCAAGCGCTACGACGACGTGCCGCACCACATGATGGTGCTCGGGCCGCGCTACGAGGAACTGCTGCGCGACATCTTCAAGCGCCACAAGGTGCCGAAAGACTTCAGCCTGTACCTGCACCGCCCGACCGCCACCGATCCGTCGATGGCGCCGCCGGGCTGCGATGCTTTTTACGTGCTCAGCCCGGTCTCGCACCTCGACAGCGGCACCGACTGGGCGAGCGCGGCCGAGCCTTATCGCCAGGCCGTGGCCGAGGCGCTCGAACGCAGCGTGCTGCCGGGCCTGCGCGATCACATCGTGACCTCCCGCGTGACCACCCCACAAGACTTCCACGACCGCCTGCTTTCCTACAAAGGCGCGGCCTTCGGCATGGAGCCGCTGCTGCTCCAGAGCGCCTGGTTCCGGCCGCACAACCGCAGTGAAGACGTCGACCGGCTTTACATGGTCGGCGCCGGCACGCACCCCGGCGCCGGGGTTCCCGGCGTGCTCATGTCCGCCAAGACACTTGAGAAGGTGGTTCCCGATGTCAAATCGTTCGTCTGAGACCGGCGCGTTCGCCGCCTTCGCTGGAGCCAACGCCGACACCGGCTACGACCAGCAGGCGTGCCGACAACTGATGCGTGGCGGCTCGAAGACCTTCTTCGCCGCCTCGCTGCTGCTGCCGGCGCGGGTGCGTTCCCCGGCCACGGCGCTGTACGCGTTCTGCCGCCTCGCCGACGATGCCATCGACCTGGGCCGCGACCCGCACGCGGCGATGCGCCAGCTGCAGCGTCGGCTCGGTGCGATCTATGCCGGCCGCCCCGACTCGATCGATGCCGACCGCGCGCTGGCCCAGGTGGTGCACCGCTTCGCGATCCCGCGCGCGCTGCTCGACGCCCTCCTCGACGGCTTCCTGTGGGACGCTCAAGGCCGGCGATATGAAACCCTCGCAGATGTACAGGCCTATGGCGCGCGTGTCGCCGGTGCGGTCGGCGCGATGATGGCGCTGATCATGGAGACACGCCAGCCGCACGCCGTGGCGCGGGCCTGCGAACTCGGCGTGGCGATGCAACTCACCAACATCGCCCGCGATGTCGGCGAAGACGCCCGCAACGGCCGCCTTTACCTGCCTCGCCAGTGGTTGCATGAGGCCGGAATCGATGCCGATGAATGGCTGCGCGACCCGCACTTCAACCCCGGCATTGCGCAGGTGACGCAGCGCCTGCTGCGCGTCGCCGACGAACTCTATGCGCGGGCGGAAGGCGGCATCGCCGACCTGCCGCGCGACTGCCGCCCCGCGATCCAGGCGGCGCGCCGCGTCTACGCCGAGATCGGCCACCAGCTGGAACGCGACGGGCTCGATTCCGTTAGCCACCGCGCGGTCGTGTCGCGGCGCCGCAAGCTGCTGCTGATCGCCTCGGCGACCGGTGCCGCGTTCAGCGCGCCGCGCATTGCACTGGCCGACCTGGCGCCGGTGACCGAGGTGCGGTTCCTGGTCGATGCGGTGCGCACTGCGGCGCCGCCGCTGAAGCTGGCGGCTGGTGGTGCACGCCTGCCGCCAGTGCCGCAGCGCAGCTTCGACGAACGCATGCTGTGGGCCACCGATCTGCACGCTCGCCTGTCGCAGCCGAGCCGGCGCGTCGCTCGCTGACCGGGTGGCGGGCGACGATCGTCGAGCACGCCATGGGCGACGGACTGTCACTGAAACTGGTCGAAGCCGGCCTCGTGCTCGTTGCGGGGGCGCTCTTCGGCTGGTGGCAACTCGGCGACGTGAAGCGGGAACAGAAGAAGACGCGTGCGCAGCGGGCGGCTCTGGAAAGCGAAGCGGGCCAGCCGCCCGCTCATCCGCGTCGGCCGCCGCAGCCGCCCGATCCCCCGCCCCGATGAGCGCGTCGCTGAAGATCGTGCATGTGCTGAGTGCCTGCCTGTTCCTGGGCAACGTGGTCGTCAGCGGCACCTGGGCAGCGCTTGCGGAACGCACCCGCAATCACGACATCATCAGCTTCAGCAACAAGCTCGTGCTGATCACCGACCTGCTGTTCACCTCGACCGGGGCGATCGGTGTCGTCGTCACCGGCCACCTGATGGCCGGGCATTACGGCGGCGACACATCGCACCCGTGGATCACCTGGTCGTACATCCTGTTCGGGCTGTCCGGGCTGATCTGGGTCATGGTGCTGGTGCCGATCCAGTTGAAGCAACGCTCACTGCTGCGCCAGACCCGGCACATCACGGCGCAGTACCTGCGCCTGTCGAAGATATGGCAAGTCTCGGGTGCGGTGGCCACGGTGCTGCCGTTGCCGATCCTGTACCTGATGGTCACCAAGCTGGCCTAGCGACACATGCCGGCGCCGCTCTTGCCGCCCCTGGCGGGCCAGGTCGTGCTCATCACTGGTGCGGGCTCCGGCATCGGCGCGGCGACGGCGCTTGAGCTGCAGCGGCGCAGCGCCATTCCGGTGCTGATCGACTGCGACGCCGCCGCGCTCGCCAGCACCGCTGCCAGCCTCAACGCGGTGGGTGGCAACGGTGTGCTGACGATCACCGCCGACGTGACCCGGCGCGCCGATTGCGAGTCCGCCGTGGCGGCCGCGCTGGCCCGCCACGGGCGCATCGACATGGTCTGGGCGAACGCCGGCGTGGCCTCGTTCGGCCCGCTCGCGCACACCGATCCGCAGGCATGGCAACGCTGCGTCGAGGTCAATGTGTTCGGCGTCTTCAACACCATTCGGGCCGCGCTGCCGGCCGTGCTGCAAAGCCGCGGTTACGTCGTTGTCTCGGCCTCGGTCGCGAGCTTCGCGCACCCGCCGGCGATGTCGGCCTACGCCGCGTCGAAGGCGGCGGTCGAGGCGATGTGCAATGCCTGGCGCATCGAGCTGGCGGGCCACGGCGTGCGCGTCGGCGTCATCCATGCATCGTGGGTGACGACGCCGCTGACGACCGAAGGCGCGCTGCACCCGGCCTTCCGGCGCTTGCGCGCAACCATGCCGTCATTTCTGAACGGCGAACTGTCTGCGGCCCAAGCCGCCTGCCTGATCGCTGACGGCATGCAGCGTCGGGATCGCCGCATCTGGGTGCCCGGCTGGGTGCGCGCGATGCACTGGCTGCGCGCGCTGCTGCACACCCGGCTGGCGGAACGGGAACTGCTGCGCGCCGCGCCCGAGATCGAACAGCTCTACCTTGATGGGCTGGCGCCGAGCGGCACAGCAGCGTCGTCGTTCGGACCGCGCGAAGCGGCGCGGGCCGCAGCCCGACAACGGCAGGCTAACTGACATCTTGAGCGGCGATCGACGCGACAGGATGCAAGCGCCGACTCGATCGGCCGGTTCACTACCCTCGGCGCGGCATGCGCCAGGGCAGCATCAGGCGCACCGGCAGCGAGACCAGGCGCTGCAGGTCGAGCGTCTCGTGGACCGACGTCACGGGCTCGCCGAGCAGACCGGAGCGCAGCACCGAGCGCACGTAGAACGGCGTGTCTTCCAGCGTCTGCACCACCTGCGCCGGCACGCCGCGATCGGAGCGCGTGGTGCGCGCCAGCCACCACGCAGAGCGCGGCAGGGGCTGGCGCGGCGGGGGCTCGAATGCGGTGGCGCTGCCGTCAGGCGCAAAGCGTTGCGCGATGACGCGGCCGGTGCCGCGCAGCGGGCGAACGTCGTAGATGACGGCGGTGCTGGCGTCGGCGAGCACGGCGCGCGACCAGTCCCAGTCGCGAAAGCCCCGGTCCACCGGCTCGTCGCCTTCATTGGAATCGAGGTAGGCGTGGCCCGACCAGCGCACGCCGGGCTGCTGCAAGTCGACCTCGACGCGAGCGCAGGGCGCGATCGGCCCCCAGCGGTGGCGGGCATCGGCACCCGCAGCGACATCAGCGTCCAGCCCGGTCACGAAGCGGCACAGGCCCTGCGGGTGCACGCGCACCTGGCCGCGCACCCGCCGGGGCAGCGGTGCGGTGATCTCGTCGATGTCGATGACCAGCGCCTGCCCGTCCCAGCGAACCCGGCTCGGCCCGACGACGAACTCATGCCGGTCGCGCTGCATGTGTGCGTGGCCGCGCTCGGTCATGGCCCAGCGCTTGCCGGCCGCGCCATAAAGCGCGACGTTGAGGGCGCAGAAGTTTTCCGGGTCGCCGCTGCCGAAGCGCCGCGAGAAGGCGTAATAGGGCGAGAAGACGCTGCCGACGAAAGCGATGATGCTCAGGCCGTGCCGGCCGTCATCGCTGAGCGCGTCGACATACCACCAGAGATAACCACCCTTCGCGACGGGCTGGTCGAATCGAGGTGCGCCATCAAGGTCGCGGCCGCCAGCCGCCCCGACATGGCCGCCATCGGCACTCCCGGCCCGGGGTGCACGCTGCCCCCCGCCAGGTACAGCCCCGGCAGTTTGCTGGCCGAGCTCGGCCTTTGAAACGGCAGCATCCAGCCGTGCGATGCTGGGCCGTACAGCGCCCCGCCCGTCCCCGGAAACAGCTGGTTGAACTCGGTCGGGGTGGTTTGCACGCTGTGCGCCGTTGCCGAAGTTAAATCCAGGTCCAGGCCGCATTGGCCCAGCAATTTGAGGCTTTGCTCCTGACATGTTTGAATCTCCGAGGGGGTTAAATTTCGGCCCGCAGCCTGGTCACCCACCGCTGGCGCATTGACGAGGCAGAGCAGACGTTCGTTGCCACGCATGACATGCGCGGTGTCCGTGCGGTCTTGCGCGCACACATACACCGTGCCGCGGCTGGGCAGCTTGTGCTGTTTGAAGATGTCATCAAACTCGCGTTTGTAGTCCGCGTCAAAAAACACGTTGTGCCGCACCAGCGGGAAGCCGGATGTTTTGGCGTTGACAGACCACGTCACCGCTGACAAAGAGCGTTTGGGCAACGGCGTGTTTTTGGCGGCGCGGCGGGCATCATCACCAAGCAGGCCTTGCGCCAGCGCGCTGGCGTCGCCGTTGAAAATAACCGCATCGGCGTGGAGTTGCTCGCCGCCTGCCAGCTCAATGCCGCAGGCCCGGCCATCGCGCACCAAAATACGTTGACACGGCGCTGAGTAACGCAGGCTTGCGCCTCGGCGCTCAGCCTGCGCGGCTATCGCTTTGGCCAACGCATGCATACCGCCATCGACTGACCACACGCCGTCAAGCTCGACGTGGGCCACCAGCATCAGCGTGGCGGGTGCGGCCCAGGGCGATGCGCCGCAGTAGGTAGCGTAGCGGCCAAACAGCTGGCGCAAGCGCGGGTCGTGAAAGTAGTGGCCCAGCGCGTGCCACAGCGACGCAAATGGGCCGAGACTGGCCAGCGCAGCCAGGCCTTTGACACCCAGATCAGCACCCATGCTGGTCAAACTGGGGCGAGACGAGCGAATGTAGGGGCCTTCCAGATGGTTGTAGATGGCTTTGGCTTTTTTGCAGAAAGTGACAAAGCGCTGAGCCTCCTGGGGCGAACTGAACTGCGCAATCGCATCGGCAGAGCGCGCCACATCGGTAAATAAATCCAGGCGCTGGCCCGTGTCTGCCCACGCATGGCGGCACAAGATGTCCAGCGGCTCCAGCTTGACCAGATCGCTCAGGTTGCAGCCCACTTGCGAGCATATTTGCTCGAACACCCAGCGCATGGTAAACACCGTCGGGCCCGAATCAACCAGCGCGCCGCCCACACTGATCTGACGCATCTTGCCGCCAGGCGTGGCAGCGGCTTCAACCAGCGTGACGCGTACGCCGCTGTGCGCCAGCAGCAGCGCGCTGACCAGGCCGGCCATGCCTGCACCCACCACGACGACATGCTGGTCTGTCAGCACCGCCCGTTCAGCCATAAGAACGGCCACGCCAAGTGCCGGTCAGCTCGCACGGCACAAAACGCGCAAACATTGACTCTGAAAAGAAAGCACCGTCATGTGCAGCGCGTATGGCAGCCAGGTGCGCGCCCGTACGTGCATACGCATCCATGGCGGCTGTGCTGGCCCACAAGCTGAAAGTGGCTTGCCTGAAAAAAGGCGCCTCACCAACACCGGTAGCCAGCAGGCAACCTTCTGCGGCATTGAGCGACACCTCGCTGGCCGGCTGCATGCGCCAAAAGCGCCATGCGCTCATGGGCCGGATAGACGCGCGGGTTAGTGTGGCGATGGGCCCATTTTGAGGTGCGCTGGCCGTTACCGCAATTGACCGCCCAGACCACGCGCCGCGGCACGAATAGGCACGGAGCTTGGCGCTGCAAAATTCTTGGGAGCGCTGCTCGTATGCTGTCGCTCTAGGTGATTTTAAAAAAGCATCGGCGCACAGCTCGTCAGTAAAGAGACAAAAGAGCGCTTGGCGCGAGCTGCTGGGCTTTAAGCCAAAGCCGCCTCCGTCGCCACTGCCCATGACTTTGCACATCACCAGCCCCGGCACGCCGCGCATGAGGAAACGACCAAATACGAAGCGCGCATAACCCCAGATGCGGTGGCGCAAGGCGATGTCGGCCAATAAAAAAACAGCCACCGTGCCCACTGCTTTTGGCTGCGGGCTTGCGGTGGCTGGTGCTTGCGGAGGATCGATGGGCGGCATACAAAAGTGACCGCCCAGCACTGAAAGCAAAATTCAGTGAGGGCTCATGGGCCAGTACCAATTTATTTGGCTGAAACCTCAACTTTACCGGCGGCAGGCACAAACTGCGCCGCATCAGCCACAGGCACAGCGGCAGGCGCATCAGGCGCTTTGACGGGCGCATACATCGCTGGATAGTGCTTGGCCATGGCTGCGCCATACAGTGGTTTGTAGGCACCCTGGTGGCAAGTAGCGCAATTTGCTTTTGCGACGTCGCCAGTGGGGCCCAAGCGGCCAGCCGGAAACACATTGGTCAGCGGCACCATGTATTCGTTGTTCAACTCACGCGCCATGCGGATCCCGTACCAGGCGGTGGCTCGCTGCGGCGTGGCGTTTGCACCCCATGCGGCAAAGGCTTGTGTGTTGTGGCAATAGGTGCAGTTCACCCCCAGCGAGTTAGACCAGTGGATCATCAACCCATAGGTGTGCTCAGCCTGCTTGATTGAGCTCCGGTTGGAAGCTGTGCCGCTCATGGCCAACGCTTCTTTGCCGTTCACGCGAATGGGTTTGCTGTCCAGGAAGTAAGGCGTGAACGGGTCATAAGGCAGTGACGACAACCCCACCGTTTTAGCGGCCTTGTTTTGCCCGAAGTCATTGCCCATTCCGCCCGCAGCAGACTTTTGTTCGGTTGGCTTGAACCAGATTTCTTTGGGAATGTTGTTGCCGCGGTGACAGGTATAGCAAGTCACGCCGGTTTCCGCCACGTGCGTTTTCCAGCCTGAATTTACTTTTTGCGTCATTTGCAGCATCTTGCGCGCCACTACTTTGGTGTAAACGCTGTCATCTGCAAAGTTACCCGCGACATGGCAATACAGGCAACCCTGCTGAGGGGCCACCCACTCAGTGATCGCGCTCATCGTGCGAGCGAATTCACCGACGCTCAAATCACCGAGTACCTTGACGTTTTGATAAACCGCGCCAGCCCGGGGCGTACCGGGCACGTCGACGAGTGCTTCAGCAACAGCAGGCGCAGTATTGAGCGACGCCTGAGTCGCCAGGGTGCGCGGGTTGTACACCTGCTCCATGGCGGTGCCGCGAAAGCCTGTTTGCGACACGGCAATGGGTGGCCGTTCGCAACCGGCCATCAGTAGGGCGGCAGTGCTGGCCAGCAGCAATTTGATTGTTGCGCGCGTCATCATGGTTTTACTCCAAGCAAGGCTGGATCAATGGTCGGAACGTACACCGCAGGGTAGCCAGGCACCACATGGTGTTTAACAGACCACAAGTACCAGTTGTCAACGACCGTACCGGTAAGAAGAATGCCGATACCACCGACCAGCGGGCAAAGCACGGCAAACCACCAAGCCCAGCGGTGAATTGACTCCATGGTCGCGTTGTAACCCATGGTCCAGCGCCAGAAAAGACCGGCGCGCTCTGACGCGGTGCCGCGGTCAATGATCTGCTCAATTTCACGTTCGCCGCCGTAACGGCCCACCGCCAAAATGGTTGCCCCGTGCATGGCAAAAAGTAATACCGAGCCATACAAAAACACGATGGACAGTGCATGGAACGGGTTGTAGAACAGGTTGCCATAGCGCAGCGACAAAGCGGCTGTCCAGTCCAAATGCGGAAAGATGCCAAAGGGTACTGATTCAGCCCAGCTGCCCATGAGGATCGGACGAAACAAGCCAACAACCAGATACAGCCAGATCGCGGCAGCGAAGGCCCATGCCACGTGTGTCCCGAGCCCCAGCTGGCGAGCCCGGCGATACATGCGGGCCCACCACAAGATGAGAGACACTGTGAGCATAAAGCCAGCGATATTCCACCAGCCGCCATCGTTGAGCGGCGCAATGCTGAGGCCATAACTTGGCGGCGGCGGATCCAGCGCTAGCCAGAACAGCTGGCGCACCATTTGCAGCGGATTCCAATCCACCTGGGCTAACATATTAAAGCCAATGATGTTGAACGCCAGCGTGCCGAACAACAATGACGCAAGGCCCAGCCAGCCAAGATAGATTGATCCGATTTGCGCATTGCCCAGTCGACCAGCAAGGTGCCAGAAAAATGGTGGCCCAATGCGTTCGGAGTCTTCACGCGGCAGCGGCACACCGGGAGATGCAGGCCCTGTAGGCTGCACCGTGGTAAAAAGATTTTGATATTCAGCCATATTTGTGATCCTCGTGTTCTTTTAATGACCCCAGATGGGCATGTTCAGCCACCAGCCCCACCATTCAGGCCAGCCACGTGTCCAGAACGGTCCGCTGATAACAATGCAAAGCGCTGAAAACCACACGGCCGCCAGCGCCAGGAACAGACCCAGCCGGTGGATACCCAACGTGCCCACCGAGTAGCCAATCACGTCGCGAAAAAATGTGTCCTCATGCTCTGGCGTTTTAACGACTTGGCCGTTACCAGGGTTGGTGGCTGACAGCACCAGGGCGCCGTGCAGTGAAAGCGAAAGTGTGGTCGCAAAGAACAACGTGACGGCAATCATGTGGGCCGGGTTGTAATGAAAGTGCAAATATTGGTAACCGGTATTGCTGACCCAGTCCAGGTGGCTGTAAATACCGTATGGAAAAGCATGGCCCCAGGAGCCCATCAGCACCGGGCGGATGACCTGCAGGGTGAAATATGCAAAGATGGCAAAGCTATACGCAACCGGTACGTGTAATCCCATGCCCAACTTTCGGCAGATTTCAACTTGCCGCAGCGCCCAAGAAACGAATGCGCCCAAAGCGCAAAACGTGATGACTTGCCACAAGCCGCCAGCCATCATCGGCGCCATGCGCAGCCCGTTTGAAATGTCTGGTGGCGCAATATTGATTTGCCACATGTTCCAGGTCGGGCCCATCGCCGCTCCCCACAGAATCATCGCGGTGCCGAGTGCTGTAAAAAATGCAGTCGTCACCCCAAAAAAGCCAACGTAGAACGGGCCGACCCAAAAGTCAAACAAGTCGCCCCCAATTAGGGTGCCGCCGCGCACGCGGTACTTTCTTTCAAAACTCAGCATGGCCATGTTGGCTCCTCTGCCCGATACGCTTTCATGCGTGACTCGGATTAAAAACTGTTAAAACTAATTCTTGGGTAGGGTGTGCGAAGCAGGCCGCGAAAGCCTGACTTCGCTCACCACACCGGTAGCAAAATATGCTCTCGTTATTTAGACGGAGGCATTGCTGCATTATTTGCAGCTTTAGCAGCCTTGACAGTGTCAGGATGCCACGTGTTAAGGTTGTATCGATCGGTACTGAGTTGAACCAGATGGATCGAGGTGCTGGTAAAAGCAATGATCAAACCGGTGAAGATGATCGCCTTGCGGGGATCGACCATACGCCACATACGCCACATAATATTTCCTTTAGTTGAGTTGAGAAATCACGGTATAGACAGCTGACTTCACGCTTCCCAGCATGGGACGTGTTCCTTCTGCTCCTGGCAGCCAGTTACGCCATTCCATAAAAAGCATCTGGCCCGTCATTGCAAGCAATAAAAAGACACAGAAAAGCACGACGTACAGGTAGCGAAACTCTTCGAGAGGAGCTTGCGCTTCGCTGTGGGCGTGCTGAGCATGTAAGTAAGTCATATTTATCTCCGTGAATAGGTGCTAAGGGTTTCTTAGAACCAGGGACGCCAGATCCACACCAGGCTATGGGCGAGCAATGCGCCCGCAGCAAACATCAGGTAACCCTGGATGTAATACTTGTGAAATTCCTGGCACTCTGTATCAGACAGTCCAGAAGGACTTGTACTTGGATTCATCGTCAATACCTCACTTAAAAAGCCTTCCGGCCAACACCCTGCTGGAAAGCAGGGAACGAATTGCCACAGCAAGATTGCTGCAGCGAACTTGCATTCAGGCAAGCCTGAATACTTGTGCAGATATTCGCAGAAATGGTGTTGCAGATCATGCAGTCACCACCACTTTTGAACGCCCGAACAATTCTGAAAGCTGGCCAAGTTCGACACTTGATTTGCCGGATTGGCGCGCGTCGCGCTCGGCGCGATCCCGCATTTGCTTGGCCGCCGAAATACGAACCAGGACAGGCTCGGCTTCAATCAACTCTTCCAATAACGCGTGAGCATCAGCGCTCCAGGTAACCGGTTGATCCGCGTGAATGCGGCCCGGTGTTGAGTCAATCTTGTCGAGCTCAGTCCCCAGTGGCAGGATATGAAACAACGCGTCAAACAGCGCATTGCAAAACTCTTGAATCAGATAGGTAGCACCTGCGTAGCCCATAAAAGGCGTGCCGGTATGCCGACGAATAATCGGTAGCGGAAACGAAGCCGGAATGAAAGTCGCTTTCATCATCCCGCCACCGCCACATTCGGCCAGGTACATGCGTTCGTTGTAGCTGCCGTACATCACCAGTGGTGTTTTGGTGGTTGTGAGGCGGCGCACTTCGGCGTTGTCAGTTTTGGCGCCAGGGCAACGTGCGATTGCAAAGTTGCAAGGCAAGCCCATTTCATCTTCCAGAAAATGGCGGATGCCGCGTGTGTAGGTTTCATTTGCCACTACGGCAAAGCTGGCAGTGCCAAAAAAGTCCTGGGTGACCGAACGCCACAGGTCCCAGATGGGCTTGATCGTGGTGTGCTTTTCGCGTTCAATAAATGGCTCAGGGTCAACGCCCAGCAATTCGCCCAGCTTGCGTAAAAATTTGGTCGTGCTGTGCAGGCCAATGGGTGCTTGCAGGTAGGGCCGCTCCAGCGCCTCGCACAGCATGCGGCCAAACTCGCGGTACATGCAAATGTTGACGTCGGCTTCTACCAGTCGCGATACATCGGCCAAATGGCTGCCCAGCGGGAACACCATATTGATCTCGGCACCAATGCCTTGCACGAGCCGACGGATTTCAGCCAGATCGCTTGGGCAATTGAAGGTGCCGTAGCTTGGGCCAATGATGTTGACCCTTGGCTTTTCACCTTGTGCGCGCTCAGACGCTGGCTTGCGTGCCGGTACATGCTTGAGGCCGTACTCTGACCACAGCCAGAATATTGCTCGATTGGCACATTGCCACTGGTCTTCGTCAATCGTACGGGGCAAGAACCGCTGGATGTTGGTACCGGCTGGCGTTACACCACCGCCAATCATTTCTGCAATCGAACCGGTTACTACAACAGAAGGTAAATCTGGGTCGAGCGCGGCATGCGCGCGGCGCATCGAACCCTCTGTGCCTTCACGGCCCAGCTGCTCTTCGGCCAAGCCAGTGACCACAATCGGTAATTCGTGAGGCGGCAGGGCATCGGTGTAGTGCAGTACCGACGTCACAGGCAAATTCTCGCAACCCACAGGGCCATCAATGACGACTTGCAAGCCTTTGATGGCGGTGAAGACATACACCGCGCCCCAATAACCGCCGGCACGATCGTGGTCCAGCACTAGCATCAGATCATTTCCTCAGCTTTGCGTTTCTTGGCCATCTTCACGGCCAATCTGCGTTGTTCGGCCTTGAATTCTGGGCGGTCTTGTGGAACGCCTTGCGCCGCTTCCCACACGCCTGTGGAGTGCCCTGTGCCTGTTGAGCCAAAGAATTCCTTCATTTGCTCAAAGCGACCTTTGTTACCGATAGCCGAGTTAACAACGGTGGCCAACGAACCTGCGCCAGCGGGTCCCATCAAGGGTCGGGCAGAAATCAGGTTGGTGAAATACAGCGATGGGATCGTCAACTCTTTCGCGGCTTGCACCACTGGCGTGGTACCGATGGCCAGGTCAGGCTTGAACTCATGCACGGCTGCGAGGTCTTGCTCCAGCGAAGCGCGGAACTGCACCATCACGCCCTTGCTTTCCAGCCACTGCACGTCGGCTTCGTTCCAGGCGGTGCGCGGGCAGGCGCTGCCGACGTAGCGCAGGTCAGCGCCGCTTTCAACCAGCAAGCGGCCGACGAGCAATTCAGAACCTTCGTAGCCACTCAGGGTGATGCGGCCTTTGATGGGCGTTTTACCCAATACCGCTTTGATAGCCGGCAGAAATTTGTTTTTAGCAGCATCAATATCGCTTTGCGCAATGTTGGTCGCCTCACCAATCGCTTGCAACCAAGCTTCAGTGCCGTCGTAACCGACTGGCGCCGAGCCAACAACCTTGCGACCTGCGGCATCAAACTCGCGCACGCTGGCGGTATAAAACGGGTGAATGGCCGCTACCGCAGCGCAGTCAAGCGCGGCATACAACTCGCGCCATTCGCGCGTGGGCACGCTCGGGCCAGCCGCCAGGCCCATAGGCTCCAGCATCATGCCGATAATGACCGGATCAGCCGGGAACATTTCACCGAGCAAGGTAATGGTTGGTTTTTCAGACTTGCCATTGCGCGGCGCTTGTACCGGGCCAGCCAATGCTTCGGTGCGCGCGTATTTCAGCATCGCGCCAGCCAAAACGTCTTTGGCTTCTGCGTGTGTCGGCACACCAAAACCCGGCACGTCCACTCCGATGATGCGCACGCCGTTGATTTCTTTAGGCAAAATTTGCAGCGGCACGCCACTGGCGGTGGGCACACACAAATTGATGATGACAATCGCGTCGTACAAGGCTGGGTCAGCTTGCTGGAACACCGCTTCGCGAATGTCTTCAAACAGTTTGCCTGTGACCAGCGACTCGGAGTTAAACGGGACATAACCCACACTGCGCCTGGCACCGTAAAAATGTGACGTGAATGTCAAGCCATATACGCAACAAGCTGAGCCGGACAAAATAGTGGCCGTGCGGCGCATGCGCAAGCCGACACGCAATGAGCCAAACGCGGGGCACATACTTTGCGGTTGATCGTGCGGACCTGCTTTGGGATTCTTTGGGTAATCTTTTGCGTACTGGTCCAAGATTTCAGATTTACCCGCTGACTTGGCAGCCGCCAACATCGCCTCGCCGCCGCTGTGGCAGCCCATGCCGTCGCCTTCCAGCGCCGTGCTGATCGGCGCTGTCGGCATCGGGATGATCGGGATAACTGTGCTCATGATTTTTTATTCAGCTCAGACTTCGTCAAACCTCGTCATAGACGACTTCGAGCGTTTCTTTGGCAGTTTCTTTTTTGCCGCACATGTCAAATTGCGTCGCAGGCTCTAGCACCACATTGCGGCCCACCACATCTGCCGAGAACAAGCCCAGCAACTGGTCTTGCGTCATCGGTTTTGGGCGAATAGGTTGTGAGGTGCCGACGTTTTCTGCGAGCTGCGCGAACATCGGGCCCCACACTGAATCAGGCCGGCCAATGATTTCGTAGCTGGCGCTTTTGCGGCGAATGTCGTCGTTGGCAGGAATGATTGACAGCACCGGGATGCCGACTTTCTCTGCAAAAGCTGATGCCTCGCCCGTACCGTCATCGCGGTTGATGACCATGCCCGCAACGCCAACGTTGCCGCCGAGCTTGCGAAAGTATTCGACGGCTGAACACACGTTATTTGCAACGTACAGCGACTGCAAATCATTGCTGGCCACAACGATGACTTTTTGGCACATGTCGCGTGCAATCGGCAGGCCGAAACCGCCGCACACCACGTCGCCCAAGAAGTCGAGCAGCACGTAGTCAAAACCCCAGTCATGGAAGCCCAGCTTTTCAAGCAATTCAAAACCGTGAATGATGCCGCGCCCACCGCAGCCCCGGCCAACTTCAGGGCCGCCGAGCTCCATGGCGTACACCCCGTCACGCTTGAAGCACACATCGCCAATCGCGACAGCTTCGCCGGCAAGTTTTTTCTTTGACGAGGTTTCAATGATCGTGGGGCAAGCGCGGCCACCAAACAGCAGGCTGGTGGTATCGCTTTTTGGGTCACAGCCAATCAGCAGCACTTTTTTGCCCTGCTGCGCCATCATGTAGCTCAGGTTGGCCAGCGTGAAGCTTTTGCCAATACCGCCTTTGCCGTAAATCGCAATGATCTGCGTTTCTTTATTGGCTTCGCCTGTTTTCATCGTCGTATTGACCGGATTGGGCTCCATTGCCGCTTCGGCGCGAAGGTCTCTAACCATGATGGTTGTCGGGTTCATGCGTTGTGTTTCCAGTCCAGAATCATCTTTAAGCAATCTGCGTCGCCAAACGCCGTGCGATAAGCTGCTTCGGCCTTGGCAGGGACCTCAACATGGGTAATCAGGCCATCGAGGGACAGCTTGCCGCTATGGGCAAGTGCGACAGTGACAACCAGGTCTTCGGGGTTCCATTGCGCAGCGATCCGGATTCGCGTTTCGCGCATAAAGGCGGGAGCAAAGGCAAAACTCAGCGACTGTTTGTAAAAACCTGCCAGCACCACTTCGCCACCGGGCGCCTGGCGCGCAATAGCTTTGTCCAAAATGCCGGAGTCACCGCTGACGTCGTAAATAGCGCGGTAATCGCGCCGCGTGTCGTCGTCGGGGCTGCAAACGCTGTAGCCTTCTGCGCCCGACTGGCGAGCTGGGTTCAATTCCCAAACCGTTGGCGCCGCATGACCTGCAGCAACTGTCAGCCGCGCCAACAATCTCCCCATGACGCCGTGGCCGATGATCAGGTCCGGCGGCGTTTGGTGGGCCAATGCATGCTGAGCTGTGGCAGCAAGGGCCAACAACACCGCCTTGGCACCGAGGTGGTCCTCGACCTGGGCAACACGGTCTTCCTGGACCACCAGACGTGAAGCAGAACCGCCAAACAGGTTGCGAACGCCTTCAAAACACTGGGCACCCGGCACAAAGACGCGGCTGCCAACCTTCATGCTGGTGTTGCCGCCGGCACGAACGATGCGGCCCACAGACTCGTAACCAGGCACCAGCGGATAGCCCATGCCCGGGAATACTGGCATGGTGCCGTCCCATAACAAACGCTCGGTTCCGGTGCTGATACCGCTGAATTCAATGTCCACTTCAATCTCGCCAGCTCCTGGCGCACGCAAATCCAGACTCTGCAGCTGTAGGTGCTTTGGATTTTTAAAGACGATCGCTTCGGCTTGCATGGTGTCAGTTTACGTTTACAAATTAAAGTGTCAACTAATATTGACGGTTATTCGACTTATTTGTGTGATTTCAGGGTAAACACTTAAAGTTTCTTAGCGACAAGAATGCGCGTTTGCAGTGGCACGGCGTTGGCCAGCACTTCAACACTGACAAAACCAGCGCTCAACATCATGTCACTCAGCTCTTTGACTGTGCGCAGCCGGCCTGAGCCCATCGCCAAAAGATAAAAGTGAAAGTAAGCGTCGCCCAATGGGGCTTCGTGACTGGCCTGCGCCATCGGCTCGGTCAGCAGCAACGTACCGCCTGCAGGCAAAGCTTTGAAAATGGCGCGCAAGATAATGTTGACGTGCGCATCGGGGTGGTCATGCGCCACACGCACCAGCGTGACCAGGTCGGCACCACCAGGCAGCGCGTCTTTTAAAAAATCACCGCCAAAAGCTTCGATGCGGTCAGACAAGTCTTTTTTCTTGAAGTTGTCTTGCGCCAACGCGGCCACTTGGGGCAGGTCAAACAACTTGAGCGTGAGATGCTTGGCATGACCGGCCAGGCGACTTACAAATGTGCCCTGCCCGCCGCCCACGTCGAGCACGCAGGCATGCCTGGCGAACGAATAGCTTGCCAGCACTTCGTCCACCACAAACGGCTGGGATGCTGACATGAGCTGCGAATAACGAGAGACTTTTTCTTCTTCCCAGGCCCGCGGCGCGGTTTGCAGTGCGCTGCCAGCGCCTTGCGTCTCAACATACGGCCAGTAAGCCACCATTTGTCCGTCGCTCACCTGATCGCGCAGCAGCGCCACTGGGTCTTGCATGTCGTGGTACAGCACGGCATGGTGCTCAATCATGGCGCGTATGCCGGGATGGCCCGCAACCGGGGCACCGAGCGCCCCCAGGCCATAGCGAGACTGCCCACGCACCGCCAGTAAACGCAGCGCGACAGCAGAATTGACCAAGCGCTGCAATCCAGCAGCTGGCACCTGGCAGATTTGCGCCAGCTCGTCCAGTGTGCGGGGCGACTCCTTGACCAGCTCCAGGATACGCAAACGCACGCAGGCCAACAGGACCTGCGAATAGACGAAACCCGCCATCACATCAAATACCTGCCGGGCCCTACGGCGGGTGATCCAGCGGGTGAAAATATTGCCTGCGGCCCAACGCGAAAAGCCGGGGTCGGTCAGCTTACTGTCCATCCACGCGTCAAATTTATCACGCCAAGCGGGCCTGTTGCCCGCCTCCCCGACGCCCCCGACCGGCTGGGCCAGGTCAAGCTGACGCTCGAATTGAGGCATTAAACTGCTACGCTTTTAGTAGCTGCTTGCGCCCGATTTGATTGGGCTGCAGCCGCTTTATTATCTACATTCCTGAATTTTTCGCAGGCTTCTCCGGGCACCAGGCGCTCAGATTCCTGGCGCACCAGCTGGCGCATGGCCTCGCGGCTGGCGCATTCGGGCACCGAGTCAATCGCCGACTGAACGAGCTTTTCAAAATAAGCAATCGCCCCGCCCAGACCCAAATCAATCGCTGCGCTGGGCCTGCCCAAAGCAACGTCCTGGCCAACCGGTTTGCCAATCAGCGACGGGGCCGCCATGACATCACGGATATCGTCGGCCACCTGATAGGCCTCACCCAGCCACTCGCCCAGTGCCACCCATGGCTTGGGGTCTGCGCCCGCAGCCAGCGCGCCACCTGCTGTCGCCGCAACAAACAAAGCGCCGGTTTTGGCGCGCTGATAGTCTGTCAAAGACACCCGGGATTCGCTTTCCCAAGCCTGGCCCGCCACAATGCCAAACGGCATGCCAACGCCTTTTGCCACCACGCCCAGCACCTCGGCCATACGCAGCGGTGACTGGCCGCCTGCCAGGCCCAAGGTCTGGAACGCCAAAACGATCAGCGCGTCACCCGCCAGCACCGCCAGGGGTTCACCGTAGGCCCAATGCACCGAGGCACGGCCGCGCCGGGTGGGAGCATCGTCAAAACAGGGCAAATCGTCATGCACCAATGACGCACAGTGCAGCAATTCAATCGCCACGGCGGCGGCGTCAGCCAGCAAAGGGTCGTCGTTGCCACAAGCGTGGGCCACCGCCAGGCACAGCTGGGGCCGGATGCGCGCACCGCCCGGAAACACGGCGTGCCGTACGGCACTGGCCAGCTTGGGTGGGCAGCCCGGTGCCTCCCCAAAAGCCAATGCTGCCGCCAGAGATTGTTCAATATGTGTGATGGCTTTCATGCGGGACTCCTGTACTGGGTGGCGTAAATATTAATTGTCAAGATTAATTGTCACAATCAAGTGTCAACTAATATAGACACATTAAAAGAAACCGTCAACCCGCTTTTACACGCAGGTCATCGGTGGCTAGATCACGCGACAATCAGGTCTTTTGGGGAGCTACGTTTTGGGTTTATCGAGTGACGTCAGGTGTTTGCAGGCCAAGCCATGAGCCGCGGCCTGGGCGTGAGCGACGTGGCTTGCACCAGAGGCAACCGGCAGCTCTTTAGCGGCCTGTCCTTTGACATCCAGCCTGGCCAACTGCTGCGTGTGCGCGGCGCCAATGGTGCGGGCAAGACCAGTTTGCTGCGGATGCTGTGCGGCTTGCTGCTGCCGGGAAGCGGCCAAGTGCTGTGGTGTGGAAAACCCTTGGCTGCTCAACGCGAAAAATTGGGCCGGGACTTGTTGTACCTGGGCCATGCTGCCGCACTCAAAGACGAACTCTCACCACTTGAAAACCTGCTGGATGCCTGCGCGCTTGGAGGCCATACACCCGCCAAAGCGGCTGCCATGGCTGCGCTTTTGGATGCTGGCCTGCGCGGGCACGAGCGCACACCCGCACGCCGCCTGTCGCAGGGCCAGCGCAGACGCAGCGCGCTGGCGCGGCTCGCGTTAAGCCAAACCGCTCCGCTGTGGATTCTGGACGAGCCTTTCAATGCGCTCGACACCGCTGCAAGTACCTGGCTGACTGGATTGATCGAAACCCATTTGCAGAGCGACGGAATGGTGGTACTAACCAGCCATCAGGACGTGCCGATCAACACGCCGAACCAGCAGGACCTGGCGTTATGAGCAGCACGACGGCAAAATCACCGAGTGGCTTCATGGTCGTTCTGCGGCGCGACCTGCGGGTAGCGCTGCGCCGGCGCAGTGACACGTTTTCAACGCTGATATTTTTTGTCATGGTGGTCAGTCTGTTCCCGCTCGGCGTGGGGCCCGAAGCGCAATTGCTGCGCACCATGGCGCCCGGCGTGCTGTGGGTGGCGGCCATGCTGGCGTCAATGTTGTCGCTGCCGCGCCTATTTGCCGATGACCACGCTGACGGAACTTTAGAGCAAATGCTGTTGTCCACCCAATCTCTGGCGCTGTTGGTGCTGGGCAAAACGCTCGCGCATTGGGTTGGCTCCGGGTTGCCGCTGGTGCTGTTGTCGCCTGTGCTGGCTCTGCAGTTTGACATGTCTGCGTCGGCTAGCGGGGTCCTGGTGCTGTCACTTTTGCTGGGAACGCCGATTTTGAGTCTGATCGGTTCTGTAGGAGCAGCGCTGACGGTTGGCTTGCGTGGCTCCAGCGTGTTGCTCTCACTGCTGGTGCTGCCTTTGACGATACCGGTGTTGATTTTTGGCGCGGGCGCGGTTGAGGCGCACAACGCCGGGCTGGGCGTAGCGGGGCACTTCTCATTGCTTGGAGCGCTGCTGATCGTGAGTCTGGTGGCCGCCCCTTGGGTGGCAGCAGCGGCGCTGAGAATTTCCATGGAATGACGGATTTAACGGGTTATTCACTCGGCCGGCGCTTTGAATAAAATCATGCAACAGATTCAGGACAACAGACACGTGCGAACAAGCAAGCCCATCACGCGAATCAACTGGTTCCAGTTCGCCGCGCCCCAGCGTTTTTACCCGCTGGCGGGGCAGCTGGCGCCGTGGTTTGCGGCGGCTGGCATTTTGCTGGCAGCTTACGGCCTTTATTTGGGGCTGTGGGTTGCACCCACCGATGCCGTACAGGGCCAAGCGTACCGAATCATATTTGTCCACGTCCCCACCGCCTGGATGTCGATGGTGATCTACCTGGCCATGGCTGGCTGGGCTGGCGCGGGCCTGGTATTCAATTCACGCCTTTCGTCCATGATGGCCTGCGCGTTGGCTCCTACCGGCGCACTCATGACTTTTTTGGCCTTGTGGACGGGCGCGCTGTGGGGCAAACCGACTTGGGGCGCCTGGTGGGTGTGGGACGCGCGCCTGACGTCTGAACTGGTGCTGCTGTTTTTGTACATCGGCTTCATGTCGCTGCATGCGTCGATTGACGATCCGCGCCGGGCGGATCGTGCGGCCGGGCTGCTGGCGCTCGTTGGCGCGGTCAACGTGCCGATCATTTACTTCTCGGTGAAATGGTGGAACACCCTGCACCAGGGCGCATCGGTCAGCTTCAAGGGCACCAGCATGGCCACGCCGATGCTGATTGCCATGCTGGTCATGACGTTCGCGTTTTGGGCCTATTGCATCGCAGTGGTGCTCAAGCGGGTGCGGGTGATCATTTTGGAGCGTGAACGCCACACCGCCTGGGCACGTGCAGAGATGGGGGTGCTGTGATGTGGAATAGCTTTGGCGATTTTCTAAGCATGGGCGGCTACGGCTTGTTTGTTTGGGGCTCGATGGGCGTGTGCCTGCTGGTATGCGTAGCGGAGCCGATAACGCTTAACCTCAAACGCAGTGCGCTTTTGGCCGAGGTGCAAGAGCAAGGCACGCTGGACAAGGGACAATCCGGGTCATGAAACCAAGAAGCAAACGACTGATTGCCATTGCCTGCGGGCTGGCGGCTTTGGGCGTGGCCACCGCACTGGTGCTGAACGCCTTCAACAGCAATTTGGTGTTCTTCTTTACCCCTACCCAAGTTGCGGCCAAGGAGGCGCCTACGGGCCGCAGTTTTCGCATTGGCGGGCTGGTGGAGCAAGGCAGCATTCAGCGTGAAACCAAAGGCCTGACAACGCGATTCATTGTCACTGATCTGGCCAAAACCATACCGGTGACCTACACCGGCCTGTTGCCTGACTTGTTCAAAGAAGGCAAAGGCGTGGTCGCCCAGGGCAAGCTGGGTGCTGACGGCGTCTTCAGTGCTGACCAGGTACTGGCCAAGCATGACGAAAACTACATGCCACCCGAGGCCGCCACGGCTTTGAAAAACGCCGCAGCAGGCAAGCCCCAGCAAACCAGCGCCACTTTAAAAATGAACCCTTGAGGCATGTCTCATGATCAGTGAACTCGGCCACTTCGCCCTTATTTTGGCATTCATGATGGCGCTGTCGCAAAGCGTGTTGCCGCTGATTGGCGCGCACAAAGGCAATGCCGCGTGGATGGCGCTGGCCCGGCCTTCAGCGCGCGGTCAGTTTGTGTTTGTGGCGATGGCCTACGGCTGCCTGACCTATGCGTTTGTCACCAATGACTTTTCCGTGCAGCTGGCGGCGCAGCATTCCAACAGCATGCTGCCTTTGGTCTACAAATTTACAGCGGTGTGGGGCAACCACGAGGGCTCGATTTTGCTGTGGTCACTGATTTTGGCGGGCTGGACGCTGGCCGTGTCGATTTTTTCAAAGCAGCTTGATGACCGCATGGTAGCCAGAGTGCTTGGCGTGATGGGCCTCATCAGCTGCGGCTTTCTTTTGTTCACCCTGCTCACGTCTAACCCATTCGCGCGTCTGCTACCCGCAGCGGCTGATGGCCAGGATTTGAACCCGCTGCTGCAAGACCCCGGCATGGTGATTCACCCCCCCATGCTGTACATGGGTTACGTCGGCTTTGTGGTGGCTTTTGCATTTGCTATTGCCGCGCTGCTGTCGGGCCGACTTGACGCTGCCTGGGCGCGCTGGTCACGCCCGTGGACCACAGTAGCATGGTGCTTTTTAACCTTGGGCATTGCGCTGGGCAGCTTTTGGGCGTACTACGAGCTGGGCTGGGGCGGCTGGTGGTTTTGGGACCCGGTTGAAAACGCATCGTTCATGCCCTGGCTGGTTGGCACCGCGCTGATCCATTCACTGGCGGTGACTGAAAAGCGCGGCGGCTTCAAGATGTGGACAGCGCTGCTGGCCATCATCACGTTTTCACTCTCGCTCCTGGGGACGTTTATTGTTCGCTCGGGTGTGCTCTCATCAGTGCATGCGTTTGCCACTGACCCGGCGCGCGGTATTTTCATTCTGGGCTTTCTGGCATTCGTGATTGGTGGTTCGCTGGCGCTTTTTGCCTGGCGCGCGCCACGCGTTGGACTTGGCGGCAGCTTTGAGCCGGTCTCGCGTGAATCGATGCTGCTTGCCAACAACGTGCTGCTCGTCGTTGCAGCCGCAGCCGTGCTGCTAGGTACGATTTACCCGCTGGTGATTGATGCTCTGGGCATGGGCAAGCTGTCGGTTGGCCCACCGTATTTTGTGGCGGTGTTTGTACCGCTGATCGCACCCGCTTTGTTCTTGATGGGCGTCGGGCCGATGACACGCTGGCGTCAAGCTGAGGTCATTGATTTGGCCAAGCGGCTGCGCTGGGCGATTGGTGTCAGCGTCGTGAGCGCCATCATTGCGCCCATGTTGCTGGGCAGCTGGACACCCATGACAGGCTTGGGCTTGCTGCTGGCAGCATGGGTAGCCAGCACGGCGGTGGTCAACCTGATCAGCAAGGTGCGCGAGCACCGCTCACCCAGCTGGCTTGCTCGTTTTGCCGCGCAGCCCGGCAGTTACTACGGCATGCTGCTGGCGCACTTTGGCATTGCGGTGTTCATCGTCGGCGTCACAGTGGTGAGCAGCTTTCAAAGCGAAAACGATGTGCGCATGGAGCCGGGCGAAACAGCCCAGGTCGGCGGCTACACATTCAGGCTTGACGACGTGGTGCAGGCCAAAGGGCCCAACTACACATCAGCACGTGCAACATTGACCGTCACTGATGGCGACAAAACGATTGCCACCCTGCGCCCCGAGCGCCGCATTTACACCGTGCGCAGCATGCCCATGACTGAGGTCGCGATTGACCGCGGCATGACACGCGATTTGTACGTTGCCCTGGGCGAGCCGGTCAGCGGCACCGCCTGGAGCGTGCGCCTGCACCACAAGCCGTTTGTCAACTGGATCTGGTTTGGCTGCGTGCTGATGGCCCTTGGCGGCTTGCTGGCCGTGCTGGACCGGCGCTATCGGGCGGTAAAGGTGGCCGCTAAAAAGGCAGCACCCGTACAGCCGGTAGCTTCTCCTGTGGTGGGTGCTTCGCCGCTCGCAGCCAAAGCCCAATCTTGATGAACAGCGCCACGGTCAAGCGGTTTTTACCGCTGGGTATTTTTGTTGTGCTGGTTGGGTTTTTAGCCATCGGCCTGACACTCAACCCGCGTGAAGTACCCTCGCCGCTCATCAACAAACCCCTGCCCACATTCAAGCTCGAAGTCCTCAACCAGCCGGGCAAAACCATCGCCGCGCAAGACCTGACCGGCAAAGTCTGGCTGCTCAATGTGTGGGCATCGTGGTGTGTGGCTTGCCGCATTGAGCACCCGGTGCTGGTTGAATTGTCAAAAACCAATCAGGTGCCGATTTACGGCTTGAACTACAAAGACAAGTCCCCCGCGGCCACTGCCTGGCTGGCCAACTTTGGCAACCCCTACGTTCAGTCGCTGGTCGATGCAGACGGGCTGGTGGGCATTGACCTGGGCGTGTATGGCGTGCCTGAAACCTTTGTGGTCGACAAGCAGGGGGTGATTCGCTACAAGCAGATTGGCCCGGTCACGCCAGAGGCGCTGCGCGATACGATTTTGCCGCTGGTTAAAAAGCTGTCGGCAAGCTAACGCATGAAAACCCTTGTCACCCTTGTTGTTACTGCGCTGGCGCTTTGTCTGAGCCTGATATCCCAAGCCAAAGTTGCCCCCAACCTGTCGGCCAACCCGGCGCTTGAAGCCCGCATGATGGTGATTGCCGAAGAGTTGCGCTGCCTCGTTTGCCAGAACGAAACGATTGCCGCGTCGCAGGCTGACCTGGCGATTGATTTGAAAAACCAGATCCGCATCAAGCTGACCGAAGGCCAGTCGCAAAAGCAGATTCTGGACTTTATGGTTCAGCGCTACGGCGACTTTGTGCTGTACCGCCCGCCGCTTAAAACCACCACCGCGCTGCTGTGGCTCGGGCCCTTTACGCTGCTGGCCATTGCCGTGCTGACGCTGGCGCTGAACGTCAGGCGCCGCAGACGCAGCGCCCAGCCTGCCGCTTTAAGCGACGAAGACATTGCCAAAGCCCGGCAGCTGCTGGCCAACCCTCCTCAAAACTAAAAATGATCGCTTTCTGGATAAGTACAGCTGTACTTTTGATGCTGGCACTCGCGCTTGTGTTGCCCGCCCTGCTCAAGCCGAAAAACAGCGCCCCCAAAACCACTGACGACGCCGCCCAAGCCAACCTGTCCGTGCTGCGCAGCCAACTCGCCCAGCTTGACGCGGACTTTGCCGCTGGCAGCATCAACGCCGACCAGCTTGCATTGGCCAAAAGTGACATCGAACGCCGCGCACTTGAAGAAGAAAGCACGCCAGAAACGCTGGCTGCCCCCGCCGCGTCAAAACGCACTGCCTGGGCGCTGGGCCTGACCATTCCTTTGGTCGCCTTGGGCATTTACGGTTTTTTAGGCAATATACAGGCGCTGGACCCTGCCAACTTGCAGGCCAAGGCCAACACCGACCCCAGCCCCGAGCAAATTGAAGCGATGGTCAGCGCATTTGCCGCCCGGCTGGAGGCCGTGCCCGCCAACCAGCCGGCTGACCCCAAGGCCTGGGAAATGCTGGCCAGGTCGTACGCGGCGATGCAAAAATTTCCTGAAGCCAACAAGGCCTACAGGCGCGCGGCCGAGTTGAACCCCGGCAACGCGCAAATCATGGCCGACCACGCCGACGTGCTGGCCATGCTGCAGGGCCAGAGCATGGCGGGTGAGCCCACCCAACTATTCGAGCGCGCGCTGGTGCTGGACCCAAACAACCTCAAAGCTCTGGCACTGGCAGGCAGTGCCGCGTTTGAGAAAAAAGACTTTGCCAAAGCCGTGCAGCTGTGGACCAAAGCCCAAGGCCTGGCCCCGCCCGGCAGCGACTTTGCCAAAGGCCTGGCCAGCAGCGTGCAAGAAGCGCGCGCGGCATCAGGCGCATCCACCGTGCCGGTAGCTGCCGGGCCAACAACTTCAGGTCCAGCGGCTTCAGAGTCACCAAGTGCACTGCAAACCACTGCCAAGTCAGCACCCACACCCGCTGCAGGCCCAGCCAACATTAAAGGTGTGGTGAGCTTGTCGCCCACATTGGCAGGCAAGTTAGCGCCAGACGACACCGTCTTCATCTTTGCCCGAGCCGCCCCAGCACCGAACAGCCCGCGCATGCCGCTGGCCATTTTGAAGCGCAAAGCCAGCGAGCTGCCCATCACCTTCACACTGGACGACAGCACCGCCATGGCAGACGAGCTCAAACTGTCCAAATTTGACTTCGTCGTTGTTGGCGCCAGGGTGTCCAGGTCAGGCAACGCCCTGCCACAAGCTGGTGACTTGGTAGGCCAAAGCCCACCCGTCAAGGCAGGCGGCGGTAAATTAACGCTGGTGATTGACGCCGTCCAGCCTTGACGCGCTGCAGGACAGCTATTTTTTAGGAGCTGCTCGCGCCCGAATTTATTGGGCTAGAGGGGTTTTTACGCTATAGAAGTGACTTTGTCAGAGTTTGAACCTGATTGCTCCCCACTTTATGCCATCGTTAGATTTTCGTTGCACGATCGTTGCATCGATCATTTGACGAGTTATTCATGCAAACCGTTACCGTCTCACCCAAATTTCAGGTCGTTATCCCCTTGGCCGTGCGTGAGGCGCTCAGGCTCGTACCCGGCGTCAAAATGCAGGTGATGCAGTTTGACAACCGGGTCGAATTCATCCCCGTGCAGCCCGCCAGCGCCTTGCGCGGGTCATTGCGCGGCATGGACACGACCATCACGCGCGACGCGGACAGGCTGTAAACCTCGTTGATTCGTCTGCCTGGCTGGCCTACTTTGCCGATGAGCCAAACGCCCAGCATTTTGCCAGCGCCATTGAATCGCCCGACTCACTCATCGTGCCGTCCACCGCGTTGCTGGAAGTGTTTAAAAAAGTAGCGCTTCAGCGCGGCGAAGGCGTTGCACTGCAATACGTAGCGGCGATGCAGCAAGGGCGCGTGGTGGCACTTGATGCTGGCCTCGCCCTGCAGGCCGCCACGTTGGGCACATGCCACAAATTGCCATTGGCCGACAGCATTATTTATGCGACTGCGCAGCAGGCAAATGCGTTGTTGTGGACGCAGGATGCTGACTTTGAAGGCTTGGACGGTGTCAGGTACTTTGCAAAAACGTCGTCAGATCTGAACTGAAAATAAACGGGGTCAAAAGAAACCCAAAAGAAACGCAAAGGAATCGGGGTCAAATCTTTCATTATCAAATTTGAAATAAATTTATCAAACCCGATTTTTACTCCTCAAAAGCGCGCGCATCGACGCTGGCGGCGGCCAATTGAAGCTGGTGATGGCGCTGGTTATGACGCTGGTTACGACGCTAGTGATGACGCTGGTGATGAAGGCAGTTCAACCTTGACGCGCTGTTGATTAGCTATATATTTAAGAGCTGCTTGCGCCCGTATTCATTGGGTTGTAGCCATATTTATATCGTGATTAGAGCTAAAAAAGAGCTGATTAGCGCTGAATGCGAGGCAATTTCAGCACGCTATTTCGGCATCAGCGTAAAAGCCACCGGCTCGGCTTTTCCCTTGTTTTTGGCTTTGGCCGCGGCGTTGGACCTGTCCACTTTCTGCGCCACTAGCATGGCAATCGACTTCAGGTTCTTCAAGTCTCGCTCTTGCACGCTTTCGTGCGGGCTAAAACTCAGGCAGCACAGGGTGCCATACACGTGGCCGTCGCCCAACCGCACCGGCGTGCTGATGTAAGTGCCGATGTCAAACGGCGTTGCAGGCAGCTCGGCTTTGCCCGCAAAGGCCTGCACATTGGGTATCAACTGGGGGATGCGGCCGTCAACGACGCGCTGGCACCAGGTTTGCTCGAGCGGGCTGGCGTCGCCGGGGGCCATGATGGGCTGGCCGGTTGGTGCGTCGACGTAGCGGAAAACCTGCTGGCCGTTGACAAATTCAGACACAAACACCACATCCATCTTCAGCCGGTCGCGCAGCAGGGCCAAAACCTAGCTGACGGAGATGTCGAGTAGTTCGTCGCTGGCGTCGGCGGTGGCAACCAGCAATTCAGACACGGTGATGCTCAGGTCGTCCGGGTCAAACCCTTCTTCGTAATACTTGGCCATTAACTTTCATCCAGTGTGCAATTGTGTAGGGGCTGTGTTGGGAGGTTTTACAGGTCAAACCGTGTCACAGGCCCGTTGATCCTAAATCACGCCAGTACACCTATACGCTGTCAACACAGCACTGGATGACCCGATTACCGGGTGTTACTTCTTGCGCTTTCAAGCGGCTTTGCGCAGGCTGGTATGGAAGCAGCCGCGCCGATGCATGAGGACTTACCTTTCGCACCGCCCCTGAGAGCTAACGATTCCGCGCAGGTCACTCGTCCATGTCTGGGCGGCAGTGTCAAACTGGATACGCTCGGCGTCGACAGCGGTCAACAGCGTGGTGCCTTCAATGCTGAAGGTGTAGACCGGCACCCCGTCAATTTGCACAGCGCGCACGCCGTTGCCATCAAACTCGACGCCCACGCTGCGCTGCCAGATGCTGCGGGCGGGCAGGTAAAAGGCGTTGCATGTCCAGCTGATCAAGCCGGGGGCTGCAGGCGGCGCAAGCGGGGCTGGCTGAGCCTGGGCCTGGGCCTGGGCGGGCAGGGTCAAAAAAGCCGCAATAATGATTGAAAAACGCATCAAATCAGCCTCCAGACCAATGAATACGGGCGCAAGCAGCTACTAAAATAGTAGCGTATCAACATGCCGCAGGCCCATTGAAAAACGCCAGCACGTGTTGGGCAACCAGCGGGGGCTGCTCTTCATGGGCCAAATGGCCCAGGCCGGGCAAGGTAACCAGCTGCGGCGCCGCTCTGGCGGATGACGCCGGCCACTGGGCGACCAGCCGGACGGCTTGGCGCGGCGGCACGGTGTGGTCCTGGCTGCCCACCATCAGGCTGAGCGGTGTTGCCAGGCGGGGCAAGTCCATCGCCAGTTGGGGCAAGTCCCAGTTGGCCATCATGGCAAGTGCGCCTGCTGCGTGGCCAGGGTTGCTGACCAACTGGCCGTAAAGGGCCGTGCCTTCGGCGTCCAGCGTGGAGCCGGTGCTGGCAATCAATTTTTGCAGCACGCTAGGCTGAGCGGCCTGCCGTGAAAACAGCGTTGGCACAAAGGGCAGCGCCGACATCAGCCTGGCCACCGGAGAAAACACCTGTCCGGCCAGCCCGCCCAGCGGCTGCAAGGCACCATTGATGCTGACAATGTGACGGGGAGCAGCCACGCCATCCAGCGACATGCGAACGGCAATCGCCGCGCCGGCGGAGTGGCCGATGATCAGTGCTGGGTCAACATGAAGGCTATCAAGTAGCTCGCCAATCGCTTTGGCCATTCCAGGCAGTGACATCAGTTGCGAGTTTCCACCGCCGGCTGGCATGTCGGTAAACGCATGACCGGGGAGATCGAGTGCAAGCACCCTGAAATGCGGCACTAGCAAGCAAATCAGTTCACGCCACGAGTGGGTAGATGCGCCTGTGCCGTGCAAAAGTAGCACCACCGGCAAATTGACGTTAGTGTCGAATAGTTGTACGTGCCAGCGTAGCCCGGCTGCATTTACAAAGCGGCTGTGGTCACGGTGCGGCCAGCGCTCGCCGTCTGTGTTCCATTGCAAAGACTGGGTCATAACATCTGCAAGATGATAAACCTTGCGGGCGAAAAGTCATGACTTCCAGAACCTACTACTTGCTGTTTAACACCCAGACTGCTAGTTTTTTGACATCGGCCGGGCTTAGCTTGGCGTGCGGTGGCATCGGAATTTCTCCCCACTTGCCTACACCGCCAGAGCGAATGCTGGTGCTGACCTGTTCCACGGCGTCTGGCTGCCCTGCGTACTTTGCGGCAACGTCCCTGAAGGAAGGGCCCACCAATTTGGCAGCGACAGCATGGCAGCCTAGGCAATCGCTTTTGCGTGCCAGAGTCTCATTGGCTTGACCACTGGTTGCAAAAAAAACCGCGAAAGCCAGCGATGCCGCCTTGAAAATGAAATGGCGTACTGATCGATCCACAGTAATATCGGGGTTCGCTACAAAGTTCATGACCATTACGTACCTAAATTTTTCAACTTGGCCGGTTCAACAATTTCAATCCAGTAACCGTCTGGATCTTTAATGAAGGCCACATCCTTCATCTTGCCCTGGTCAGGGCGTTTTACAAATTCAACTTGATTGGCATCAAACCATGCGACAGCAGCGATCAGGTCGGGTACAGAAATACAAATATGCCCGAAACCCTGCGGTTGTGCATTGCCGTTATGGTACGCAAAGCTTGCGTCTGCCTCGGTGCCCCAGTTGTGCGTGAGTTCTAAAACGCCGCGCTGCGCAAATGTCCACGCAGTGCGCTCACCAACATGTTCTGGTGCACTGCCAGACGGCAGTCCAGTTTGCAAAAAATACAATGAAAACTTCATCTCGGCAAAATCAATTTTGCGTAGCAGGCGCATGCCCAATACCCCGGTGTAAAAAGCCAGCGACGCCTCTGGTGCCTTCACCCGAAGCATGCTGTGGTTTAGTACGTAGCCGGTGGTTTGGCTAGGCGCATCTTTGCTGACGCCTGGGTACAGCTCAGTGTTGAAGGTCATGGTAGAAAGATCTAAGTCGGATTTAATGCCGAAGGGGTGAAGCAGGGGTTGCGTGCAGGGTTCTGTACGAAGCTGACTCAATGGCTGCCTTGTCCAGCCGAGGCAACGACAGATAGCGAATACAACAAACGCGCAAAAATGACGTGAAATTAGGAATGTCTTGCCGGCGGTCGTGGAGCTCTTCGTACAACGCAGCGATCATTTGATTTGTATTTTTGGCCTCGCGGTTGGCAATTTCAGCCAACACATCCCAAAACAAATTTTCAAGCCGGATGGTCGTTAACACATTGTTGATGCGAATCGACCGGGTCCGGGCCTCGTACTGGATCGGGTCCGCGTTGACGTAAACAGAACACATTGTTATCTCCGGTGCAGTTTTGTTTGATGCATTAAATGGCTTTTTCTGTCATCTGTTTTGAAATGTACTCGGCTTGGCGTATCGCCAGCGAAACAATGGTGAGCGTTGGGTTTTCAGCGCCACCGCTGGTGAACTGGCTACCGTCAGATATGAATAAGTTGCTGACATCATGGGTCTGACCCCACTTATTGCAGACGCCGTCACGTGCGTTGGCACTCATGCGGCAGGTGCCCAAATTATGGGTGGAAGGATAGGGGGGTGTTTGAAAGGTTTTGATGGCTCCGGCAGCTTGATAAATCCGTTCGCCCTGCTGAAAAGCATGTTTGCGCATGGCCAGGTCGTTGTCGTGATCGTCGTAGTGCACATTGGGAATAGCGCTGCCCCATTTGTCTTTGAGGTCTTGGTTCAGCGTCACGCGGTTGGTATCGCGCGGCATGTCTTCGCCCACGATCCACATGCCCGCGAGGTTGGTGTAGCGGTCCATCCACCAGCTAAAGTCGCTGCCCCAGCCTCCTGGATTAAAAAAGGCTGCCATGAATGGAATACCCAATGACAAGGTCTCCAGCTCGTAGCCGCCAACAAAACCACGTTTGGTGTCATGGCCAGCCTCGTCACGTACTATGCCTGCCATTGTGGTTCCGCGGTACATGTGAACCGGATCCTTAAAAGCTCCATACACAGTACCGGTGAGGTGGCGCATGTAGTTTCGTCCGACCTGACCAGATGAGTTGGCAAGACCGTTTGGAAATAGAGTCGAGCTGGACAATAACAGCAGGCGGGGTGTTTCTATCGAATTGCCCGCCACACAAACAACGCGCGCTTTTTGACGTTGCTCTTTGCCGTCTTTATCGAAGTACACCACGCCAGTGACCTTGCCGCCGGCATTGTGCTCAATGCGGGAGACGTGAGACTCGGGCCGCAAGTCCAGATTGCCAGTTGCCATCGCCTTCGGAATTTCAACATATAACGTGGACCACTTGGCGCCTGATTTGCATCCTTGAAAACAAAATCCGAGCTGCATGCAGCGCCCGCGCCCATCACGCGGTTGGCTATTGATCGCCATGTTGCCAGTGTGTACATCTTTGTAGCCCAACTTGGTGGCGCCCGCATGCAGTACCTTAAAGTTGTTGTTGCCAGGCAAACCAGGAATGCCGTTGGTTCGTGTCACGCCCATTTTGTCTTCCGCTTTGGCGTAAAACGGCTCCAGCTCTTTCAATGTGATCGGCCAGTCAAGCAGATTGGCGCCTTTGAGCTCGCCGTAGTGGGTCTTGACACGAAATTCATGGTCTTGCAAACGCAGGGATGCACCTGCCCAGTGGGTCGTCGTGCCACCCACGGTTTTACAAATCCAGCTTGGCAGGTTGGGAAAGTCTTTGGCGACACGCCAGCTGCCCGATGTCGTGCGGTTGTCTAGCCAGGCCAGTTGACTGAACGACTTCCATTCATCGTTGATGTAGCTGGCTTGGGACTGCATTGCTCCTGCTTCCAGCACGACGCATTTCACGCCTTTGCTGCAAAGCTCGTGTGCCAATGTGCCGCCGCCAGCACCGGAACCAATGATGACGACGACGCCGTCATCAGTATTGTCAAATTTAGCCATGATTTATTCCTGTTGAGTGTTGTCTTCAAGTATTTTTTGGTGCTGCCGCTTAGCCCATGTAAGGCGCAGGGCTTGCCGCCTTGGACGGGCTGGGCAGCCATTTCAAATCTTGAAAGCCCCGGGTGATGTAGCCACCCTTTTCCCAGGCTGAGCCGGGGTAACCAAAGGCCGCGTAGGCCATGTCGTTGTCGTAAAGCGAGGTGACGCATTTGCTGCGTACCGCTGCAAAAAATGGTGTGGCCTCAACTGACTTGACGGCTACAAGTTGCTTGGCTGCAGTGGCTGCAGCAAATGTTCCGCCAGCTGCCATGTTGAGGCTGGCGATACCTTCCCTGAGCATGCTGGCTGTTTTCGCGTCAGCTGCGCCTACATCAAGGTCCTTTGCCAAAAGCGCATAAACGGCGTCTGGCAGCTGCTTATGGGGGTACAACACACGGCCCATTTTCATCAACGCAGTACCTTCAGCGCCACTGAGCGTTTTGAGTTCTACCGCCCAAGCGCGGGACGGAGCAAATGCGGTTAGCACACTGCCAGCTGCCAACGTGCCTAACAGTACGCCGCTGCCACGCAACAAACTGCGACGGGTCAAGGGCAAATCAAGTTTGGGCACTTCACCAGTGGTTTCATTACAGCCGCTGGTGTCAACTACTTTGGCTGCGGTGATGGGAATAATTTTCACGTTTGTCTCCTGTTGAAAAAAGCCGTCAAATCTTTTCACCAGTTCACTTTAATCGCCGCCGCAATTTACAGGGTAATAGGCGGTTAAATACCCAGCGCAAAATGACTCTCGGATGCTATCGCTTACCCTTAGAAAGCAATGTCACTGTACAGCTGCAGAAATTAGAGATCTGATTACAGGCAAAGTAGAGCGAGCAGTCGAGTCGACAAGATGGCGGCTTTTGGCGCTGTTCAAATGGTTGTCAACGCGCGGCAGTGTTGGCCGATTTAACGATTTGTGACACTTCCTGAGCAACAGCTTTTGCGCCTGCATACGGCAGCGGCACGTAGGCAGCGCCCATGGCATCGGCCAGCGCACGCGCAGCAGCTTGCGGCTGGGGGGAAGTATCGAGCAGCAACGCGGTGATGCCAGCCTGGCGTAACTGACGCGCGGCGCTGGTGGCGTCTTCAGCGGCCTGGGTGCGACCGGCTGAGCCGTCTCGCGCAATGTTGCCCCGGCCATCGGTGAGCAACACGACAACCGGGGTTTCGCCCCGGCGGTGGATCTGCTCGGCCAACTCGCGGGCCGCATCAATGGCGGTGGCCAGCGGTGTACCGCCGCCGCCGGGCAGGCCGCCCAGGCTGCGTTTGGCGCGCGCCAGTGAGCGGGTGGGCGGCAGCAGCAACTCGGCGGTTGTGCCGCGAAAAGCCAGCACCGCCACGTGGTCGCGCCGTACGTAGCAGTCGGCCAAAAGCAGCTCGACCGCGCCTTTGGCTTCGGCCAGGCGGTTCAGTGCTGACGAGCCCGAGGCATCGACCACAAACAGCGTGGTGGTTTGCCCGACTTGCTTGAAACGGGTGACGTGAAAGTCTTCACGCCGGACGTGGATGCGTTTGCGTTTGTCGTCGTGTTTGGCGCTCGGCAAGGTGGAGTTTTGCCGTTCACTTTGAAGTTGCCTGAGTTTTTGCCACGGCGCGGCAGCGCGCAGGGTTTCAATCACGTTCAGGCGTGCGCCTGCGCGCGGCTCGGCACGCCGCGCGCCCATCGGCCGGCCGCGGGTTTGGCTTTTTTGCACCGCGCCGGACCGGCCTGCTGCCTGTGCACGCGCCTTGACGGCCTGGCCGACTTTCAAGGCAGCCAACATGCCATCTGGGATGGCGGCTTGCGCCGCTTCAGTTACGCTTTCAGCAAGCGCGTCGCTGCGATTGTCTTGCTCGCGGTCGGGTGTCGAATCGTTGGGGGGCGGGTCGGGTTGATCCTGTGCGCTGTCTTGTTGTTTTTCGTTTCGTGTTTTGTCTTTTGGTTTGTCAGGCTGGTTTTTGGGCTGGGCCGCCTGCTTGTCGTCTTGCTCGTCTTGCTCGCCCGGCTCTTTCGGTTCTTGCGGCTGTTGTTCTTCGCTGTCCGCTTGTGCGGGCGGCAATTGGGTGGCTCGCGGCGCCAGCACCAGCCGGGCAGCCAGCGCGATATGGTCTTCGGTAACTTCCAGCAAGCCGTCGAGTGCCGCTGCGCAGCGCGCGGCTTTGACTGCAAAAATAGGCGCGCGTAGTGAGTACACACCCAGTGCCAAAGCGGCAGCGCACAGGGCTTGCACCATGTCATCAGACACCGTGATGCGCGGCAAAAGTTCTCTGGCAAAGGCAATGTCCTTGGCGTGCCAGTCCGTGTCATCGTTGTCCGGCCCAGCGGCTTTAAGCCGCACCAAAAATGCCAGCCGATCAAGCAGCGCGCTGGGCACCTGTTCGTCTTCGGCGATGCCTTCGTCGAGCGCGACTACGCCCAGCCGGGCAGGCAGTTTGAGCGCCAGGCCATCGCGCTGTATTGCGACTTCCTGCATGTCCAGCACGGCAGAAAGCCGCGCGGCGGTACCCGACGGTAGGCGCTCGGCCATGGCCAGCAGCACCACACCGCCATCAGCGTGGGCCAGCACGCCCTGCTGCGCGATGGGGCGGCCTGCGCTAAGCGTCGCGCCCAAATCAAGGCCGCCCAGCAGCGCCGTATCGTTGATGTTGAGCGGTATGCGCCGCTGGGGCGTGCCTGCGGGGAGTAAGTTTTTAAGCAACGTGAGCCATTCGTCGCGTGGCTGACCAGCTGGTGCGCGCAAGGCAACGCCGCCCAAACCGCAGGGGTCGACAGCAAACAGCGCTGCGACCAGATTCAAGTCAGGCCCCCATCAGCTCAGCAACTGCGCGGTCAACCCGTACTGTTGAACCGGAGTCGTCCAGTGGGTTGCGGCGCAGGCGGTGGCGCAGTGCGGGGGCGGCAATGCGTTTGAAGTGCTCATCGGTAATGGCGGTGTCGCCTTGCAGTGCGGCGTAGGCACGTGCAGCGCGAATCAGCGTCAAATCGCCGCGCAGGCCATCAATGCCCAAAGCCAGACACAACTGCGCCGCGCGCTCTCTGGCAGCGTCGCTAATCTGCACAGCATTGAGCCCAGTACGGCCAGCAACAATGCGCTTGCGGGTTTTTTCGTCCTCTTTTTTCCACTGCTCGGTAAAGCTCGCAGAGTCTTTTTCAAATGCGTCGCGGCGCTTGACAACTTCAACCCGGCCCGCCAAATCAGTTGGCGTTTTTACTTCGACGGACAAACCAAAGCGATCCAGCAGCTGCGGCCGGAGCTCGCCTTCTTCCGGGTTGCCGCTGCCAACCAGCACAAAGCGTGCGGGGTGGCGAACGCTCAGGCCCTCGCGCTCGACAACATTTTCACCCGAGGCAGCTACGTCAATCAACAGGTCGACCAAATGGTCTTCCAGCAAATTGACTTCATCAATGTACAAAAAACCGCGATTGGCACGCGCCAGGAGGCCGGGCTCGAAAGCCTTCACGCCTTGCGACAGGGCGCGCTCCAGGTCAAGTGCGCCAACCACGCGGTCTTCAGTGGCGCCCAGCGGCAGGTCGACCACAGGAACGGTCATCAAATGACTTTTCACAGGTGTTTTTAGCGCCGGGGCACCGTCCGCCACAAAAGGATGCGCTGGGTCGCTGTTGTAAGGGCAGCCAATAACGGCGCGCATTTTAGGGAGCAGCGCGGCCAGTGCGCGCACGGCGGTAGATTTTCCCGTGCCCCGATCACCGAACACCAGGATGCCGCCAATGGCTGGATCAACAGCGGCAATCAAAATCGCCAGCTTCATCTCATCTTGACCCACGATCGCAGAAAAAGGAAACGATATGGCCATGTCGAGGATGAAGTGATTAAAGTCCTCCAACGCAAAACGCCTACATGATGTAGGCGTTTTGGTCTGATGTGGTTCATCAGAAATTTGGTTGCGCGGGCAAGATTTGAACTTACGACCTTTGGGTTATGAGCCCAACGAGCTACCAGGCTGCTCCACCGCGCGGTATCTCATAAGTATAACCTACTTTGGCTTGCCCGGACCTGTTGAGCTTGGCCTTATTCAGATTTAGCTAATTCAGTAGCAGTGGCATCTACATCAGGGCGGTCTACCAGTTCAACCAGCGCCATCGGAGCGTTGTCGCCCACACGGAAACCCATTTTCAGAATGCGGGTGTAACCGCCTGGACGCGCCTTGTAACGCGGGCCAAGTTCAGCAAACAATTTGACAACCATGTCTCGGTCACGCAGACGGTCAAACGCCAAACGCTTGTTGGCCAGCGTCGGCGTCTTGGCCAGCGTGATCATGGGTTCTACCACGCGGCGCAGTTCCTTGGCCTTGGGCAAAGTTGTTTTGATGGCTTCGTGCTGCAGCAGCGAATTCATCATGTTGCGCAACATGGCGAGTCGGTGCTCGCTAGTGCGATTGAGTTTACGTAGTCCGTGTCCGTGGCGCATGATGAGTTTCCTTTTAAATACTCTTTAATTTTAAGCAGCCGTATCAGGTACTGCCCTTTTGGTAATCTTCGTCATTCCTCGCGGAATGAGATTTCTCTAATGTTTATCGAGGCCAGCAGGTGGCCAGCTCTCCAGGCGCATGCCGAGCGTCAAACCGCGCGACGCCAGCACTTCCTTAATCTCGTTGAGCGATTTACGGCCCAGGTTAGGTGTCTTGAGTAATTCGTTTTCACTGCGCTGGATCAGGTCACCAATGTAATAAATGTTTTCGGCTTTGAGGCAGTTGGCCGAGCGAACCGTCAACTCGAGCTCATCCACAGGACGCAACAAAATTGGGTCAAACTGCTGCGAACTGCGCTGTACCGGCGCATTAAAGTCGGGCAGCTCATTGCCTTCGAGCTGGGCGAAAACAGCCAATTGCTCAACCAAAATCTTGGCTGATGCACGAACCGCGTCTTCAGCCGTGACCGCGCCGTTGGTTTCAATTTCCAGAACCAGCTTATCGAGGTCAGTACGCTGCTCAACACGAGCACTCTCGACCGTGTAGCTCACGCGCTTGACAGGAGAGAACGAAGCGTCCAGCACAATACGGCCGATCGACTTGGTTGACTCATCGCCATATCGACGAATATTGCCGGGGACGTAGCCCCGACCATTTTCAACCTTGATCTGCATGTCAATTTTGCCGCCTTGCGACAAATTCACAATCACGTGCTCAGGATTGATGATTTCGACATCGTGCGGGGTTTGAATGTCGGCGGCTGTAACTGGGCCAACGCCGTCCTTGCGCAAACTCAATGTCACTTCGTCACGGTTGTGAAGTTTGAAAACCACACCCTTGAGGTTCAACAAAATATTAACAACGTCTTCTTGCACGCCGTCAATTGACGAGTACTCGTGCAGCACGCCGGCGATCGTTACCTCGGTGGCGGCATGGCCAACCATGGACGACAACAAAACGCGACGCAAGGCATTACCCAGCGTGTGGCCGTAGCCACGCTCAAATGGCTCGAGCGTCACTTTCGCGCGGTTCGCGCTCAGTTGCTCCACGTTGATAGTTTTTGGTTTCAGTAAATTAGTCTGCATGCAATCTTCCTCTCAATACCCTCGGTTCGTTACACCGATAAGGCCGACGGCGTGAGATGCACGCCGCAGGAACGAAATTAGCGTGAATACAACTCAACGATCAACGATTCGTTGACATCGGCTGCGAACTCGTCACGGTCGGGCACTTTCTTGAAAGTGCCTTCGCCTTTATCAATGCTCACGTCTACCCAAGATGGCATACCAACCTGGGTGGCTAGCTGTAAGGCTTCAGCAACACGAACCTGCTTCTTTGATTTGTCGCGCACAGAGATCACGTCGCCAGCCTTAACCATGTAAGACGGGATGTTTACCGACCCCCCGTTGACGACAATCGCCTTGTGTGACACCAACTGACGGGCTTCCGCGCGCGTTGAGCCGAACCCCATACGGTACACAACGTTGTCAAGACGGCACTCAAGGATGAACAGCAGGTTTGCACCCGTATTGCCTTTACGACGATCAGCCTCCTCGAAATAACGGCGGAACTGCTTTTCCAGCACGCCGTACATGCGCTTGACTTTCTGCTTTTCACGCAATTGCAGACCGAAGTCTGACGTGCGGGTGCCAGAAGTCCGGCCATGCTGACCCGGCTTGGAGTCAAACTTGGCTTTGTCAGCGATAGCGCGGCGAGCGCTTTTTAAGAATAAGTCCGTACCTTCGCGGCGGGACAATTTGGCCTTGGGGCCCAGGTAACGTGCCACTTGAATTTCCTTTTATCATCTGCTGCATTGTTGCAGGAGCCTTCAGCTTGAACTTTGCAGTTTTCGCTTAATGGCGGTGGGCTTTGGTAAAACGTTTTAGCGCTGTACCGCTTTATACAAGCGGTACAGCGCAAAACAGCGGATTAAATACGGCGACGTTTTTGAGGGCGGCAACCGTTATGCGGCACCGGTGTCACGTCAGCAATCGAGTTGATGCGAATGCCGAGCGCGCCGAGTGCGCGAACCGATGACTCACGGCCAGGACCTGGGCCCTTGATTTCAACATCCAAATTCTTGATGCCCTGCTCAATCGCAGCACGACCAGCCACTTCTGAAGCCACCTGGGCTGCAAAAGGCGTCGACTTGCGTGAACCTTTGAAACCTTGACCACCAGATGATGCCCACGACAAAGCGTTGCCTTGACGATCTGTAATCATGATGATAGTGTTGTTGAACGATGCATGCACGTGTGCAATGCCATCGGCCACGTTCTTGCGAACTTTTTTGCGGACGCGCTGTGCAGCCGTGTTGTTTTGTGCTTTTGCCATGTGTTTTTACCTATCTCTTGCTTATTTTTTCAGGGACGCTGCAGCCTTGCGCGGACCCTTACGGGTGCGGGCATTGGTACGCGTACGCTGACCACGCATAGGCAAACCACGACGATGACGGAAACCGCGGTAACAACCAATGTCCATCAAACGCTTGATGTTCATCGTGGTTTCGCGACGCAAGTCACCTTCGATGGTGAAAAGAGCAATCTGATCACGGATTTTTTCTAGATCACCATCCGTCAGGTCTTTGACTTTTTTGGAATAGGCAATCTTGCAGGCCTCGCAAATTTTGCGGGCGCGTGTGCGACCAATGCCAAAAATAGCGGTCAAGCCGATTTCAGCATGCTGCTGCGGCGGAATATTGATACCAGCGATACGAGCCATATAAATCCTCTAAAACTCTTGAAATCAGCCCTGACGCTGTTTGTGGCGTGGGTCTGTGCAGATCACGCGAACGACGCCCTTGCGACGAATAACTTTGCAGTTGCGGCAAATTTTCTTGACCGAAGCTGAAACTTTCATGTCTATTCTCCTAAAACTCTAATGTTGACTAGCCACCCAGCGTGGTCTTGAAATTTGCTTTTTTGAGCAAAGACTCGTACTGCTGCGACATCATGTAATTCTGGACCTGGGCCATGAAATCCATGGTTACCACCACAATGATCATCAACGATGTGCCACCAAAATAAAAAGGCACGTTGTATTTCAAAATCAAAAACTCAGGCAACAAACACACAAAGGTGATGTAGACCGCGCCTGCCAATGTTAAGCGCACCAAAATCTTGTCGATATACCGGGCGGTTTGGTCGCCTGGGCGAATGCCAGGAATAAACGCTCCGCTCTTTTTCAAATTGTCTGCGGTCTCGCGGCTGTTAAATACCAAGGCCGTGTAGAAAAAACAGAAGAACACAATCGCGCTGGCGTACAGCAAAACGTAAATTGGCTGGCCTGGCGTTAGGGTGCCTGCGATATCTTTCAACCAACGCATGCTTTCGCCTGTGCTAAACCAACCCACAACAGTGGCCGGCAACAAAATAATCGATGAGGCAAAAATCGGTGGGATCACACCTGCCATATTCAACTTCAAAGGCAAGTGCGAAGATTGGCCGCCGTAAACCTTGTTGCCAACCTGACGTCTGGCATAGTTGACCAAGATTTTGCGCTGGCCTCGTTCAACAAACACGACAAAGTAAGTCACCAACACCACCACGCTGATGATGACAATTGCAACAAGGATACTCATTGCACCGGTGCGGATCAGTTCCAGCAATCCGCCTACTGCGTTTGGTAGTCCAGCCGCAATACCAGCAAAAATCAATATTGAGATTCCATTACCCAAACCACGCTCGGTAATCTGCTCGCCCAACCACATCAAAAACATCGTACCAGCGGTCAAACTAACGACAGCCGTCATTCGAAAGCCAAAACCAGGCACCAACACCAGCCCTGGCGAGCTCTCCAGCGCAACTGCAATGCCGATTGACTGAAATAAAGCCAAGCCCAGCGTGCCATAACGCGTGTACTGGGTAATCTTGCGGCGACCGCTTTCACCTTCTTTTTTAAGTTGCTCGAATGTCGGCAGGACATACGTAAGCAGCTGCATGATGATGGAAGCCGAAATGTAAGGCATGATGCCCAATGCAAACACCGTAAACCGCGACAACGCACCACCAGAAAACATATTGAACAAATTCAATATGCCGCCCGATTGACCTTTGAACAACTCTTTCAACTGCCCAGGATCAATGCCTGGAACGGGGATGTGCGCGCCAATGCGGTACACCACCAATGCCAACAGTAAAAAGATCAGGCGATTGCGCAGATCACCGAACTTGCCGGTTTTTGCAATTTGAGCCGCGTGGGTTGCCACTGACGAATCCGTTGATAGTTCTATGAACTTAGACTGGAGCAGAAATCGAGCCACCAGCGGCTTCGATGATTGCCTTTGCACCAGCCGTCGCACCAATGCCGTTCAGCTTGACCGCTTTGGTCAAGGTACCGGACTGGATGACTTTGACATTCTTGGCCAACTGACCTATTAGGCCTGCGGTTTTTAATGCCAGCATGTCAACCTCAGGCAAGCCAAGCAATTCGAGCGCTGTCAAGCTAACTTCAGCATTAAACTTTAGCAGATGCGATTTGAAACCACGTTTTGGCAAGCGGCGATGCAAAGGCATTTGACCGCCTTCAAAGCCAACCTTGTGGTAGCCACCAGCGCGGGACTTTTGGCCTTTGTGACCACGACCCGCTGTTTTACCAATGCCCGAACCAATACCACGACCCACACGGCGTTTGTAATGTTTGGCGCCTTCTCCAGGCTTGATTCCGTTCAATTCCATTTTGAATTCCTAATGAGCCGGAGCTCAGACAATCTTGACCAGATACGCGATCTTATTGATCATGCCGCGCACTGCGGGTGTGTCTTCTAACTCACTAACGCTATTGACACCGCGCAAACCCAAACCACGCACAGTCGCACGGTGTGATTCTTTGGTGCCGATCGGACTGCGAATCAATTGGACTTTCAATTTATTTTCTGTCGTCATTTTGTAATCCTCAAGCGTTCGCTTTAACCGAAAATTTCGTCGACCGACTTGCCACGTTTGGCTGCGATGTCAGACGCTGTCGTAGAATTGTTCAGTGCATCCAACGTGGCACGAACCATGTTGTACGGGTTGCTGGAACCATGGCTTTTGGCCACGATGTCCGTGATACCCATGACTTCGAAAACAGCGCGCATGGGGCCGCCAGCAATAATGCCGGTACCTTTGGCAGCTGGCATCATCATGACGTTTGCCGCACCCCAGTGACCCGACACTTTGTGGTGGATCGTGCCATTTTTCAATGACACTTTGTTCAAGTTACGGCGCGCTTCTTCCATGGCTTTTTGCACGGCTGCTGGCACTTCTTTTGATTTACCCTTGCCCATGCCAACACGGCCATCACCGTCACCAACCACCGTCAGTGCGGCGAAACCGAGAATACGGCCGCCCTTCACCACCTTGGTCACGCGGTTGACCGCGATCATTTTTTCCTTCAGACCATCGTCTGGAGCGTCGTTTGCTGATTTAGCTTGAAACTTGGCCATACGTCTATTCCGATCTTCTTAAAACTGCAGGCCAGCTTCGCGGGCTGCATCAGCCAGCGCTTTAACGCGGCCATGGTACGCAAAACCAGCACGGTCAAACGCAACTTTTTCTACGCCAGCGGCTTTTGCTTTTTCAGCAATACGCTTGCCAATGGCTTGCGCTGCAGCAACGTTGCCGCCCTTGCCCGAAGCGCCGATTTCCTTGCGGACTTCAACTTCAGCAGTTGAAGCGGCAGCCAGAATTTTGGAGCCGTCGCCAGAAATGACGCTGGCATAAATGTGCAGGTTGGTGCGATTTACCGTCAAACGGGCAACACCTTGAGTGGCGATGCGAATCCGGGTTTGACGTGAACGACGCAGGCGCTGCTCTTTTTTGGTCAACATGATGCAGCCCCTTATTTCTTCTTGGTTTCTTTAATCGTGATCTTCTCGTCCACATAGCGGATGCCCTTGCCTTTGTAAGGCTCAGGTGGACGAACAGCACGAACTTCAGCAGCGATCTGGCCCACACGCTGGCGGTCAGAACCTCTGATCACGATTTCTGTGGGCGTTGGCGTTGCCACAGTGATACCCGCTGGCATCACAAAATCAACAGGGTGCGAGTAGCCCACCGTCAAATTCAATTTGACGCCAGATGCTGCGGCTTTGTAGCCCACACCGACCAGGCTGAGCTTTTTCTCAAAGCCCTTGGTCACACCGACCACCATGTTATTCACCAGTTGGCGCATGGTGCCCGACATGGCATTGGCCTCGCGTGAATCATTGGCAGGGACAAAACTCAATTTGCCAGCATCCTGCGTGATGGTGACGAGCGCGTTTTGAGCCAGAGCCAAAGCACCGAGAGCACCCTTGACATTGATCTGGTCTTGTTTGATGGCCACATCCACACCGGCTGGTACAGCCACTGGCATTTTTCCTACACGGGACATTTCAGTTACTCCTAAATGTCGCGATTAAGCTACGTAGCAAAGCACTTCACCACCGATACCGGTAGCGCGCGCTTTACGATCCGTCATGACACCCTGCGGCGTCGTGACAATTGCCACACCCAAGCCATTCATGACTTGAGGAATGGCGCCATGGCCCTTGTAAACGCGAAGACCAGGACGGCTGACGCGCTCGATGCGCTCAATCACGGGCTTGCCAGCGTAATACTTCAGGGCGATTTCCAGTTGGGACTTGCCGTCGTCGAGCTTGACGGAGAAGCCATCAATGTAGCCCTCATCCTTCAAAACCTGCGCGATGGCAACTTTGACTTTTGACGATGGCACCTGAACAACGGCTTTTTCAACCATCTGTGCGTTCCGAATGCGTGTCAGCATGTCGGCGATAGGATCACTCATACTCATTTTGCGGTTCTCCTATGCTTACCAGCTTGCCTTGGTGATACCAGGGATATCACCAGCAAATGCCAACTCACGAATTTTGGCGCGAGCCAGACCGAATTGACGGAACGTACCACGTGGACGACCCGTGATCGCACAGCGATTGCGCTGGCGGGTAGGGTTGGCGTTGCGTGGCAACTTTTGTAACTCCAAACGGGCCAAAGCACGCTCTTCATCAGTACGCTTGAAGTCGTTAGACGTCTTTTTGAGTTCTGCGTGTTTCTTGGCAAACTTGGCGACCAACTTGTCGCGCTTGATTTCGCGTTGCAGCAATGCTTGTTTCGACATGCGAGAACCTCAGTTCTTGAACGGGAAACGGAAAGCAGTCAGAAGAGCCTTGCACTCGTCGTCGGTCTTGGCCGTTGTGGTGATGCTGATGTTGAGTCCGCGCAAGGCATCGACCTTGTCGTATTCAATTTCAGGAAAAATGATCTGCTCTTTCACGCCGATGTTGTAGTTACCACGGCCGTCAAAGGCACGGCCAGAGATACCGCGAAAGTCACGAACGCGCGGCAGAGCCACGGTCACGAAACGATCCAGAAACTCATACATCTTGACGCCGCGCAAGGTCACCATGCAACCAATCGGCAGGTCTTCGCGGATTTTAAAACCGGCGATAGCCTTTTTGGCCTTGGTCACAACTGGTTTTTGACCAGCGATTTTAGTCATGTCGCCCACGGCGCTGTCCATGACTTTCTTGTCAGCAACAGCCTCGCTCACACCCATATTGAGTGTGATCTTGGTGATGCGGGGAACCTGCATTGGCGACTTGTAGCCAAATTTTTCAATCAGGGCCGGTGCAATCTTTTCGCGGAACTGTGACTGCAGGCGAGCCTGAGTTGCAGCTTGTTGGGTTATTGTTTTAGCCATTTTTTATGCAGCCTTGATTTCGTCGCCGCTGGACTTGAAGACGCGCACTTTTTTGCCGTCAGCCAACAACTTGATGCCCACACGATCAGCCTTGCCAGACACCGCGTTGAAAATCGCGATGTTGGACTGGTGAATCGGCATGCTTTTCTGAACGATGCCGCCAGTTGTGCCTTTTAGCGGGTTGGGCTTGGTGTGTTTTTTCACCAGGTTGATGCCGTTAACCAAAACATAAGCGTCATCGGTGCGCTGCGTGATGGTGCCGCGCTTGCCTTTGTCGCGGCCCGTGATGACGATGATTTCGTCGCCTTTGCGAATTTTGTTCATGACGTGCCTTTACAGAACTTCAGGAGCCAGGGACACGATCTTCATGAACTTTTCAGTGCGCAGTTCGCGCGTCACTGGTCCGAAGATGCGGGTGCCGATGGGCTCCAGCTTGGCGTTAAGCAACACTGCTGCGTTGCCGTCGAATTTAACCAGCGAACCATCGCCACGGCGAATGCCCTTAGCGGTGCGAACGACCACTGCACTGTAAACCTCGCCTTTTTTGACGCGGCCACGGGGAGCGGCTTCTTTGATGCTGACTTTGATGACGTCACCAACGCTGGCGTACCGGCGCTTGGAGCCGCCCAGCACTTTGATGCACATCACGGATTTAGCACCCGTATTGTCAGCAACATCGAGTTTGGATTGCGTTTGAATCATTTAAATGTGTTCCCAACTTGCACCAGCAAGGCAAGATCCGCTTTTTCGTCGCGGAGCTTTGTCAAGCCAGTCAGTCTTGGGCCCGTCGTCCACCCCGCAAACCGCTTGCAAGGCTTCCATTAGGCTATTGTCTAAAAACTGTCATTTCTTGCACTTTTTCAAGCGAAGCCTATGAGTATCACTCAAGTTCGGAGCGCTGTCAACACACATGAGCGTAAAAACCCTGGAAATCAGGAAGAAAATCAGAAAACGTCAGTCCGGCAGATGCAAATACTGGTCACAAAGCTCCAAAAATTCATTCAAGGCTGGGTCAACCCCGGTTTCTTGTTCCAGAATCGCCGCCACCACGGGGGCCATCGATTTGGCCAGCGCAGCATCCAGAAACAGCAACCGCGACCGCCGCGCCAGTACGTCTTCAATGGTTCTGGCGTATTCAAAGCGCGCTGCAAAGCGCACCATGGCCTCCGTCAGGCCGCCCCCCAGTTCCTTGTCAGCACCCGATAGCGCCAGCACAGCAGCGCCCTCGCTGCCATAAAGATGGATACCCGGTACCTCGCTGATGCTTTGTTTTGCCTCTTGCGCGCCGACCAGTTTCAGATCAATCGTCACGTCGCCAGGCCTGCCGGGCAGCAAATGGGCGGCAAAGCACCTGTTCAGCACGTCCTCGGCCATCGCACGGTAAGTTGTCCATTTGCCGCCCGTCACCGTCACCAGCCCGCTTTTGCTGACCAGAATCGTGTGTTCACGCGACAGGCCTTTTGTGTTGTCGCCATCGTCATCAGCCGGTTTAACCAGCGGCCGCAAACCAACCCAGATACTTTTGATGTCAGCGCGGGTCGGCGCCTGAGTCAAATAGCGGGCTGATTCATTCAGTATGAAGTCAACTTCTTCCTTGAACGCCAGTGGCTCCCTGACCACGTCACGCCTCGGCGTGTCCGTCGTGCCCAAAATGGTTTTGCCCAGCCAGGGCACCGCAAAAAGCACCCGGCCATCGGCTGTTTTAGGGATCAGCATGGCGTGATTCACGGTGTGGCCAGCGGGCAAGAATGACCTGTCCACCACAATATGCACGCCTTGGCTGGGTGCCACCATGGCTTTCACATCGCGCCCCATCGCCTTGCCATCCTCCATACGGAATTGATCGACCCACACGCCTGTGGCGTTGATGACCGATTTTGCTTTGATGTCGTAAGTGGTGCCTGTTTCCACGTCTTTTACGTGCAGGCCAG
>JANYED010000037.1 GCA_025363315.1 Polaromonas sp.
ATGTAGTTGAATTGCATGGTTATATTTTCCGCTAAAAAGCCAAATTCAACCGCTGCGCAACGGTGGCGGTGCTGCATGGAGAAAGCCAGTTTGGCGTGCTGCCGCGGCTATCAGGCGTGATGTTGATGATTTCGTTGCGCATCCGTTGCCATCGCACAGATCCAAAGACTTTGGCGTGGATTCTAAGCAGTTTAATTTATAAAAACGGCTGCAACCCAATGAATTCGGGCGCGAGCAGATATTGATTACATAGCAACATACGGCACTAGCATTATTGCGCCACCCAGCCACCGTCCATGTTCCAGGCCACGCCGCGCACGTTGTTGCCTGCCGGCGAGCAGAAAAACACCGCCAGTGCGCCCAACTCTTCCGGGGTGGTGAACTGCAGCGATGGTTCTTTCTCGCCCAGCAACTGCGCGGTGGCGGCTTCCATCGTCATGTTTCCCGCTTTGGCCCGGTCGTCCAGCTGCTTTTGTACTAACGGAGTTAACACCCAGCCTGGGCAGATGGCGTTGCAGGTCACGCCACTTTTGGCATTTTCTAGCGCGGTGACTTTGGTCAGGCCGACGATGGCGTGTTTCGATGCGACGTAAGCGGACTTTTCAGCTGAGGCGACCAGACCGTGAGCCGATGCGATGTTGATGATGCGGCCCCAGCCCTTGCCGCCGTTGGCAGCCTGCATGGCGGGCAGAGCCAGCCGAGTGGCGTGAAAGGCGCTGGACAGGTTGATAGCGATGATGGCGTCCCATTTTTCGACCGGGAAGTTCTCAATCCGTGCGACGTGTTGAATCCCAGCGTTGTTGACCAAAATGTCGACCTGGCCAAACGTGGTGGCGGCGAAAGCCATCATGTTGGCAATCTCGCCCGGTTTGCTCATGTCGGCGTTGTGATGCACCACTTTCACGCCATTTGCACTGCCTGATGCAGCGATCTCGGCCATCGGGCCGTCTACATCGCCAAATCCGTTCATGACGATACTGGCACCTTGCGCGGCCAGCGCTTTGGCAATGCCCAGACCGATACCGCTGGTCGAGCCTGTGACTAACGCTGTTTTACCTTTGAGCATGCGGTTTCTCCTGATGACTTCCGTATGATTGAATAAATCTGTCAAGTCATTATCAAGTTTTTATCCAGCCGTTAAATCCCGTCCTCTGTAAGCTACTTCCCATGATGCAACCAAGTCTTCACCACGTTCAATGCCCCCCATCCGCAGCGGGGCAGGATATGTCGAGCGGCGGCCACCGCATGGCGTACTGGCAGTGGGGCAACTCCGGCGCTGCCCATGTGGTGCTGTGCGTGCACGGCTTGTCGCGTCAGGGGCGTGACTTTGACACGCTGGCTGCGCATCTGGTAAGCGCCGCAAAAGGCGACATTCGCGTGATTTGTCCTGACGTGGTGGGCCGGGGCGAGAGTGACTGGCTCAAAGATCCGGCGGGCTACCAAATCCCCACCTACGCCGCTGACATGCTGGCTTTGTTGAGGCAATTGCATAAGCAAGTAGCCATCAGTGAGCTTGATTGGGTCGGTACCAGCATGGGCGGGCTGATTGGTATGGTGGTTTGCGGGCAGCCGGGTTTGAGAAGCGCCGGGCCGTCCCGGGACGCGAAGGCCCCCCTGAAGGGCAGCGCAGCACGTGAAGAGGCAAGCGTGGGGGCAACATTTTTACCAGTGCCTGTGCGCCGTCTTGTTTTGAATGACGTTGGCCCTGCGATCGAATGGGCATCGATCTTGCGGATTGGAAAGTATTTAGGCCGACCCGTCACCTTTGATTCATTGCAACAAGGTGCAGACGCGATCTGGGCGATTTCTACCGGCTTTGGCCCGCATACGCCCGAGCAGTGGCTGGCACTGTCAGGGCCCATGCTTCGGCCAGTGAGCGATTTGCCGGGCAGCAAAATGCGCCTGCATTACGACCCTGCGCTGGCCGCGCCTTTCAAGCAGGCAACCGAAGCGTCAAGCCTGCAAGGCGAAAAAACACTGTGGCAGCTGTATGACCACATCACGGCGCAAACCATGCTGATGCGCGGTATGGATTCTGACTTGCTGAGTCCGGCGACAGCTTTGGCGATGACGCAGCGCGGGCCCAAAGCCCGACTGATCGAGTTTACAGGCGTGGGTCACGCTCCCACTTTAATAGCTGCAGACCAGGTGGCTGCAGTGAACGATTTTTTGTTGGGCTGACGCACGCATGAAAAGCCACGCGCCCGCAGCAAGTGCCTCAATCGTTGCCGCCACAGCCAGAAGCCTGCCAGACCAGCCGCAAGCCTTGGCTCGTGCACGGGCCTTTGCCGAGCCGCTGATTGCCAGCGAGACACTGGACTCTGGCGAAAACACGCTGGCGCATGCAGATGCAGTCTCAGGCATCTTGAAGGCGATCGGCGGCTCTGACGCGATGCAGGCCGCCACTTATCTGGTCTACGCCTGCCAGCACCTAACCAAGCCGCTTGAGGTCATCACCAAAGCCTTTGGTGCTAATTTTGCGGCACTGGCCATTGAGACGACGAAGTTGGTGAATATGCAGCAGCAGGCACGCTCAGCCAACGCCAAAGCTCAACTAGAAAACGACCCGGCGGCACAGCTTGAAACGGTACGCAAAATGCTGCTGGCGTTTTCGCGCGACTTTCGGGTGGTGATGCTGCGGCTTGCGTCGCGCCTGCAAACACTGCGGCACTATGCCGCCACCAAGCAAGGTACCACGACTGCGCTAGCACACGAGTCCCTGCATGTCTTTGCGCCGCTGGCGAACCGCCTGGGCATCTGGCAGATCAAATGGGAAATGGAAGATCTGGCGTTCAGATTTTTAGAACCCGACACCTACAAAAAAACCGCGCAACTATTGGACGAAAAACGCGTCGAGCGCGAGCAGTTCATGGAAGGCCTGCGTGCTGACCTTGAACGCGAGCTGAACAAAAGCGGCGTGGCGGCGCTGGTGCAAGGCCGGCCCAAACACATTTACAGCATTGTTAAAAAAATGCGCGGCAAGTCGCTGGACTTTGACCAGGTGTTTGACATTCGCGCCCTGCGCGTGATTGCAGCCGATAGCAATGGCTGCTACACGGCGTTGGGCTTTGTGCATTCACGCTTCGCGCCGATTGAAGGCGAGTTTGACGATTACATTGCCAAGCCCAAGTCAAACGGCTACCAGTCGCTGCACACGGTGGTGCGTGATGACCAGGGCAGGGCGGTGGAAATTCAAATACGCACCCAGGCCATGCATGACCATGCCGAGCATGGCGTGGCTGCGCACTGGGCTTACAAAGAGGCTGGCACCAAGGGTTACGCTGGGGTGACCGCCAGCAGCGAATACGATTCAAAAATCGCCGTGCTGCGGCAGTTGCTGGCCTGGGAGAGGGACTTGTCGGGGTCGTCTCAGCAAAGCAGTGCAGGCCTGTTTGAAGACCGTATTTATGTACTGACGCCCGACGCCGCAATTGTTGAGCTGCCGCAAGGCGCCACAGCGGTTGACTTTGCATATAGCGTTCATACCAATGTGGGTCACCACTGCCGGGGCGCGCGGATTGACGGGGCTATGGTGCCACTGAACACGCCCCTGAAAAACGGCCAGACGGTGGAGGTGATTACCGTCAAAGAGGGCGGGCCGTCACGTGACTGGCTGAATGCCGACTTGGGCTATTTGGCCAGCCACCGCGCCAAGTCAAAAGTACGTGCTTGGTTCAATGCGCTGGAGATGGCGCAAACCGTCGCCAAGGGCCGTGAGGCGGTTGAAAAGCTGCTCCAGCGCGAAGGCAAAACGGCGATGAAGCTGGACGACCTGGCGGCGCAACTCGGCTTTAAAGCGGCAGACGATTTGTTTGAAGTGGTGGGGAAAGACGAACTGAGCTTGCGCACGATTGAAAACCTGCTCAAACCGTCTGAGCCTGCAGCGACGCAAGACAACTACGTGCTGGCCAAAAAGCCTAAAGCCGCAGCTAACGCTAAAAACGGCGGCGTGCTGGTCGTCGGTATGGGCTCGTTACTCACGCAGCTGGCCAAGTGCTGTAAACCCGCTCCGCCCGACGACATTTTGGGGTTCGTTACCAAGGGCAAAGGTGTCAGCGTGCATCGCAGCG
>JANYED010000116.1 GCA_025363315.1 Polaromonas sp.
CAAAAAAATAGGCCCTTCCATCTCTGGAAGGGCCTGTGGTGGTGCCCGGGGCCGGAATCGAACCGGCACGCCTTGCGGCGGGGGATTTTCTTACCACTTCGGCTTTCGCCGCCCCTCTTCTGAGAGTTCGTGGTCTGGAGCACGCCTTCACCATAGTCTTTCGACTTTAGGTGCCCGCCGTCTGCTCTCTACACCTTCCCTTAACCTTTCAGTCCAGGGCTTGGCTCGGTATTAGCTCGGATTTGCATCCAGGGCCTTCGCCGAGTTTGACGGGCTTCACCTCAAGAATTTCTTCAAGAGGGCTCAAATTTGGTCTGAGTCCCCTGCGTCTACCAATTTCACCACCCGGGCTTTTTGAATTCTCTGGACTAGTCCAGAATGTTCTATTTACCGTGGTTGACCTTCCATCTCGCCGCAGGCTCAATATGTCAGATCAACGTCTCAATTCTACTTGCTGCCTCTTGGCTTCCGCCGTGGCTCCTATTTGGCTCCTGGGTCTCAAAAAGCCCTTCGGAGCTCTATGCGACCACTCGCCGTAAACCGTTATCCCGCTTAGTGTTGCGTGGTGTTCACGGATTTCAAAAAAAGGTACACAAACCTCTTTTTGAGTCCCGTGCGTCTACCAATTTCACCACCCGGGCAACGCTGCATACAGCGTCCAATTATGGCACAGTGACGTCTATGAATTACCCCACACTTGAAGACGCGATTGGCAAAACTCCACTGGTGCGTTTGCAGCGCATTGGCGCCAAAGAAAATGCAGAACGCGGCAACGTGATTCTGGGTAAGCTGGAAGGCAACAACCCTGCGGGTTCGGTCAAAGACCGACCTGCCATGGCGATGATCAAACGCGCAGAAGAGCGCGGCGACATCCAGCCCGGTGACACGCTGATTGAAGCAACATCGGGCAACACCGGCATCGCGTTGGCGATGGCTGCGGCCATCAAAGGCTACCGGATGATTTTGATCATGCCGGAAGACCTGTCAATTGAACGCGCTCAAACCATGAAAGCTTTTGGTGCCGAGCTGCTGTTGACGCCCAAGAGCGGCGGAATGGAAAATGCGCGGGACCTGGCCGAACGCATGCAGGCTGGCGGCAAGGGCCGGGTGCTGGACCAGTTTGCAAATATGGACAACCCGCGTGCGCATTACGAGAGCACTGGGCCTGAAATATGGGCCGACACGGCAGGCAAAGTGACGCATTTTGTCAGTGCCATGGGTACCACCGGCACTATTACCGGCGTTTCTCGGTACTTGAAAGAAAAAAATTCGTCCATCCAGATCATCGGCGCGCAGCCGTCGGAAGGCTCACGCATTCCCGGCATTCGCAAATGGCCCGAAGCGTATTTGCCTAAAATTTACGATGCCAGTCACGTCGACAAGCTGGTCGAGGTCAGCCAGAGCAGTGCCGAAGACATGTGCCGGCGCATGGCGCGGGAAGAGGGTATTTTTGCCGGTGTTTCAGCTGCGGGTGCGTGCTGGGTCGCGCAGGACATCGCCAAAACCACCCGTGATGCGGTGATTGTGTTCATCGTGTGCGACCGGGGCGACCGTTATTTGTCGACCGGTGTGTTTCCGGCGTGATGGTGCGCTTCAAAAACTTTGTTACGCCATTTTAAGTATGTTTAAGGGCTGTAGCCCAATAGATTCGGGCGCGAGCAGCTCCTGAAATAATAGTAAATATAACAATGTCAAACACTTTTAAATTCTGCCCCCAGTGCGCCACGGCGCTGGCCACCATCGTGCAAATGGAGGACGGTGGCGAAAAAGCCCGCCTGCGCTGCCCGGCCTGTGGCTACACCCACTGGAATAACCCGACCCCCGTGCTGGCGGCAGTGATTGAATACAACGGTCAGATTCTGCTGGCCCGCAACGCAGCTTGGTCGGGCCGCATGTTTGCGCTGATCACCGGCTTTATGGAGGCGGGCGAAACGCCCCAGGGCGGCATTGCGCGTGAGATCAAAGAAGAAACCAGCCTGGACACGACCTCGCTCGATTTGATTGGTGTGTATGACTTTCAACGGATGAACCAGATCATCGTTGCCTACCACGCAGTGTGTACCGGCGATGTGGTGCTGTCGCCCGAGCTGGTCGAATACAAGCTGTACGACTATGCTGCCATCAAGTGCTGGCCGGCAGGCACTGGTTATGCACTGGCTGACTGGCTGAAGTCGCGCGGTTATACCCCGGAGTTTGTTGATTGGCCCAAAAAGCCTGAAACCACTTAAAATCAGAGGCTTCGAAAGACCATCATGCAAATCGACAAAGAACTTGACACCCGCGGCCTGAACTGCCCGCTGCCCATTTTGAAGGCCAAAAAAGCGCTAGCTGAGATGCAAAGCGGTCAGCTTTTGCGCGTCGTGTCGACCGATTCGGGTTCAAACCGCGACTTCATGGCGTTTGCCCGGCAGACGGGCAATGATCTGGTCGAGCAGATCACGGCGGGCAGCGACTTCATTCACGTGCTGAAACGCCGTTGAACCGCCGCTAAACCGCTGTTGACAGGCCCCCGGTACTCAATCGAGTTTGAGATTTTTCAGGAAGCGCTTGAAGTACGCACCAACTTCAGTGTGTTGCAAAGCCAGTTCAACTGTAGCTTCCAGAAAGCCTTCTTTGCTACCACAATCGTAGCGTTTACCGGCGTATTCAAACGCGTAAACGCTTTCCTTTAGCATCAGGCTGGCAATGCCGTCCGTTAACTGCAACTCGCCGCCCACGCCTGGCTTTTGGCTGCGAATGTGCTTGAAAACCGCCGGCGTCAAAATGTACCGGCCCGCCACTGCCATGCGTGACGGGGCGACTTCAGGTGCCGGCTTTTCAACGAAGGCGCTGACTTTGATGAGCTGCGGGCCCGATCCAAGTCCGAATTTTTCACCAGCCACAATGCCGTAACGGCGGGTCTGTTCCAGCGGCACTTCTTGCACGGCCAAAATAGATTGCTGCAGAGTTTTGAACTGCTCTGCCATCTGTGCCAGCACCGGCTGGCCGCCCGGCGGGCCAACCATCAGGTCGTCCGCCAGCAACACCGCAAACGGCTCGTTGCCCACCATGTGCTCGGCACACAGCACGGCGTGGCCCAGCCCCAGCGAGCGTGGCTGGCGCACGAATGAAAAGGACATGTCAGCCGGTTGCATTGACCGCACCATTGACAGCAGCGCCAGCTTGCCCGCTACTTCCAGCTCATTTTCCAGCTCATAGGCGGTGTCAAAGTGGTCTTCAATAGCGCGCTTATTGCGGCCCGTCACAAATATCATGTGCCGGATGCCTGCCGCATAGGCTTCCTCCACAGCGTACTGAATCAGTGGCTTGTCTACAACGGGCAGCATTTCTTTCGGCTGGGCCTTGGTAGCGGGTAAAAAGCGGGTGCCCAAGCCTGCCACGGGAAACACGGCTTTGTTTAAATGTGTGAACTTTTCCATGAATTTTGAGGAATAAATAGACTAAAGTGTGGCGCAGCAGGTGCGAAAAAAGTGTCAGACAGATGCTTCACGCTGCGACATAAAACCTCTCCTTCGCAAGCGGCGCCAGTGGTTTTTTAGCCGTCAACATAAAAGGGCAATGGCGTGGACATCTTACTTCTAGACGCACTGGTTCCTGAAGCCACAGCCTGGCTGGAGGCGCGCCACAGCGTGGAATACCGCCCAGAGCTGGCCGACGATCTGGTAGAGCTGCGCAAGGCCTGCTACAAAACGCAGGGCATTGTGCTGGCGCGACACACCGTGGTCACACGTGACCTTTTGAACTTCATGCCCCGGCTTAAAGCGGTAGGCCGCCTGCATGTCGGCACGGACAACACCGACTTGCAAGCGTGCAAGGAGCGTGACATCAAAGTCGTTCATGCCAACAGCGCCAACGTACGGTCAAATGCGGAATACCTGCTTGTCACGCTGATGCTGCTGTACCGGCGCGGTATCGTGTCGTCGCTGATCGGGCGCAAGCAACCGCCGCAGCAAATGGGCCGCGAGCTGTACGGCAGCACGGTGGGCATTTTGGGCCTGGCACCTGCCGCGCACACCCTGGCGGGCATGCTGCACGCGCTCGGCGTTCGCCTGGTCGGCTACGACCCGGCGGTACATCACACAGCGCCGATCTGGGAGCGCCTGCACATCCAGCCCGTCACACTGCCTGAGCTGATGAGCCAGTCGAACGCCATCTCGGTACAGATGCTTTACGCCGCACGTTACAAAGGCTTTGTCAGCAGCAGTTTGCTGGCAGACTGCAAGCGCCACCAGCTGTGGGTCAGTATCAGCCGCAGCGATTTGTTTGACGACGCGGCGCTGGCTCAGGCCTTGTCTGACGGGCGCATTGAAGCGTGTGTGATGGACGGTGCCGAGCCCAGTTTCAGCAACGACGCCTCTGCCTTGCGAGGCGTCAAAAATCTGTTTGTCACGCCGCGCCTGGGATCCCACACGCGCGAAGCCCGGTTGCGCTCAAGCTGGTATGTGGCTCACCGCATGCACGAGGCGCTGGTTCCTCAACCCCTGGGCGCAGAAAGGTTTCCCAGCGCTTTGATGGGACTGGATATGCCTTCCAGTTGAGCCGAGTCGGCTTAACCCAACCGCAGTAATTGTTGCGCCAGCTTTTCCAGCGTCGCGGTAAAGTCCGCCAGCCGTTTGTGCTCTTGCGCCAGCACCGTCGCCGGCACCTTGCTGACGAAAGCCTCATTGGCCAGCTTGGCTTTGACCTTGACGAGTTCGCCTTCGAGCCGGGTGATTTCTTTGCCCAGCCGCCCTTTTTCAGCGGCCACATCCACTTGCATATGCAGGCAAATTCTGGCATCACCCACCACCGCCACAGGCGCAGCCTGTGCAGCGGCAGCCCAGGCGGCCTCGTCTTCAAACACAGTGACTTCACTCAATTTGGCCAGTGCCTTGATGACGGCGCTGCTGGCCGTCATAAATCCTGCGTCACCCACCACATAGAGCGGCAAACGGGTAGCGGGCGACACCTTCATCTCACCGCGTAATTCGCGCGTGGCATCCACCAGCTTTTTAAGCTTGACGACATGCGCCTCAGCCGCTTCGTCAATCTTGTTCGGCTGGCTTTGTGGGTAGGCGGCTTGGCCGATGTAGGTGGTTTTTTTAATGCCTGCAACAACGGCAACCTGCTGCCACAGCGATTCAGTGATGAACGGAATCACCGGGTGCGCCAGCCGCAAAATCGCCTCAAGCGTACGGATCAAAGTACGGCGCGTAGCGCGTTTTTGGGAGTCGTTGCCCGTCTGGATTTGCACCTTGGCGATCTCGAGGTACCAGTCGCAAAAGTCATTCCAGACAAACTGGTAGATGCTATTTGCCACGTTGTCCAGGCGGTAGTCCTCAAACCCCTTGGCAACATCTGCTTCAACACGTTGCAGTGTTGACGAAATCCATCTGTCGGCCTGTGAGAAGCTCATGTAGCTGTGAAACTTACCACCTGGTTGGCACTGATCTTTGGTGTGCTCTTCCAGTCCGCAGTCCTGGCCTTCGCAGTTCATCAGCACAAAGCGCGATGCGTTCCAGAGCTTGTTGCAAAAGTTGCGGTAGCCTTCGCAGCGCTTGCTGTCAAAGTTGATGCTGCGGCCCAGGCTGGCCAGCGACGCAAAGGTAAAGCGCAGCGCGTCTGCACCGTAGCCGGGTATGCCAGCGGGAAATTCTTTTTCAGTCAGCTTGCGCACCTGCGGCGCCGTCTCTGGCTTGCGCAGGCCTTGTGAGCGCTTGTCGAGCAACGGGGCCAACTCAATGCCGTCAATCAGGTCAACTGGGTCGAGCACATTACCCTCAGACTTGCTCATTTTTTTGCCCTGAGCGTCCTTGACAAGACCGTGAATGTAGACGTGTTTGAACGGAACCAATCCGTTAGGATTTTCCGGGGAAACGGTGAAATGCGTCGTCATCATGATCATCCGCGCTACCCAGAAGAAG
>JANYED010000144.1 GCA_025363315.1 Polaromonas sp.
GCCAAGGTGGCCTACACCAAAGCCAAAGACGACGCCAAAATCGCCAAGGTGTCCATGGACACCACCAAGTCCAAAGCCGACAAGATGGCTGACGTGAAAAAAGACGCCAACAGCGACGAAAACAAAGCCATGTACAAAGCCGCTGCCGAGCGCTGCGACGCCTTGGCAGGCGCACCGAAAGATGCTTGCGTCAACGATGCCAAAGTCAAGTTCGGCATGAAGTAAGCGCTACAAGCGCCTGCAAGCCGCTTTCGCCTGCGCGAAAGCCCGCAAAACCCGGTCAGCGCAAACTACCGGGCTTTTTTGCGTCAAAAATAGCTGTTTTGGGTCATTTTCAGGTGCCAAATTGGCCTCTAGCCCAATGAATACGTGCGCAAGCAGCTCCTGAAATAATAGCGTCTGTGTTTATGTATTGGACGTCTTGCGATGTGCAGTTCCATCAAACGCGGACACAGTCAATAATCCAAACATGACCCAACGCCCACGAACTATTCAGATCTTCTTGCCTGCGGGTGATCCGCGCGGCATTCGAGTCGCAGCTTTGACGACAAGCATCGTGCAGGTGATGGAGGTGCCCAGGCCGTTGATGTCACAGTTTCTGCAAATGCCTGAGTCAAAACAGGTGGGCGTGTATTACCTGATAGGTGATGACGAAGAAAAAGACCAGTTGTCAGTGTATGTCGGGCAAACCGGCTCCCTTGGTAAACGCCTGAACGAGCATGATCTTGACCCGAAGCGCGAGTTCTGGAACCGTGCGCTGGTAGCCTTATCACTCACCCACAGCCTGACGCAAACGCATGCGATGTATCTGGAGTGGTGCAGTATTCAGCAGGCTAACAACGCGCAGCGTTATTCGGTTGAAAACGGCAACGCAGGCTCAAAGCCTTACACACCAGCTTCTCTTGAAGCTGATTGTCAAGAGATTTTTGACACCATTCGTACGCTCGTGGCCACCATGGGTCAGCCGATATTTGAGCCGCTGGCTGTGCGCAGAACAGAACCTGCCTTTAGCCCGACCAACACTGTGGCAGGCGCAGCCGACCCGATGAACAGCGCAGATGCAGACATGCTTTTGTATTGCGAAGGGCCTTCTGCATCGGCAAAGGCGCAATACACCGAGGAAGGGTTGGTGGTGCTGAAAGGCTCAAACGGGCGTATCGAGGCAGCGCCAAGTTTTGGCCATAAGTCTGCAGGCAAAAACCGCCAGCGACTGATTGACTCTGGCGTGTTGTTGCTGGATGGCAGCTCTTATGTGTTCCAGAAAGACGTGCTTTTTGGGTCGCCGAGCGGCGCGTCAAAGGTGGTGCTGGCTCGTAGCTCCAACGGCTGGACTGAATGGAAAGACGCAAGCGGCAAAACTCTAGACGAGCTGAAGCGCCAAAAGTCGAATGCTGCTGAGGGGCCCGATTAAGGTTTGTATCACTGCCATAGCGGACTGATGCAAATTCAAAACTCCGTCAAGGGTGCTGTTTTTCATTAAACATTGCTTTAGTGAGCAAGTCTTTAATTAAAGACTTCTTTAATACCAAGCGCCGCCAGAGCGGCTTTCACAATACTCGCTGCATCGACATTGAAAAACGCCCGCAGCGCGGCCCGCGTGTCACTCCGCCCAAAGCCGTCAGTACCTAAGGTCGTGTAGCTGCGGCCTGCGGGCAGGTAGGCGCGGATGCTGTCGGGCACGGCGCGTACGTAGTCGGTGGCGGCGATGATCGGGCCTTGGCTTTGCTCTAGCTGCTGGTGGATGAAAGCGTCTTGAAGAGTGGTTGCGGTCATGCCGTCGCGTGCCAGTTCGCTCCAGCTGGTGACGCTGAAAACTACTGTTTCAATGTCCATCGCCGCCAGTTGCTCCGCAGCCTTGATCACCTCGGTCAAAATCGCTCCAGAACCCATCAAAGTGACGTTCTGAGGTGCTTTTGAAGCCATTTTAGGGGGTGTTTTAGGTGTTTTGACCAATGAATCCGTGCGCAAGCAGCTCATGTATTGATAGCAACCACGAATGATGTCAGCCTCACTGCCGGGCAGCAAATC
>JANYED010000165.1 GCA_025363315.1 Polaromonas sp.
CGAGCTGTGCCAACAGAAATGGCAACACGCCTTTGAAGGCATCGTCCATGCTGATTTTGGCCACGCCGCACACCACATTGAGCACCGTACCTACCGGCGGTGTGATCAAACCAATCGCGTTGTTCATGATGAACAGCACACCAAAGTAGACAGGGTCAATGCCGGCTTTGAGCACCAGCGGCATCAGCACGGGGGTCAAAATCAACACGGTGGGCGTGAAGTCAAGTGCGGTGCCGACAATCACCACCAGCACCATCATCACAAACATCAGCAGCATCTTGTTGCCCATGAAGGGCTCCATCATCTTGGCGACCTCCGTCGGTATGTTAGCCACCGTGATCAGCCAAGCACTCACCATGGCCGCAGCCACCAAAAACATCACGACAGCGGTGGTTTTGCCTGCGGCCAATATCAACCCATACAGCTCTGACCATTTCAGCTCACGGTAGATAAACATGCCGACTGCAAAGCTGTACACCGCAGCCACCACCGCCGCTTCCGTCGGTGTGAACACACCAAACTTCATGCCACCAATAATGACGACGGGTAACGCAAGCGCAAAGCCGCCTTCGGCCGTGATGCGAAAGCGCTCAGGCATGGCCAGCTTGGGCGCCGGCTGCACGTTTTCTTTTTTGGCCACCCACCACCAGGTCAAGCCAATGGCAACGCCCATCAGCAAACCGGGCACGACACCTGCCAAAAACAGTTTGGTGATGGACACATTGCCCGCCACGCCAAAAATGATCATGCCAATGGATGGCGGTATGACCGGCGCAATAATGCCGCCCGACGCTATCAAACCAGAGGCACGGCCAATGTTGTAGCCCGCAGCGCGCATCATGGGGATCAAGAGCGCAGCCAGTGCCGCCGTGTCAGCCACGGCAGAGCCCGACAGCGACGCCATGATGACCGCAGCGATCACCGTGACATAACCCAGCCCGCCCCGAAAGTGCCCGACCCAAGCCATGGCGAGGTTCACAATGCGGCGGCTCAAGCCACCTGCGTTCATAAATTCCCCGGCCAGCAAAAAGAAGGGTACAGCCAGCAGAGGGAAGTTGTCAGCGCCTTCCACAAAGCGCTGCGCCAAAATTTGACTGTCAAATGTCACCAGCCCGCTGGTCATCGACAGGAAGGCCATCAGGCTTAAACCACAGACCAGCAACGCATAGGCAATCGGCATACCAATGGCCATGGCGGCTAGCAAGCTGACGATAAAGACCGTGACCGTCATGCCCTCACTCCTGATGATGCTCCATGCGATGCTCCATGAAGTTGTTTCTCTGCGTCAGCCAGACCCTCGGTCTCAATCACCTGCACCAGCTCGGCCTCAGACAACTGCCCTGTCAGCAATCGGTAAATCACATTCACATTCATGATGCCCATCACCACAGCCACGATGTAACCAATTCCAAAAACCCAGATCATCGACATGCCAACAACGGGCGATATGTTGGTGACTTGCAGGTCATGCATTTTGAAGGTGCCGATAAAAAACAGGACATTGCAGCCCAGCATGATGGCTTCGCTCAAAAACAGGCAGATTTTTTTACCCAACAAACCAAAGTGTTTGACCAGCGTGTCCACGCCCAAGTGCCCCTTCTCGCGCATAGCCAACATCGCGCCAATGTAGGTCAGCCAGATAAAACAGTAGCGCGACATTTCGTCTGAAATCGTGATGCCAGTGTTGAACGCGTAGCGCAGCACCACATTGCCAAACACCATGATCACCATGGCCAGCATGCACAGCACGATGAGGAGTTCAAGGCTTTTAAAAACCCAGTGGATGGATATGTCTAGCGTTTTTTGCATATTTTTCTTTTCATTTTTAAGCGACCTTCAACATCCGCGCAGGTTCGTTCAACCGGGGCAAGCGGCGGCGCGACGCAAGCACCTCTTCAATGTCAGTGCGAGCGCCGTCTATCAACACACGAATGGCTTTTTCAGCACGGTCAGGGTCATGCGCAATCACGGCGTCCAATACCTCGCGGTGCAGCGGCAATGAATTGCGCGGGCCATCTTTGCGGCGAGTTGAAATTTCAAAACTGGTACGCAGCAGCGCGCCCAGCGCCTTGCTCATTTGCACCAGCATGCGGTTGCCGCAGGCACGCAGCA
>JANYED010000195.1 GCA_025363315.1 Polaromonas sp.
TATGAATTCAAGCCCCTGAACGTTGGGCGGTTTGTGGTGTGGTCACTGTTTGCGCTGGTCATGGCGGTCGCGCCATTGATTTTTACCAACAGCCTGAGCCACACGATCCTGAGCCAGATGGGCATTGGCATCATTGTTTGCTTGAGCTACAACATTTTGCTGGGACATGGCGGTATGCTGAGTTTTGGGCATGCGGTGTATTCAGGCATGGGCTCGTTTCTGGCGATTCACACCTTGAATCAGATCACCAAAGGCGCGCTACCGCTGCCCGTGAGTCTGATACCTATTGTGGGCGGAGTGGCCAGCATGCTGGTGGCGGTACTACTAGGCTGGGTCACCACCAAAAAATCAGGTACCACCTTTGCCATGATTACCTTGGGCGTCGGCGAGTTGATTTGGGCCATGTCACTGATGTTTCCGGAGTTTTTCGGCGGGGAGGGCGGTATATCGGGCAATCGCGTGACGGGCCCTAAACCCATGGGCATCACCTACGGCCCGCAAATCCAGCTGTATTACCTGATTGCCATCTACACCTTCGTTTGCACCGCGTTGATGTTCGCCTTTACCCGCACGCCGCTGGGCCGCATGCTGAACGCCGTGCGCGACAACCCGGAGCGAGTGGAGTTTGTTGGCTATGACACGCAAAAGATTCGCTACTTTGCATTCATTGTTGCGGCGTTTTTTGCGGGTATTTCAGGCGGCTTGGCGGCGCTGAATTTTGAAATCGTTACATCAGAGGTCGTCAGCGGCTACCGCTCTGGGGCTTACCTGTTGTTTACCTTTTTGGGCGGCGCAACCTTCTTTTTTGGTCCCATTATTGGCGCCATTTTGATGGTGCTGGCCTTCGTGCTGCTATCTGAGTTCACCAAGGCCTGGTTGCTGTATTTGGGTCTGATTTTCCTGTTTATGGTCATGTATGCGCCTGGAGGAGTGGCATCGCTCGTGATGATGAACTTGCGAGTGGCTTTGTTCGGGCATCTGCGAAAACTGTGGGTCAGCTACCTGGCACTGGCGTTCACGGCCATGGTCGTGTTGCTAGGCGCGGCGTGCATGATTGAAATGGTTTATCACTTACAACTCAATGCCGCGCTGGGGTCTGATCTGACGTTTTTGGGAACAAAGCTAGACTCCAAAGGCCTGAACAGCTGGTTTGGTGCGGCCTTTGTGATGTTGACCGGGCTTGGCTTGTTCGAAGTCTGCCGCCGCCAGTTTGCTGTTGAGTGGAGCGAAATACAAGAAGATATTGAAAAAGAAATCAAGCGGAGGGAAGCTTTGTGACAGCTTCAAGCTTTGCTCTGGAACTGAAAGACTTGCGCAAGAGCTTTGGCAAGTCAGAGATCATTCGCGGTATTAACCTGGCGGTACCACCGGGTGAGCGGGTTGGCATCATTGGCCCCAACGGCGCGGGCAAGTCGACGCTATTCAACTTGATCAGCGGGCGATTCGAACCCAGCAGCGGCGAGGTACTGCTGAACGGCCAGCGCATTGACGGCAAGAAACCGTTTGAGATCAACCGCATGGGTTTGTCCCGCAGCTTTCAGATCACCAACATCTTTCCCAAGCTGAGTGTTTTTGAAAACCTGCGGTGTGGCGTGCTGTGGAGCCTCGGATACAAGTACACCTTTTTCAAATTTTTGGCTGATCTTGACGATGCGAATCGGCGGGCCGATGAGTTGATGGAGATGATCAAGCTCGACAAAAAACGTGACGTGTTGGCCATCAACTTAACTTACGCCGAGCAGCGCGCTCTGGAGATTGGCATCACGATTGCTGGCGGTGCCAATGTGATTTTGCTGGACGAGCCAACCGCAGGTATGAGCCGGTCAGAAACCAGCCGCTTTATCAACCTTATCAAGCAAGTCACTGTTGGTAAAACGCTACTAACTGTAGAGCACGACATGGGCGTGGTGTTTGGGCTGGCAGACAAAATAGCTGTTGTGGTGTATGGCGAAGTGATCGCGTATGACACGCCTGAAAAGGTGAGGGCGGACCAGCGCGTGCAAGAAGCTTATTTAGGCTCGTCGGTGGCCGACCAGCAAGCGGGAGGGCACTAGATGCTGACCATCAAAAACCTCCATGCCTTCTACGGCAAAAGCCATGTACTGCATGGCGTGTCGTTTGACGTACAACCGGGTGAAATTGTGGCGCTGCTGGGCCGCAATGGTTCGGGCCGTTCAACCACCGCCAAAGCCATCATGGGCTTGGTTGATTGCCAGGGCTCCATCAGCTGGAAAAACGGCGAGATCATGGGCAAAGAGGCTTACAAGATCGCCCATTTAGGCATTGGCTATGTGCCTGAAAACCGCGATATTTTCCCCAAGCTAACGGTGCATCAAAACCTTTTGTTGGGCCAAAAAGGGTCCGGCAAAGGTTCGCGCTGGTCGTTTGACGACATGTATGGCATGTTCCCCCGGCTGCTGGAGCGCCAGCACACCGAGGCGGGCGTGCTGTCAGGTGGTGAACAGCAAATGCTGACACTGTGCCGCACCCTGATGGGCGACCCGGACTTGATCATCATTGACGAACCTACCGAAGGTCTGGCGCCCAAGATTGTTGAGCTGGTTGGACAGTACCTGCAAACCCTCAAGGCCAAAGGCATATCTGTGCTGTTGATTGAGCAAAAGCTGACGATCGCCATGGCCATTTCTGACCGGGCGCTGGTGATGGGGCATGGCAGCATCGTGTTTCAGGGCACGCCCGACAGCCTGCGGGCTGATGCGCACATCCGTAAAGAGTGGCTTGAGGTGTAAATTTGTGGCTTGTCCCGATTGGGACAAGATGGATTGATTCTCAACGTGCAGTGCCTTGTTGCACAACTACAATGCAAAAAGAACGGTCGTACTTTTTTGCCGCCACCGATTCGACTTCAGCTACACACCAGGAAAGAACCTTCCCCATGACAACCCTCTACGAAGTTCACGGCACAGTCGCCGTCATCACCCTGAACAACCCGCCCGTTAACGGCCTGGGTTATGCCACGCGTGTGTCAATCACCGACCACCTGCAAAAAGCCAACAGCGACGTGGCCGTCAAGTCCATCGTCATCACCGGCGCGGGCACGGCGTTTTCTGGTGGTGCAGACATCAAGGAATTCGGTAGCCCAAAAGCCTTGGCTGAACCTAATTTATTAAGCGTGATTCTGGCGATTGAAAACTCTGCAAAGCCAGTCGTGGCGGCGGTTCATTCAGTCTGTATGGGCGGTGGGCTGGAGCTGGCACTCGGTTGCCACTACCGTATTGCAGCACCTGGTTGCAGTGTTGCCCTGCCTGAAGTCAAGCTGGGCCTGGTGCCCGGCGCTGGCGGTACGCAGCGGCTGCCGCGTGCACTGGGTGTCGAGCCTGCACTGAACATGATTGTCAGTGGTGAGCCCGTCAAGAGCGAGCTGCTGGCGCAAATCCCCGGCCAAACGCTGTTTAACAAAATGGCCAGCTCTTTTGAGGCGCTGGCTCAAGAAGCACTGGCCTATGCCCAATCGGTTGCAGATACGCGCCCACTGCCTCTGGTACGCAACCTGCCCTGCAAACACAAGAATGGTGATGCTTACTTTCAGTTTGCCCGCAACATGGTTGGCGGCATGTCCAAAGGCTACCCCGCGCCACTCAAATGTGTGGATGCGGTTGAAGCAGCGACCAAGCGCAAGTTTGACGACGGCATGGCGTTTGAACGCGAAATTTTCATCAATCTGATGTGGAGCCCTGAGGGCCGGGCGCTCCGCCATATCTTCACCGCCGAACGTGCTGCCTCAAAAATTCCGGATGTGCCGGCAGATACGCCCAAGCGCGATATCAAATCAATAGCAGTGATTGGCGCAGGCACAATGGGCGGCGGCATCGCGATGAACTTCTTGAACGCGGGCATCTCGGTCAAGATGCTGGAAATGAAGCAGGACGCACTGGACCGCGGTGTTGCCACCATTCGTAAAAACTACGAGGCGCAAGTTAAAAAAGGCAAGCTGAAGCAAGATAAATACGAGCAGCGCATGGCCATGCTGAGCACCACCCTGAGCTATGACGACCTGAAAGACGCCGACATGGTGATCGAGGCTGTGTTTGAAGAAATGGGCGTCAAGGAAAAGGTATTCAAGGAACTCGATCGCGTGATGAAGCCGGGCGCAATTTTGGCCTCCAACACCTCAACGCTAGACATGAACCAGATTGCTGCCTTCACCAAGCGGCCACAAGACGTGATTGGCAC
>JANYED010000233.1 GCA_025363315.1 Polaromonas sp.
AAGGACAGGACGTAAGGGCTGTTTTAACCACCACCCAAGGCCAAAAAGACCGCCACTCTGAAATAAATCGAGGCAATGCTCAAGTACGACGGCCCAAAGGTTGCCGTCAGTCACCTGCGCGTGACCGACTACAAGGACTGAGTGATGCGCGCCATTGATACCGACGCGCTGGTACGAGCCATCGTCAATGACGACGCGGCGCAGTCAGAGCGAGCTGTTGCACTGCTGACTGACGCAGAAGTTTTACACCCTTCACCGTGATGCTCGAGCTTAAATGGGTGCTGCGGTCCCGCTACGCTTGCACGCCCAAGTTCGTCGCGCAGGCTACCGCAAAAATAACCGCTTTGGGCAACGTGGTGGTCGGTGAGCGCGAGGCAGTGCAATCAGCAGTCAGCAGAGCCGCACAAGGCTGGGACCTTGCAGATGCGCTTCACGTCGCTTTAAGCCAAGGCTGCGAGGACTTCACCACGCTGGATGCAGACCTTATCAAACCTGCTGCGCGTGAAGTGGCGGGTAATGAAAAGCAAATCTTGTCGTGACGAAGCTTTGATTGGTAATACTCTTGATCACATCATTCCAAGACATGATGCAGCGCTTGGCGGCCATTTAATTGCTACTTAATTAGTAGCTGCTCGCCCAGGTATTAATTAACTTTGGGTGTTTCAGGCTGCTTTTTGATGCAGCTTTGACTGGCTGGCAAGCCTGAAATGCTGTTTTGAGTGCATTTTCGGGTGTGTTTTAGAGCACCAGAGCAGTGGATATGTGCGCGACCAGCTCCCATATTGATAGCGTTTGAAGGTTAATTGGAGTCTGACACCGATTGTTTCCCGAAAAGGGAGGTCGAGCGCGTAGCGCTCCGAACGTAGCGATGAAAAACGCATAGCGTTTTTGACCAGCCTTTCGCCGAGGGCAAAAAGGTGGACGGGCCAGGTTGTCGCCTGCTCAACGATAACAAGGTATTTTCGCTGCGCCCTGAGCACCTCTAGAAATTCAGATTTTCGGGATGAAGTGCAAGGCGCCCGGAGCGCAGGACACCGGAATGCACTTGTGTGCATGAGGATTTAGAGCACCGCCGAATGTCACGAGTTCGCTGACGCTCAGTGCAGCAATTCGCGCGACAAATGAATTTATAGAGGTGCTCACCCCACCAGCATCTGCATACTGCGCTCATACTGCTCAGTGAGTTTTTCAAACACATCCAGCAAGCCTTCGCTGGCAATAGCAATCAATGACTTGCCCGCCGGGCGTTGGATGTCAATAGCGCCTGCCAGCGTTTGCTCCCAGTGGGCGCTGGCTGCATCCAGCCCGGCCCGAATGTCTTTGGTGCTCAAGGGGATGTCGTTCAAGTAGTCAAGGGCTTTTTCAAACGCATCTTTAAACTCGTTCAAGCCCGCCTCGGCACGCTCACGGGCTGCGGCATCACCCAGCACCATCAGCAGTGCATATTTGGCAAAGCGTTGCGACAACATGCGCTGGCGGCCCGACACATTGATCACGTGCAGCGGTGACGCAGAACCGGCTACCTCTAGACCGCTGGTCAGTTTGTCGGCAGCAACCAGCAGGTTTTCGGCCAGCAAATCTACATGAGCGATGTGACTGGCTTGCGGGCTTAATTTCAGCTCAGTTTTCAGCTCAGCCCAACTGGCTGACACCACCTCTAAAAAGTCACCAAAAGTCGGCTTGGACAGCGTCTTGTTCAAAATTGCAATGTTGGCATCAATACGCAAAACAGAATCAGCCAATAACTGGCTGTGCTGGGCTGAATCAACCTGTGTCAGCTGTAGAAAATAAAGCTTGACGAGCCGCTGCGACAACATTCGCAACTGCCCTGCCCGGTTAACAGACTCGGCAAAGCGTGCCGAGTTGATGACCGACTGCGACACCTGGCCCATGCGCTGGTTAGTGTGCATTGACGCAGTGCGCAAAATTTGAAACGCATCGTCTTCAGACACTTGCCTGGCCCGCATCAATATGCCCTTGGCACGGTCTAGCAGCTTGCGCTCTTCAAAGCGGCTTGAAATATCGACCAACTCTTCATGCAGCAACTGCTCATGCCGAAAGCGCGCCTGCGCCAAATGAATGACAGACCGCAAACGATTCAAACCATAGCCGTTAATGACGTAAGCATGAATGCCAGACTGCGCGGCACGTTCAATTTTTTCAGCGTCGGTGTCGGTGGTAAACACAATCATCGGGCGCGGCGCTGTCTCACCAATCGCTTGCGCGGTTTTGAACAACTCTTCGTCGGGCAAAGGGTCATAGCAGACCACCAAGTCTGGTGCATTGCGCACGATGTCTTGCACCATTTTGCTGCG
>JANYED010000257.1 GCA_025363315.1 Polaromonas sp.
ACACCGGGCCACCGAGTTTTTGGGCTGCTTCTACCGCCTCTTGCACCGTGAATGCCGCAATGCCGCGCGGCACTGGCACACCAAACTGACGCAAGATTTCCTTGCCTTGGTACTCGTGAATTTTCATGAAAAAACTTTCAAACGACTGTTGTAGGGCGGTAACGCAAGCTCAACGAATACGGGTTTCTGCTGTTTGCAAAAAGCCCCGAACTGTATCATGTTGCAATGCACCAAACTGATGCGGTTCTTACCTAGCGACTGACGGAGAAGACAGATGCCCAAAATTTTTATTGATGGCGAAGCAGGCACCACAGGCCTGCAAATCCGTGAACGGCTACAGGCCATGCCCGCCATTGAGCTCATCAGCATCGCCCCCGAGCTGCGCAAAGACGCTGCCGCCAAACGCGCACTGATGGCCACAGTTGACTTGGTCATCTTGTGCCTGCACGACGATGCCGCCCGCGAATCCGTTGCCATGATCGACAGCCTGACGGGCAAAAAACCAAAAATTATCGACGCATCGACCGCCCACCGCACTGTGCCTGGTTGGGTTTACGGCTTTCCGGAATTGACCCAAGGCCAGCGCGCTCTGGTTGCCAAAGCCGACCGCGTGGGCAACCCGGGCTGCTACGCCACGGGTGCCATTGCGCTGATTCGCCCGCTGGTTGATGCCGGCTTTATTGCGCCAGACTTTGCGTTGAGTCTGCCCGCAGTTAGTGGTTACTCCGGCGGCGGGCGCCAAATGATCGAGGCTTACCAGGCTGGCAAAGCCCCGCTGTTTGAGTTGTATGGCCTGGGCTTGGCGCACAAACATTTGGCTGAAATCATGAAGTACACCGGTTTGACACGTCGCCCGGTGTTCATCCCGTCCGTCGGCAACTTTGAACAAGGCATGCTGGTGCAACTGCCGCTGCACCTAGATTTGCTGCCCGGCCAGCCCACCGCCGCCCAGTTGCATGACGCATTGGCCAAGCACTACGTTGGCAGCGAATGGGTCACGGTCGAGCCCGCGCCAGAATCAGGCAAGCTGGACGCGTTGGCGCTGAACGGCACCGACAAGATGGAACTGCGCGTGTTCGGCAATGAAACTTATCGCCAAGCCGTGCTGGTTGCCCGGCTTGACAACCTGGGCAAAGGCGCATCAGGTGCTGCGGTGCAGAATTTGAAGCTGATGCTGGGGTTGTAGAGCAACTAATATGCTATGTATTTAGTAGCTTTCCACGCCCGTATCTGTTGGGTTGATGGCTTAACATCGATAAAAATGTACCGGAAAGACTTCATGAACGTGTCGTTCTGGGCTTCACCACAAACGCGTGGCAGCTTCGGTTTGCAGCTTTAAGTATTGAACTCATTGGAAACTAATCATGAAGCTGCCATTCGGTTAACCTTGCTGTTTTCGTCGAGGACCACTGGTTGTTCTCAAGAGTAACGACTTCAAACATTGATTTCACCGCCACTCGCAATAAGATTTGATTTACCAAGCAACCCTGGGAAGACCCAAATGACACTTCAACGACGCACATTTATCATTCATTCAACAGTAGCCTGTGGCTCGCTAGTTGCGGCGCAAACCGCTCTGGCGCAAACCACACCTGCAGCTGATCTTGTCAAAGATACAGACGCTGCGGCTTTAGCCGTTGGCTACGTCACCGATGCCACCAGAGCCAACAAAGTGAAATACCCCACCTACGCTGCAGGCCAGCGCTGTGGTGCCTGCGTCTTGTATGAAGCCAGTGCAAGTGAAAAATCGGGACCCTGCCCGCTGTTTCCTAACAAGCAAGTTGCGGCGGGTGGCTGGTGCAGTTCGTGGGCTAAAAAAGTCTGAGCAGAAAGCTAGTTCTTGGCCACTCATCGTTTTAAATGATCAACATAACTTTTCAGGGCAAATACATGACTTATTTATTTTCACGCACCACACTGGCACTGGCAGCAGGCTTAAGCGTGTTGGCTGGCGCGGGCGGCGTTTATGCGCAGGCTGTCAGCCCAGTCACCATGGTTAATCAATTTGAAGCCACAGCAGGCAAGTTTGAGGGCTATCGCCGTTCTGGTGCCAAGGGCGTTTGCGCTACCGGTGAGTTTGTGGGCTCTGATGCAGCCCGCGGCCTGTCGGCAGCCTCCGTCTTTAGCGGCAACAAAGTTCCCGTTGTTGCCCGCTTTTCAGTGGGCGGCGCCAACCCGCAAGCGCCTGATAACGGCAAATCGCAGCGCAACATGGCCTTGCAGTTTGACTTGCCCAACAACGAACAATGGATTCAAGGCAACATCAATGCGCCCGTGTTTGGCGCGTCAACGCCGCAGCAGCTCCTGGATGGCTTGGTAGCTCGGCAGCCTGACCCGGCCACCAAAGCACCTGACGCGGCAAAAGTCAAGGCATTCACCGATGCCAACCCAGAAACCTTGTTGCAAGGCAGATACTTTGCATCGCAGCCCGTGCCGGCCAGTTTTGGCACGGTCAACTACTGGGGCGTACATGCTTATGCATTTGTAAATGCGGCAGGTGCCCGCCAGTTCGGCAAGTGGGTATACGAGCCGGTAGCTGGTGTGGTTGGCTTAACAGATGATGAAGCCAAAGCTAAAGGCGCCAACTTCCTGTTGACGGATTTACGCGAGCGCGCCAAGGCTGGCAGTCTGGCTTTCAATCTCAATTTGGAGCTGGCAGAGCCCGGCGACAAGCTGGACAACGCGACTGTGCCGCTACCCGCAGGCCGCAAAAAAGTGACTTTAGGCGTTCTAAAAATCACAGCGGTGTCTGATGACTCAACCGGAGCGTGCGTCGCCATTAACTACAACCCAATGGTCATGCCCAAAGGCATCGAGGCATCAAACGACCCTATGCTCGCAGCACGCGCTGCGCCCTATGTGGTGTCGCGCGGGCGCAGGGTGATTGAGGGCGCGAAGCAGTAAACGGCACCCTAGGTCAACAGCCCTTTACGTATAAGCAGGCAGCGAATGGGTCACGGTACTCGTCGCCCGGCTAGACAATCTGGGCAAAGGCGAGTCAGGCGCTGCGGTGCAGAACTTGATGCTGATGCTCGGGTTGTGGAGCGTTCAATTCACTATTCAGGACGCTATTTATTTAGTAGCTGCTTGCGCACGTATTGATTGGGCTACAGCCACTTTTAATACCTGAAAACAGCTGTTTTTAGCTCAAAAAAGCGTTTGCAACTTGGTTTTGAGCAGTCCACATGCCTTTAAAGCATTGTTTTGGGTCGTTTTCGGGTATCAAATCAGCCTCTAGGCCAATAGATATATGCGCGAGCAGCTCATAATTTAATAGCGTTCGGAGTCAATTGAAGGTCTTTCTGAGGCTAACTTGAGCGACGGTTGACTCTGTTTCGCACACACTGCAACGATTCACATGAAAAAAAGTAAAGCTAAACCTGATGTCAGCCTTTATGCAATGCTTACCTCATCAAGCGGCAATGTGTTCAAAGACATGGGCTTTGCCCCCGGCGAAGCGGCTGTACTGGCCATGCGGGCAGACCTGATGGGCAGGCTGCGCTTGCTGATTGCAGAACGCGGTTGGAGCCAAGAGGAGGCGGCGGTGCATTTCGGCGTAGGCCAGTCCCGCGTGAGCGACTTGGTGCGCGGCAAATGGGAAAAGTTCAGCCCGGACATGCTGATCACGCTGGCTGCTCGGGCGGGGAAGAAGGTGGAGTTGGCTTTGGGTTGAGGGAGGCGATTGGTTGGAATTCGCCGCCGATCACTTGTGGCGTTCCTTTTCGAATTGCAGCAAACACCACCAAGAGACAATCACTGCGCCTAGGTCATATAAATAGCTCGTCCATGCAGCACCGAGGAAAACTACTGCAACTACGAGACATGCGAAAAGCAAGCTTGAAGTTACCAGCCAAAGATGGCGCGCCCAATTTGAATTACGAATGAATCCTATGGATGTAACAGCACTCATTGCACCTAAAACAGAAACTACCAGAGACGTTACAACGAGCAGTCTGTAGTTTTCTCGCATTTCTGGAATGTAGGGATCGCTAATGGTTGCGGGCAGCTGCAAAGCACCGCTTACCAAATACACCGCGTACACAGCCATTCCTGCGTGGATCAGCAGGTATGCGCCAAGCAAGCCCGAGATCATTGCAAGCAAATTGCGGTAATTCGTATCGACTAATATGACATAAACCGCAAATCCTGCGGTGTGAGAATGATGCTGCAACAGGATTTAAGCATCAACTACCACCTAAATTTAGTTTACCCATTGGGTATGTAACTTGTTTGTATCGCTCTGTTTTTAGCATAAAACCTCGTCAAACCCGACGATCTGTTTGTAACTCCTGCACTGCAGAATTCACTCTCCAATCGACGAATGGTTAGCGGTTTCACTAAAGTGGGAGCTTTATCCGATCGGGCGGCGGCAGATAGACTGGGGTATGTTTAAAAACCGCCGATTCGGTCGCTTAAGCTCGAAATACCTCGTTAGCGCTACGAATTCAGGAGCTCGTTTCGCGCGTATTCATTGGGCTTAGTCTACTTTTGATCCTCTAAAACGGTCGTTTCCAGCATCAAAGGCATTCAAAAGCTGATTCTCAACTTTTACACCTCTCTAAAAGCTCCTTTTAAGCCATTTTTAGGTGTCATTTAAGCCGCCAGCCCAATAAAAACATGTGCGAGCAGCTCCTAATTCAATAGCGTCCTAAAATCGCCCACAAGCCCAGCCCCAAGAAAACCGCCGCGCTGACTGCATGCACCATGCGCAGCGGCACGAGCCGCGTCATGCGTTCGCCCAGCCACACCACCGGGGCGTTGGCCAGCATCATGCCTAGCGTGGTGCCTGCCACCACGGCGATGTAAGCGTCAAACCTGGCGGCCAGCATGACGGTGGCGATTTGGGTCTTGTCGCCCATCTCGGCCAGAAAGAACAGCACAACCGTGGTGCCGAACACGCCGTAGCGGGGTGCTTTGTTGTCGTCCGCGTCGTCCAGCTTGTCCGGCACCAGCATCCACACCGCCATGGCGATGAAGGACGCGCCTAGGATGTAGCGCAGGATTTGGGGGCTGATTTGCGTCGTGATTTGCGTGGAAAGCCACGCACCCAGCGCGCCCGCCATGGCGTGGTTGAGCACCGTTGCCACAAAAATGCCCCACACGATAGGCCAGGGCCGCTTGAAGCGCGCGGCCAACACAAGTGCCAGCAACTGGGTTTTGTCTCCCATCTCGGCCAAAGCCACGATGCCGGTGGATATCAGGAAAGCTTGCATGGAGGGCTTGGTGGGGGGTGCATGTCGCAGCAAGCGCTATTTATTCAGGAGCTCCTTACGCCCGAATCTATTGGCTTAGAGGCCTAAAATTGCATATAAAGCGCACATAAAGTGCACATAAAGCGCGCTAAAAACACCTGATGACGATGTTTTACAACGCCGTTCATCTTAAATCTTCGCTGCTGCCGCGCCGCGATTGGCTCAGGCAGGGTTTCAGCTTGTCCGAGCAATGTGCATGCCGTCAAGCGCTGCCTGCTGCGGGTTATCGGCCAGGGTGACAGCGCTGACCACCGCTACGCCGTCTCGGCTGTTATTCAGGCAGGCCAGCACGCCCGGCATGCGGTCAAGCGAAATACCGCCAATCGCCACCACTGGGTAGGGCGCGGCCTGCTTGGCCCATTGCGCCAATTGCTCCAGGCCTACTGGCTGGTAGGGCATGACTTTCAGGGTGGTGGGGTAGATCGGGCCAATGGCCAGGTAGCTGGGCTGCACCGCCCTGGCGCGCGCCAGCTCGGCCGGTGTGTGGGTGCTTAGGCCCAGCCGCAGCCCGGCGCTTTTCAGCGCGGCAATGTCTGCGGTGTCCAGGTCTTCTTGGCCCAGATGCACGCCGTAAGCATTGCCAGCCATCGCCAGTTGCCAGTGGTCATTGATAAAAACCTGCGACCCCGGAACGGCTTTGCCCGCCTTAATGGCAGCAATGACTTCGACGGCAATGTTGGCAGGGGTGTGGTCAGCGGCCTTGATGCGAAGCTGGACGGTGCGCACGCCCCAGCTCAAAAGGCGTTCTACCCACGCCGCCGTGGGCACTACAGGGTAAAAGCCAATCGGGCCAGTGAGCGGGGAGAATGGATCGAGAGCGCCGAAGGGTGTGGTCATGTTGCGTGCCAAAAAGGGACACCGACGGTTGGTGTGGACGCCTGCGCTGCGGCGCGCTCTGGCATGGGCGTTGACTCATAGGCCGCGCGGCCAGCAGCCACGCCATCAGCAAAGGCTTTGGCCATGTTCACGGGGTCGCCGGCCTGGGCCACAGCCGTGTTGAGCAGCACCGCGTCAAAACCCAGCTCCATCACTGCAGCGGCGTGCGATGGTCGGCCCAGCCCGGCATCGACGATCAACACGGCATCTGGCAGGCGGCGACGCATGGTTTCCAGTGCATACGGGTTCAGCGGCCCGCGCCCGGTGCCAATTGGCGCGGCCCACGGCATGATGGCAGCGCAGCCTGCGTCCCGCAGCTTTTGGGCGATGACCAGGTCGTCAGTTGTGTAGGCAAATACGGCAAAGCCTTCTTTGGCAAGTAGCGTGGCGGCCTCAAGCGTGGCGTGCGTGTCGGGCTGCAGCGTGTAGTCGTCACCAATGACTTCGAGCTTGATCCAGGTTGTGCCAAAAATCTCGCGTGCCATTTGCGCCAGCGTGATGGCCTCGCCTGCCGTGTGGCAGCCTGCGGTGTTAGGCAAAATGCGCGTCTTCATCGCCTGCACGCGCTGCCAAAAGCTGTTGCCGCCGCCACTTTCAGGCTGCAAGCGGCGCAGGCCGACGGTCAGCACCTGGGTGCCGCTGGCGGTTACCGCGTCGCTCAAAATTTGCGGTGACGGGTAGTGAGACGTGCCCAGAAACAAGCGGCTGGAAATGCTGGTACCTGCGACCGTAAAGTTTGACAAGTTAGCCTCCAGTGATGGGCGTGACGATGTCGATGCGGTCGTCATTTTTCAGCACGCGTTCGGGCCACTGCGGGCGCGGTACAAAGGCGTTGTTGATGGCGCAGGCAAACGCTGCCTCTAACTTGTACCCGCGCGCCAACAACAGCGCTTGCAGCGCGGTGGCCTCTACCGCGATGCGCTCGCCATTGAGTGATACATCAATCGTCATACAGTAATTTTCCTACCAAATCATCGACCAGCGCCGGCGCGCACAAATAGCCATGTCGGTAAAGGCCGTTGATATGCCATACGCCGTCGCGCCGTTCAACTTTTGGTCGATGGTCGTCAAGTGCTGGGCGCAGTGCGGCAGACATGCGCAACACGCGCGCCTCGCCAAAGGCCGGGTGCAGGCTGTGTAAAGCGCTGGCCAGTTCAAGTACCGAACGCACCGTAACTAGGCCCGCGTCTTCAGATTCCAGCTCCGTTGCACCAACGACGAATTCACCATTTGGCCGGGGCGCTACGTACAGCTGGTACCGTGGATGCATCAGGCGCACCGGGCGTTGCAGCGTCACGCTTTTACATGCGACCCGCAGCACCTCGCCGCGTACGCCACGCAGCGTAGGCAGCTGCGACTTGCTGCCCACGCCGCGCGCGTCGACGACAACATCAAACGCGTGCTTTTCATCTGCACAAACGATAGCGGTTTGTGTAAGCGCTTCAACAGCTTTGTCTTCATGCCACTGCACGCCCAGTCGATCAATGTCAATGGCTAGTGCCGTCATCAGTTGGTCGTTGGCCAATTGTCCTTCGCCGGCCAAGAACAAGCCGCCACCGAATCGACCTGCCAAAGTGGGTTCGTATTGAGCCAGGGCTGAGGCATCAAGCGTTTGCACTTGCGCTTTGGAAGCCTCAGGCAACTTGTGATGCAGCAGGCGACTGAAGTGTTCAAGCGATGCACCGTCTTGCGTGTGCGCCACTACAACCGTGCCGTCTTGCCTGAAGTACACAGGTGTCGCCAGCTGCGCTAAAAATTGCGGCCATAAAGTCAAAGACCGCTGACCTAGCTCAAACACCTCATCGTCCGACACAGCCAGCTCAGCCAGCGGCGACAGCATGGCAGCCGCGGTTTGCGAAGCCGTGTCGAGCGCATCACGTCGCTTGGCGTCAAACAGGCTGACTCGGCAACCTGCTCTGGCCAGTCGCCATGCGAGCAAGCGTCCTGCCAGGCCAGCGCCTGCGATGCCAACGTTCGGTTGCGTCATGTCAAGAATAAATCTCGCTTCCGCCTTCGCGAAACTCTTTGGCTTTAACTTGCAAGTCGTTGTCAATCTGCTTGATGGCAATCACGCCAGCAGCAGGTGCCAACGTCGTCGTCGAGGGATTTAACCGGGCAAACTCGCGCACCTCCTGCGAGATTTTCATCGAGCAAAACTTAGGCCCGCACATCGAACAAAAATGCGCGACCTTGGCGTTTTCTTTGGGCAGCGTTTCGTCGTGGTACGCCATTGCCGTGTCGGGGTCAATCGCCAGGCGGAACTGATCTTCCCAGCGGAATTCAAAGCGCGCCTTGCTGACTGCGTTGTCCCACATCTGCGCGCCGGGGTAGCCCTTGGCCAGGTCGCCCGCATGGGCGGCAATCTTGTAGGCAATCAGGCCCTGCTTGACGTCATCACGGTTCGGTAAACCGAGGTGCTCTTTCGGCGTCACGTAGCAAAGCATGGCCACACCGTACCAGCCGATATTGGCCGCGCCCATGGCGGACGAAATGTGGTCATAGCCTGGCGAAATATCCGTGATGAGCGGGCCGAGCGTGTAAAACGGCGCTTCAAAGCATGCTTCCAATTGTTTGTCGACGTTTTCTTTCACCAGCTGCAGAGGCACATGGCCAGGGCCTTCAATCATCACCTGCACGTCGTGCTTCCAGGCGATTTGCGTCAGCTCGCCCAGCGTGTGCAGCTCTGCAAACTGCGCCTCATCATTCGCATCGGCAATTGAGCCGGGCCGTAAGCCGTCACCCAAAGAGAAGCAAATGTCGTACTGTTTCATGATCTCGCAAATGTCTTCAAAGTGCTCGTACAAAAAGCTCTCTTTGTGATGTGACAAACACCACTTGGCCATGATGGAGCCGCCGCGCGAGACGATGCCCGTCAGGCGATTGGCGGTCAAGGGAACGTAAGCCAGCCGCACGCCCGCGTGAATGGTGAAGTAGTCCACACCCTGCTCGGCCTGCTCAATCAGCGTGTCTCTAAAGATTTCCCAGGTTAGGTCTTCGGCCTTGCCGTTGACTTTCTCCAGTGCCTGGTAAATCGGCACGGTACCAATGGGCACCGGTGAGTTACGCATGATCCATTCACGCGTCTCATGGATGTTGTCACCCGTCGACAAATCCATCACCGTGTCTGCACCCCAGCGAATCGACCAGACCAGCTTGTCAACTTCTTCCTCAATGCTCGACGTGACAGCAGAGTTGCCAATGTTGGCATTGACCTTGATCAAAAAGTTGCGGCCAATGATCATTGGCTCACTCTCGGGGTGGTTGATGTTGTTCGGTATCACCGCACGGCCTCTAGCGACTTCATCACGCACAAATTCAGCAGTGATCTGTTCGGGAATCGAGGCGTTGAATGAATGCCCTTTTTTGGGCATGCGCTCTGTCGCCAGGCGCTCGGCCAGCTGCGCACGCACCAGGTTTTCACGAATGGCGATGTATTCCATCTCGGGGGTGATGATGCCCTTGCGGGCATAGTGCATTTGTGACACGTTCATGCCCGGCTTGGCACGGCGCGGTACAGGGGCTTTGGCCATGCGCAGGGCGTTCAAGGCGGGGTCGTTTAGGCGTTCACGGCCATACGCACTGCTGATGCCGTCCAGTGCTTCGGTGTCTTGCCGCTCATTGATCCATGCGCCTCGCAGCGGCTGTAGCCCGCGTGTCACGTCGATAGCCACATCAGGGTCGGTGTAAACGCCAGACACGTCGAACAAGCGCAGCGGCGGGTTGGCTTCACGGCGTGTGTTTGTACCCTCAGCCACCAGGGTGTCAGTCAACGACACCTCACGAAACGGCACACGAATGTCGGGGCGCGAGCCGTCAATGTAAATCTTGCGCGAGCCAGGAAAAGGCGTGCGCGTAATGCGGCTTGTCAGGTCGGCGGTATCAACAGTCAGGGAAGTTTTTGCCATGGCGGGTCTCCAGATAATGTGTCTTCAGGTTCAGGTGGGGGCCTGCCTGGAGAGCCGCACCCCCTGGTTGACAAGGGAATCCGGAGGCCAAAAGCGTTGTTCCCTACGCGGGAATGATCCCGATCAGGTTCAGCGGGTCTCGCTTTATAACTAAAGCGATCTCAGCCCAAGCATTCATGGGCACCCCGACAAGCTGAAGTCATTGTAAGCGTGCGCGAAAATTCACCTAACTTTACAAACCATCATTGCAAAACAATCGCGGGTTCACAAGCAGCCTTGAAACTTGCATTCATCTTCTTGAAAGGAAGTTTTTATGACATTCAAACTCAATCCGTCCTCCCGTTTCAACAACCTTGTCAATGGTTTTGCGCTTGCGGGCCTGATGGCCACAGGTGTCAGCGCCATGGCGCAGGGCACGCCACCTGCCGCACAAAGCCCTGGCCCACGCAGTGAACGCATGGGCCAATATGACCCTGCCAAAATGCAGGCCATGATGGCGAGGCATCAGGCTGACCTGAAAGTCAAACTCAAACTCACGCTGGCGCAAGAAGGTGCGTGGACAGCCTACACCACCGCCATGCAGCCACCCGTAGGTTTGCAGCAGCACCCCAGCGATGCGCAGCGCGCCGAGATGGACAAGCTCACCACGCCAGAGCGTATTGACAAAATGCGTGCCATGCGCGCTGAACGCATGACGCAAATGAACGCCGAAATGGACAAGCGCGGCACTGCCACCAAAACGTTTTATGCGGCTTTGACGCCTGAGCAGCAAAAGGTGTTTGATACCGAGCATCAAAAGCGCGGCACACGCGGTGAACATGGCGAAAGACGTGGTGGCATGGGACGCAGCGACCAGCAGCCCAAGAAAAATTAAACTGCGTTAAAAACCAAAAAAGCGTCCACCTGTTAACAGGCAGACGCTTTTAACGGAGTCTGAAGGCTTATTGAGCCTGTTTGTCTTTCATCATTGGGTCTGGCTGCTTGACGCTCGCAGACGCATTGACTTTAGCTTCACGCTTTGCTTTAGCCATGGCCCGGCGCTCATCACGCTTGGCTTTGCGTTCCGCAGAAGTGGTTGAGCTATTCAAATTTTTGGTGTTCATGTTGTCTGCTGGCGATGCAGCAGAACCACCCTGAATGCCTGCGGTACCTTTGCCGGTCATTGCTTCTGCCTTCACGTCAGCGCGACTATTGGGCATGTTGCCTGGTGCAGCAGTTTGTGCCGCCGATGGGCCAGATCCACCTTGCGTACCTGCTTTGGCTTCGCCGGTACCGATTTGGGCTTTGACTTCAGCGCGTGTATTAGGCATGTTGCCAGGTGCTGCGGTTTGCGCAGGGGATGGACCTGAGCCGCCTTGCGTACCCGCCATAGCAGGTGCGGTTTGCGCTGCTGCAAAGCCAGAGGTGGCAAGCATGGCGGCCATGAGAATAGAGAGTGTTGACTTGTTCATTTCAAATTCCTTTAATAAAAGTGGAGGAGTGGCCCAGAACTTCGGGCATAACCCTTAAAGCTCTGTTGAGAGGCCAGTTGAGACCCCACCGATTTAATTTAAGTGGGGAGCTGCCGGTTTTGAATCGGCGCAGGCGCAGCGTGCCTGTAGGACACTGTGCTTCAGCGCTGTCATGTATGTTGTAAAGTTAAGCGCCACAATCTGGTTGCAGATGTTGATGCCATCGTGGTGGCGCTGAAGTCACGCAATCACTTGCCGCGCTATGCTGGGTGCAAGCCCAGGGCGCTCAGCAGATTTATTTCAAATACTGCTTCACCTTTGACAGCACGACCCAAGGCAATGTTGGCCCTGCCACCGAGGCTCTGATGGGCGAACTGAGTACAGAATTCACCATCGCCACACCTGCTTTTCCAGACAACAAGCGTACCGTTTTCAAGGGTTATATGTTTGCGGGCGACACTCTGCTCAATGAAAGTGGCATGCAAAACCACCCGCTCACCCCTATGCTGGATGCCAACCTGGTACGCGTGCTGCAAGCGCTGGGCATCACGCAAATGCAAATCGGCCCACAAATTGCGCCGGCTGTACCCAGGTGTTTTTGAAGACTTGCGGCAAACCTTTGGCGCAGTCTGGTAATTGTCATAAATCGTCAACTCTCAACTCTCCATTCTTAACTGTCAAATTTCAGCACTTCACTGCCTGTCATCCCGGGCTTGACCCGGGATCCATGACTTTTGCGGTTTGTGTAAAGATTCGGGGCCTGCAACGAAAACCGGAAAGAGTTGTGTTCTAACCAAAAAAGCACATGCCCAAATTCGCCGCCAATTTATCGATGATGTACACGGAACTGCCGTTTCTGGAGCGTTTTGAAGCCGCAGCGCAAGACGGCTTCAAAGCCGTTGAGTACTTATTTCCTTATGCCTATGAAGCCAAGGAGCTTGCCGCACGCCTGAAAGGCAACAACTTGCAGCAAGTCCTGTTCAACGCGCCGCCAGGCGGCATTGACACAGCCAGCATCGCCAAAGCGTGGGAGACAGAGGGGGTCAAGGGCACGGCCTGCATACCGGGTCGTGAAGCAGAATTTAAAGCAGGCGTTGCGCTGGCCTTGACGTATGCCAATGCACTGGATTGCCCACGCATCCACCTTATGGCGGGTTTGATTCCCGAGGGCTTGACGCGTGAAGACGTGCAAGGCACTTACATCAAGAACCTGCGCTGGGCCGCAGGCGAGGCCGCCAAGGCAGGCCTTGATGTGCTGGTGGAGCCTATCAATACGCGTGACATTCCAGGCTTTTTCCTGAACCGCCAGGACCACGCGCACGAAATCATTGGCCTGGTGGGCGCTGCCAACCTCAAGGTGCAAATGGATTTGTACCATTGCCAGATTGTGGAG
>JANYED010000284.1 GCA_025363315.1 Polaromonas sp.
GTCATGGCCTCGGGCGTGCCTTTGTACGGCACGTGAAGCGCTTCAATACCCGCGGCCAGGCGAAACTTTTCGGCATTCAGGTGGGTAGCGCTGCCCACGCCAGCCGACGCGTAATTGAGAAAACCGGGCTTGGCCTTGGCGGCGGCCACCATATCGGCCTGCGTCTTCCAGCCTTTGGCGGGGTTGACGACCAATACATTGGGCAGCGCGGCCAGCGGCGTGATGCCCATCAGGTCTTTGAGCGTGTCGTAGCCAATGGTGCTGTAGATCGCCGGGTTGAGCGCATGGCCCGACGAGTGCACCAGCACGGTGTAGCCATCGGCCTCGCCTTTGGCCACCTGACTGGCCGCAATCGTGCCGCCAGCGCCGGGTTTGTTCTCAATCACGATGGGTTGGCCCATGGACTTGCTCATGGCGTCGCCGATGGTGCGGGCAATGATGTCAGTGCCGCTGCCGGCGGTGAAAGGCACCATAAATCGAATCGGCTTGCTGGGGTAAGTTTGTGCCATGCTTGAAGCGCAGGTTAACAAGGCCAGCAAACACAATAAGAGTCTGTTTTTCATGATTTTGTCTCCAATTTATGCATTAAACTATGCCCTAGCCCAATAAAATCGGCGCAAGCAGCTATTAAATTAATAGCTTTCTCAATACAACTCACAACCCCAAAGCCGCTGCGATCTTCTGGCCCGAAGCATTTAACGCCGCCAGCTTGGGCAGCAAATCAACATTCAGCAACTGTCCACGGCGCTTTTTCCACTGCCCCGCCACCATCACGCTGTCAATGTTGGCCAAACTGGTTTGCATGACCACACTGCTCACCGCGTCGTGTACGGGTTGCATGTTCAGGTCGCTGGCTTTGATCATCACTAAATCGGCTTGCTTGCCTGCGGCCAATGAGCCGATGCGGTGCGATTGTTTGAGCATGCGCGCGCCTTCAATGGTGACCCAACTCAACGCCTCGCGCGTGGTAACAGTCGATGTCGGTGGGATGCCGCCCTGCGCCTGGCGAAAAGCAAGGTTGTCCAAGCTGCGCTGCATGCCCAAGGCCACGCGTGCCTGGGTCAGCATGTCGCCGCTTAACACGCTTTCCAGGTCGACACCGAGTGATGGCGCTTTGCCAATCGCTTTGAGCCGCCCGGTGATGGGAAAGCCGTGGCCCTGTGTCATTTCATTTTCTGCAGCGGCTGAAAAGCTTATGCCCAAGTCGCAAAAGCGTTTGAGCTGCTCGTCCGTCAGAGCATGGCCGTGCACGATGTTGATGTTGTCGCCCAACAGGCCTGCGGCCTCTAATTTCTCCCAGCCATCTGGCACACGCGCTGGCCCGCCGCCCTGGTGCAATGATGCAATCCGCCCCAGGTCTTTGGCCATGGCAAAGTCATGCACGGCGACGTCCAACGTCGAATAATGCGGCCCCAGCACAGCCACCTGCACGTTCAATAGCGGCTGGCCTTGATGTGCTTTGAGCAAGCGCTCCACTTCAGCACGCGGATGCGGCACTTCCCAAAACGGTGTTTGGCCTGGCTTGGGGTCGGGTTTGGCCGTGCCATGAAAAAACGCGGCGCGTATGCCTGATTCAAGCAGGCCCGCTATGGCTGCGTCGTTGTGTTCGGGCGTGGGGTTGTTGTGGCACCAGTCGGCGAGCGTGGTGGTGCCGCAGTTGATTTGATTGAGCGCCCCCATCAGCGTGGCAATGTGCAGGTCTTGCGGGGTAAATACCAGCGCCAGCCCGGCATGCATCTTCTGAAAGTACTCCATCAGCGTCCAGTTGGCTGCCAGCCCACGCAGTGCGGTTTGCCAGGTGTGCATGTGGGCGTTGACAAGGCCGGGGATGATGATGAACCCCGAACCATTGACCACCATAGCGTCATCGGCATGATCGGCATGAATGTGAGGCGCGATCTCGGTCAGTGTGTCGCCCGTGACCAGAATGTCGCCCTGCCGCAAATCGCCCTGCACATCCATCGTGATGATTGATGCGCCTTTGATCAAGGTACGAGTCATGTTCAAGCCTCTAAACCATCACTCATCTTCACGTTTTCAGATTTCAGCTCTAACCCCGCGTCTTTGGCAGTCTCGGCCAGCAGCACGGCAAAGTCAATGTTGTCATGGCCACGACCCACCATGCGCGAGACCGATTCACGCGTTGCAGCCGCTGCAGGCATGGCCACGCCGTAGCTCTTGGCCGCCGCTAGCCCCAGGTCCATGTCCTTGAGCAGCAACTTGGGCGTGAACGTCACCTGGTCAAACGTCAGGTTGGTCAGCATCGGCGTTTTGTAGCGGGTGTACATCGAACCCAGCACCGAGTCATTGATGCTTTCTAAAAACACATGGCGCGGAATGCCGGCTTTTTCAGCCAGCACGGTGATCTCGCACAGGTTTTGAATAACCACGCCAAACATGGTGTTGTGCGCAATCTTCCAGACGCGCGCCAGCTCACCCTCGCCCACCCACATCACCTTGCGGGCCATGGCCTGCAAAAAGGGTTCGGCCTGGTCGTACAGCGCTTTGGGCCCGCTGGATACTGTCAGCAGCTTGCCGGCTTTGGCCACTTTGGCATTGCCGGACACGGGGGTACACAAATAAGCCACGCCGAGGGCTTCAAGATGTTCGCGAATCTCCGCCGAGCCTTCTTGCGAGATCGACGAGCTGTCGACCACCACTTTCGGCTTGGCGCTGCCGGTGACCAGGCCGCCCGCACCGAACAACACTTCTTTCAGATCGTCTGTCGTGGACACCATGGTGAAAACCACGTCGCAACTTGATAAAGCCTGCTTGCTGGCCGCAATGCTTGCGCCGTATTCAACCAGCGGCTCGGCCTTGGCGGCGGTGCGATTCCATACAGTCACCGAATGCCCGGCCTTGAGCAGCCGTTTGACCATGGCCTCGCCCATACGGCCCAAACCGATCCATCCTATTGTTCCTGCAGTGCTTGCCATGTCTGAAGTCCTTGGAGTTATGTGGTCCAAGTGTCTACAGGTTCAGCCAGACTGGCAAGGGATGCGCGGGAAATGAGTTCTTCAGTTGATAAAAACCCGTTGCTGGAGCCGCAAGAAAGCAGCATGCCGCCCGCGCTTTCAAAAGCGGGGCGGCATGGCCATCAGGGCCTGGCTTACTTGGGCAACAGCACCTTGTCAACAACGTGGATCACACCGTTGGACTGGTACACATCAGCGATCGTGACGGTCGCTGTTCCACCTTTTTCGTCGGTGATCATGACCTTGCCGCCGGCTGACTTGGCCGTCAGCATGCCGCCAGCGACGGTTTTGAACGAGGTGCTGCCCTTGCCGTCCATGATCATCTTGGTCAGCGCGGCGGCGTCTACCTTGCCCGGTACGACGTGGTACGTCAGGATGCCGCTCAGCATGCCCTTGTTTTCAGGCTTGAGCAGCGTGTCGACCGTGCCAGCTGGCAACGCTGCAAAAGCCGCGTTGGTGGGTGCAAACACGGTGAAAGGACCTGGGCCTTTGAGCGTTTCAACCAAACCTGCAGCTTTTACTGCAGCCACCAGCGTGGTGTGGTCTTTGGAGTTGACGGCGTTGTCGATGATGTCTTTGGATGCCAGCATGGGCGCGCCGCCCACCATGACCTGTGCGAACGCTGATGCTGCGCCGAGGCCGAGCATGACTGCCAGTGAGACGGAAGCGAGCTTGCGGGAAATTTTCATGGGTTGACCTTTAAAGTTGGATGCGAAAGAGGTTAAAAAACCCCAAATCAGGAAATGATTTAGTGGTTGTGATGAATACGGCGCCGCGAGCGGAGCAGATTCAACTCTTTCGAATAACCTTCAATGCGGGGTCGGCTCGGTTGTAAGCTTTTGCAACAAGCTCCGCACCGCTTTCGGATACAAAAGGTGCTCCTGACCAAGCACTCTTGCGCCTAGCGCCGCAGCTGTGTCTCCCGGCAGCACCGGCACGACCGCTTGCGCCACGATGTCGCCATGGTCCAGCTCGGCAGTAACCCAGTGCACCGTCGCGCCCGAAACCTTGCATCCCGCATCGATAGCCCGCTGGTGGGTATGAAGCCCTGTAAACGAGGGCAACAGTGACGGGTGAATATTGAGCAGCCTGCCGCGATAGTGGGCGGTGAAGGCTGGCGTCAAGATGCGCATGAAGCCTGCCAGCACCACCAAGGCAGGCTGATACGCGTCAATCGCAGCTTGAAGCGCCTCGTCAAATGCGTCTCTTGAGCTGAATTGCTTGTGATCAACTACCCGGGTTGCCAAGCCCATGACCGCTGCGTCTTGAAGGCCGGCAGCATCAGGCCGGTTGCTGATAACGCAAGCCACACAAGCGCCCAGCGTGCGCTGCCATTGCTCAACTTGCGCGGCATGAGCCAAGGCCAGCATATTCGAGCCTGCACCGGAGATCAAAACGACAATGTTGCGAGTGTGTGGACGGGTGGCGACGGGCATATCGACACAGATTATGACCAGCCTGGGCACTGGGAAGTCCCGGCTTTGACAAGCCAAAAAGCACATTCGTGCTACAAACATGTGTATCTGCAATTTCATCTGCAACATCATCAATAACCTCATTTGCAGCCTCACCTGACACTACGGAGACTTCGATGGATTTAGCTTTCACCCCCGACGAACAAAAGTTTCGTGAGGATATTCGCGCCTGGGTTCACGCCAACTTGCCCGCGGACATTCAGCACAAGGTGCGCAACGCGCTGCGCCAGACCCGCGACGATATGCAGCGCTGGGCCAAAATTTTGGGGCAAAAGGGCTGGCTGGGCCACGGCTGGCCCAAAGAGTTTGGCGGCCCGGGCTGGAACGCCGTGCAAAAGCATTTGTTTGAAGAGGAATGCGCCCTGGCTGGCGCACCGCGCGTGGTGCCGTTTGGCCCGGTAATGGTGGCGCCCGTGATCATGGCTTTCGGCAACGCTGAACAACAACAACGCTTTTTGCCTGGCATCGCCAGCGGCGAAGTGTGGTGGAGTCAGGGCTACAGCGAGCCCGGTTCGGGTTCAGACTTGGCATCACTCAAATGCAAGGCTGAGCGGGTCGGCGACAAGTTCATCGTCAATGGCCAAAAAACCTGGACCACGCTTGGCCAATATGGCGAATGGATTTTTTGCCTGGTTCGCACATCCAGCGAAGGCAAGCCGCAAACCGGCATTTCGTTTTTATTGATCGACATGAAGTCGCCGGGTGTAAACGTCAAGCCCATCGTGCTGCTGGACGGCGAGGCCGAGGTCAATGAAGTATGGTTTGACAACGTGGAGGTGCCCGCCAACAACCTGATTGGCGAAGAAAACAAAGGCTGGACGTACGCCAAATACCTGCTGGGCCACGAACGCACCAACATTGCCGACGTCAACCGCAGCAAGCGAGAGCTGGAGCGATTGAAAAAAATCGCCAAAGCCGAAGGCCTGTGGAACGACGCGCGATTCAAAGACGAAGTCGCCAAGCTGGAGGTGGACGTGATAGCGCTTGAGATGATGGTGCTGCGCGTTTTGTCGGCTGAAAAAAAGGGCAAAAATACGCTCGACATCGCTGGTCTTTTGAAGATTCGCGGCAGCGAGATTCAACAACGTTACGCCGAGCTGATGATGCTGGCCGCCGGACCATTCGCCCTGCCCTTTATTGAGGAAGCGATGGAGGCTGGCTGGCAGGGCGACTACCCCGGCGGCGCGAACACCAACGCACCGCTGGCGTCGACTTACTTCAACATGCGCAAAACCACCATCTATGGCGGCAGCAATGAAGTTCAGCGAAATATCGTTTCACAATTTGTTCTAGGCTGATCAGGGGTACCTTATGGATTTCGATTTCACAGACGACCAGGAACAATTGCGCGACGCTACCCGCAAATGGGCGGGCAAAGCCTATGACTTTGAGCGCCGCCGCGCCATCACCAAAGCGGGCGGTTTTTCACGCGAGGCGTATGGCGAACTGGCAGCCCTGGGGCTGACCAGTCTGTACATTTCCGAGGCCGACGGCGGTCTCGGCATGGGCCCGACCGAGGGCATGGTCGTGATGGAAGAGCTTGGGCGCGGCATGGTGCTGGAGCCTTTTGTTCAAACCCTGATGGCCAGCGCCGTACTGGCCGGCTATGCGCCAGACGCCGTCAAGGCCGCCTGGCTTCCCAACATGGCCGACGGCAGCGCACTGGTAGTGCTGGCCTGGCAGGAGCGCAGTGCCCGTTACAACTTCAAAAAATGTGAAGCAAAAGCGGCTCTGCGGCAGCAAACATGGACGCTAGACGCTACAAAAAGCATAGTAAGCGCGGGTGACCATGCAGATGCATTTTTGGTGCCCGCGATGGTGGATGGCGTCATGGCGCTGTTTCTGGTGGAACGCAAAGCTGCTGGCGTCAGCAGCCACGGGTATGTCACGCAAGACGGTGCGCGTGCGGCAGAAGTCAGCTTCAAGGACGCGCCAGCCACGCTGGTCACACTGGATGGATTAAGTGCACTGGCCCACGCCATCGACATCGGCATTGCAGCGACCTGCGCCGAAGCCGTCGGCGTGATGGACAAAACCCTGGCCATCACGGTCGAGTACATGAACACGCGCAAACAGTTTGGCGTGGTCATCAGCAGCTTTCAGGCCCTGCGCCACCGCGTGGCCGACATGAAGATGCAGCTGGAACTGGCACGCTCGATGAGCTTTTATGCCACCCTGAAGCTCAATGCGCCCGCCGCAGAGCGCAGCGCGGCCATGGCCAGAGCCAAGTACCAGCTGGGCATGTCGATGCGCTTTGTGGGCCAACAGGCCGTCCAGCTGCATGGCGGCATTGGCGTGACAGACGAGTACATCGTCGGCCACTACTTCAAAAAGCTGACCCAGCTGGAAATGACGTTTGGCGACTCCCTGCACCACCTGGGCGAGGTGTCCAGCCGCATGCAGGACACTGCAGGCGTATTCGCCTAAAGATGTGGCCCCCACGGTCGTTCACTCCGTGTAACTTCCTGCCCCCCGAGGGGGCCGCTGCGCCTGCGGCCTGGCAGAGCCAGTTCCGCGGCCCCTGCTGGTAG
>JANYED010000288.1 GCA_025363315.1 Polaromonas sp.
GCCGCCTTGATGCGGTCTGTGTCTTTTGCAATCGCCCGCTGCAACGGGTTCAGGCGCGGCTGGGCAGCGCGTTGCAGGCGCTGCTCGGCCGATTTAAGCGCTGCAATCAGGGGCTCTGCACTGCCCGTCAGTTGCGCCTGCTGCTGTGCCAGCCGCAAGGCTGATTCAACATCCACCACCAGGTTTTCATCGCGCGAACGGGACAGGCTTTGCATCAGATCGTCAAGCTGCGCGCGCTGCAAAGCAACTTCGCTGATGCGGTTTTCCTGGCTGCTCAATCGTGCGGCCACCTCGCGCGTGCCGTCTTGGGCAGCTTTGGCCAGGGTGCGGGCTTCGATGGCTTGCGCGCTTGAGTCCTGGATGCGCCTGGCCAGTGTCTCCTGAATGTTGCCCAGTTTTTGCCACAACAGGCCACTGACCACCAAGGCCGCAGCGCCCAAAGCCAGCACCACATAGGCGAGCTTTTTTGGCACAACAAACTCGCGCGCCGCCCCCGGTGCAGCAGCGGGTGCGGCGTCCGGGGAGGTCGGCAACGAGTCGGTGGAAACATTACTCATACTGGTCATTCATGGTGGCTTTGATTCTATCGACGCAAGGGCGTCCATAACGTCTGCAACAGCCGGCCGTGACGGCTGTACAACACCCCATCCCGCTGCCTGCGCAGCCGCCTGAATGCGCGGATGCGTAGCAATGGCCCGTGCGCTTTGCCAGCTGACGTCTTTCAACCCGGGCTGACCGGTCAAATTGGCCACCGCCTCAGAGCTGCTAAAAAGCCATACCGAGCCGTCCTGACTGGCGGCTTTGGCCAGTTGTATCTGATCGGCGCTGAGTGGCGGTATTCGGCGCTCATAGCTGCTGACCATATCCACCGTGCTGCCGCTCGCCCGCCACTGCTGCGCCAGCCAGTCGCGGCCTGCACCGGCGCTGCCTTCAGATGCATCTGCCTTGCCGCGCACGATCAACACTTTTGCACCACGCCAATCACGCTGGCCAATGACTTGCCACAGGCTTTCAGAGTCAAACTGCGCGGCGTCTGGCGGCGGCGCATCAATCTGGCTGGCGGGCACACCGGCCGCCACCAACGCGGCAACCGTGCCTGGGCCGGGGGCTAAAAACCGCAACGCCAGCAGAGCTGCAATTGCTACATTATCAGGAGCTGCACGCGCCCCAATTGATTGGTTTGCAGCCGATTTTGCCTCTGAAAGACACGCAAAAAAGTGCACAACAGCGTTGCCACTGACAAACATGCAGGCCGTGTAATTACCGAGGTCAGTCCAGGCCTGCCGCAGCGCGCTGACATCGGTCTGGCTGGAAACCGCCGCAATCTCGATCAGCGGAAGCGCCTGGGCGTTAAAACCACCCTGCTGCAACTTCGCCACCCAAGCATTCGCGTCAAGCAGTGGCCGCGTAACAATCACCCGACCCCTTTTTTCGCGATGGGTCATCAAGCCGCTGAATCAGTCGCCAAATTTGCAGCCCACACCGCCCCACCGGCCCGCAACTGCGCAGCCACTGCCTCGCCCAGCGCCTCGGCTTTATCAAACGTGTCGACCACAGCGGTTTGCTGGGCATGCACCAGCGGGGCAATGCTGCCCGACTCAATGCTCGCTGGGTCACCCCAGGCGGCTTGCAACAGCATTCCGCCAGCACCGCCCGATTCAGGCCCACGGGTGAATGCCGCCAGCGGCATCGAGCAGCTGCCGCCCATGGCGCGCGACACGGTGCGCTCGGCCGTTACAGCCAGCCAGGTGGGCATGTCGGCCAACGTTTTCAGACCTTCAAGCAAGTCAGCGCGATCAGCACACACTTCAATGCCCAATGCGCCCTGCCCGGCTGCGGGCAGCATGTCAGTGGTAGCAAAACTGGCGCGAATGCGCTCTGGCATTTGCAGCCGCTTCAATCCCGCAGCCGCCAGCACAATCGCGTCATACTGGCCGTCGTCAAGCTTGCGTAGGCGGGTATCCAGGTTACCGCGCAGGGGTTCAATTTTCAAGTCAGGCCGCAGGGCTTTGAGTAGCACCAGGCGCCGAAGGCTGGACGTGCCCACTACAGCGCCCTGAGGCAGCTCGGCCAGACTGGCGTATTTGTTCGACACAAAGGCGTCGTGCGGGTCTTCACGCTGCATGACGCAAGCCAGCGCAAAGCCGTCAGGCAAGTCCATCGGCACGTCTTTGAGCGAATGCACAGCAATGTCGGCGCGGCCTTCTTGCAACGCCACTTCAAGCTCTTTGACAAACAGGCCCTTGCCGCCGACTTTGCTCAGCGACCGGTCCAAAATCTGGTCGCCCAGTGTGGTCATGCCCAGCAGCTCAACCTGCCAGCCGAGCTGCTTTTCAAGCAGCGCCTTGACATGCTCGGCCTGCCAGAGCGCCAGTCGGCTTTCGCGGGTTGCAATCACCACTTTTTTGTCTGCTTTTTTCGTCATTTTTTCGTCATTTTTTCGTCATTTTTTCGTCATTTTTTCACTGGCCAATTGCATGTCTGTCGCCTCGTCACTTATTTGTAATCATCTGCACAATGTCAATGCTAGCATGCACAAGACGCAGTCCTACCCGATCCACCGGACCCAAAACATGCCCACCCAAACCGCTAAAACAGCCAACCGGAACAGCGAACGACCGCTGGTAGAAGACATCCGCCTGCTGGGCAGAATTTTGGGCGACGTGATCCGCGAGCAGGAAGGCGTTGCCGCTTATGAGCTGATTGAACAGACTCGCTTGCTGTCAGTAGCCTTCAGGCGCGACGCCGATGTGGAATCAGACAAGGCACTTAAAAAGCTGTTGAAAGGCTTGTCAGGCGACCAGACCGTTAGCGTGATTCGCGCGTTCACCTACTTCAGTCACCTGGCCAACCTGGCCGAAGACCGCCACCACATTCGACGCCGCGCGATTCATGAGCGTGCTGGTGATACCCAGGAAGGCAGCATTGATGTTGCGCTGGCCCGCTTGCGGTGGGCGGGAATAGCTCCTAAAACAATAGCTAATATGCTGTCGCACAGCTTTGTGTCGCCCGTACTCACCGCTCACCCAACGGAAGTGCAGCGCAAAAGCATCCTGGACGCAGAGCGCAGCATTGCGCAACTGCTGACCGCACGTGACGGTATCAAAACGCTGGCGCTGGCAACAAGCGCCATCAGCCCAGCTCTGGCCGCCAAAGACGCGCTGACCCCACGCGAGCTGGCTGCCAACGAGGCTCAGCTTCGCGCTAGAGTCATGCAGCTTTGGCAAACCCGTTTGCTGCGCTTTACCAAGCTGACAGTAGCCGACGAAATTGAAAACGCACTGAGCTACTACGAAGCAACTTTTCTGCGCGAAATTCCCAAGCTGTACGCCGACCTGGAGCGGGAACTCGGCAACCAGCAAATTCACAGTTTTTTGCGCATGGGCCAATGGATAGGCGGCGACCGCGACGGCAACCCAAACGTGTCTGCCAACACCCTGAATTACGCGCTGAGCCGCCAGGCCGAAGTCGCGCTGCGCCACTACCTGACAGAAGTGCATTTGCTGGGCGGTGAGCTGTCAATGTCGGCCATGCTGGCGGGTGTAAATCCCGCCATGCAAACGCTGGCCAACAGCTCACCCGACACCAACGAGCACCGGCAAGACGAACCCTACCGCCGCGCCCTGACCGGCGTATACGCACGCCTGGCCGCAACGCTAAAAAACCTGACCGGCGGCGATGCTGCACGCCATGCCGTTGCGCCACAAAATGCCTACGCCCAGTCGGAAGAATTTTTAGCCGACCTGCGCACCATCGCCGCATCTCTGCGCGCCAATCACGGTGACGCACTGGTAGCGCAGCGCCTGCACCCGCTGATTCGCGCGGTCGATGTGTTTGGCTTTCATCTGGCCACGGTGGACTTGCGCCAAAGCTCTGACAAGCACGAAGAAGTTGTGGCTGAACTGCTGGCTGCTGCGCGGATTGAACCCGCTTATTCAAAACTGGATGAAGCCGCTAAGCGCGAACTCTTGACAAGCCTGCTGAACGACGCACGGCCACTGCGCGTGGTGGGGGCTAGCTACAACGCCCACACGCAAGCCGAGCTGGCGATTTTTGAAGCGGCACGCATTGCACGGGCACGATTTGGCAAAGAGGCGATTCGCCACTACATCATCAGCCACACAGAAACAGTCAGTGACTTGCTCGAAGTGCTGCTGCTGCAAAAAGAAGTGGGGCTAATGGCGGGCACGCTCGACACCAATGCATGCAACGACCTCATCGTCGTCCCCTTATTTGAAACAATTGAAGACCTGCGAAACGCCGCACCCATCATGCGCGAGTTTTATGCCCTGCCCGGCGTCGCGCAGCTGGTCAAACGCAGCGGGGCTGAGCAAGACATCATGCTCGGCTATTCGGACAGCAACAAAGACGGCGGCATTTTTACCAGCAACTGGGAGCTGTACCGGGCCGAGATTGCTTTGGTGGAACTGTTTGATGAACTGGCCGCTTCGCACGGCATCACGCTGCGCATGTTTCACGGCCGTGGCGGTACCGTCGGCCGTGGCGGCGGCCCCAGTTATCAGGCCATCCTCGCGCAACCACCGGGCACCGTGCGTGGGCAAATCCGCCTGACTGAGCAGGGCGAAGTCATCGGCTCCAAATACGCCAACCCCGAAATCGGCCGCCGCAACCTGGAAACGCTGGTAGCCGCCACGCTGGAGGCCACGCTGCTGCAACCCACCAAGCCCGCCACCGCTGCGTTTTTAAAAGCGGCGGCAGAGCTGTCAAAAAGCAGCATGGCTGCGTACCGCGCGCTGGTGTACGAGACCCCGGGCTTCACCGAGTATTTTTTCAGCGCCACGCCCATACGCGAGATTGCGGAACTCAACATCGGCTCTAGGCCAGCATCACGAAAGCCGAGCCAAAAAATAGAAGACCTGCGCGCCATTCCTTGGGGTTTCAGTTGGGGCCAGTGCCGTTTAACGTTGCCTGGCTGGTATGGGTTTGGGTCTGCAGTTGACAGCATGCTTTTAGAGGCCGGTACGCCCGCCAAACGCAAAGAAGCGACGGTGTTGCTGCACAAAATGGTCAAGGAATGGCCATTTTTCAGAACGCTGTTGAGCAACATGGACATGGTGCTGGCCAAAAGCGATCTGGCATTGGCATCACGCTATTCAGAGCTGGTGCTGGATACCAAACTGCGCAAAAAGATTTTCAGCGCCATTGAGGCCGAGTGGCACCGTACCGTGGGCGCGCTGGCACTGATTACCGGTGAAAAGCATTTGCTGGCCGACAATGCATCGCTGCAGCGGTCCATTCGCCACCGCTTCCCCTACATTGACCCCCTGAACCACCTGCAGGTGGAGCTGATACGCCGTTACCGCGCAGGTCAGGCCGATGAGCGCGTGCAGCGCGGGATACATATTTCAATCAACGGGATTGCAGCTGGTTTGCGGAACACGGGGTGATCCGTAAGATCAAACGACAGCGATCTAACCGAACATATGTTTGCCGAATTAAAGATCATAAAACGCCTGCATCCCAATAAATACGGGCGCAAGCAGCTATTGATTAAATAGCATTTAGCTTATTGATCTGGTGATGATGGGCGGCTCGGCAAATTTCAGCAATTTAGTCGCTTGAAGGGTTTCAGCCAAAAAACACAGCAGCGCTGCCAGAAAACAGGCGACGCCTGCCAGGAAACTGATGGTGGCGATTTTCAGGATGGGCAGTTCGCTGGTCTCGCCAAGGAACAGCAAAATAATCGTCAAGCCAATCAGCATGGCGCACAGCGTCAGCAGGGCAATGCAGCCATTGACCAGCCATCCCCGAAGGCGCAACTGCCTGAGTTCAGCGTACATGCGGTGGCTGCGGTTTTCATCAACGTTGCCTGCGTCAAGCCGGTTTTCAAGAAAGCGCGCGCGGTCGATGATGCGGCCAAGGCGACCCGCTGTAGCAGCGATCATGCCGGACACCGCGGTCAGTAAAAAAACCGGCGCAACCGCCAGTTGAATGCCGTGGGTGACGGTGGCCAGGTCGGGTGCAAAAATCATTTAGGCTTTTCAAAGTTGTTTGCCGCCCAGCGCTCGGCACTTAGACGGTTGAGTTTGAAGGATGCAGCAGTTTTCACTTCAGCCAGCAGATCTCCGCCGTCGTCATACGCGCTCAAAGTTGCGAAGGGGTTGTCTTCGTCGGGCACGATGTCCAGCTTCACCGTGACGCGGCCTGATGACGCCGTGATGGTGACGCTCTGGTGCAGCTCGGCATGCAGTTGCTGCTCGGACCGGCGCACAAACTCAGACGCGGTTTTGACCAACGTGTTGAACGCATTCACATCTAGCGGCTTGGGGTTCTTTTTGTCACGCCCCATCGTCCACGGGCCAACCAGTGCGGGTTCGGCAGCACCAGTTTTGGTCATAGCCACGGCCCAGCCGTCATCGTCTTCGTTTTTCAGCACGCTGGCTGTCCAGCCGTCGCTTACCCACAGTCTGGGTTCTTTGATTTCAAGCGCGTCGCCCATAGGATTACAGCCCCAAATCGCTCAGGCTCGGATGGTCGTCCGGGCGGCGGCCCAGCGGCCAAAAGTATTTGCGGTCAGCTGCCTTGATGGGCAAATCATTGATGCTGGCGTGGCGCACAGCCATCAGGCCATTGTCATCAAACTCCCAGTTTTCATTGCCGTAAGAACGAATCCAGTTGCCTGCGTCGTCATGCCATTCGTAGGCAAAGCGCACGGCAATGCGGTGACTGCTAAAGGCCCAGATTTCCTTGATCAGTCGGTAGTCAAGCTCGCGGTTCCATTTGCGCGTGAGCAAGTCAGCAATCTCGTCGCGCCCAGTGACAAACTCGGCGCGGTTGCGCCACTGGCTGCCTGCTGTGTAGGCCATGGCTACTTTTTGCGGGTCACGGTTGTTCCAGCCATCTTCAGCGGCGCGTACTTTTTGTACAGCGGTTTCAAAAGTGAAAGGGGGAAGTGGCGGCCTGGATTCCATGAGAGCTCCTAAATGACAAAATTTAGCTGGATTATCATTCGTAGTCATGAACGCTGAACAGAACGAACGCTTGACCCGCATCACGCCGGGCACGCCCTGCGGCCAGTTGCTGCGCCAGTACTGGCAGCCTGCGGCCTTGGTCGATGAGTTCAACCCCGCGCTAGACCCGCGCACGGCAGAGCGGCCTGTGAAAGCCGTCAAGCTGCTGGGGCAAGACCTGGTGCTGTTCAAAGATGCGCTGGGCGACTGGGGCTTGCTGGACCGCGATTGTGCGCATCGCGGGGCTGACTTGTCGTTTGGCAGGCTGGAGCCAGCAGCCCAAGGCGGCGGCCTGCGCTGCCCTTTTCACGGCTGGAAGTTTGCGCCTGATGGCCGTTGTTTGGAAACACCTGCCGAGCCAGCAGGAAGTAAATTGTGCGACCGTATTCAGCAGCGCAGCTACCCGGTGATTGCCAAAAGCGGTGTGCTGTTTGCGTGGCTGGGCGATGTTGATTCAGACCCACCGCCCTTCCCCGAGTTTGACTGCTTTAAAGCGCCCAGCAGCCACAGCTTTGCCTTCAAAGGGCTGTGGAACGCCAACTGGCTGCAAGCTTTTGAAGTCGGTATCGACCCAGCGCATCCTTCGTATTTGCACCGCTTTTTACAAGACGAAACGCTGCAAGGCATTGGCGACAACGCGGCGGGCAAGCAGTTTCGCAGTGCGGCAGCGGGTACCGTCGACGGTGAACAGTGGCCAATGACCCGCATCATGCGCCAATTTGCACAACCCGACATCAGCTTTGTTGACAAGCCTTGGGGCATGCAGCTCACCGCACTGCGGCACATGACTGACACGCTGACGCACGTGCGCGTCACGCAAGCCATCTTTCCGGCAACGTTTGTGATTCCGTTGTCAGAGACGATGACCATCACGCAAATGCATGTGCCGGTGGACGACACCCACACCTACTGGTATACCTTCTTCACCAGCTTTGATGGCCCGCTGAATAAAGAGGCGATGCGGGCCCAACGCCAGCAGTTCATCCTACTTCCCGACTACATTCCAAAAGCCAATCGCCATAACAATTGGGGCTTTGATGCCGATGAACAGATGAGCACAACGTATTTGGGCATGGGCGAGGAAGACATCAACGTGCATGACCAGTGGGCCGTTGAAAGCATGGGGTCGATTGCTGACCGCACGCGCGAGCATTTGGGCACGACTGACAAAGTCATCATGGCAAACCGGCGGGTGCTGATCAAGGCGATTGACACGGTGCAAAACGGCGGCGTGGCGCCTGGGATTGCTGACGCAGCGCAAGCCGCCAGCATGACCGGGCCAGACACGGTAGACGGCATTGCACCCGCGACCGGCTGGGATGAATGGTGGCAAACAGCAGCCGCAGCGAAGCGCAAAGGTGCGCCTTGGCTGTAACGAGTTTTGCGCACCAGTGCGGCTTGCACGATGCAGCCCGCCGGTCAGCGCTTGCGCGTACCGCCAAGCTGATTGAAGCCAGCGGGGTAGAGCTGGTGCGCTTTGCCTGGTGCGACCTGCACGGCATGCTACGCGGCAAAACCCTGGTAGCGAAGGCTGCCGTCAAGGCCATGATGAGCGGCGTGGGCATGGTCAGCACATTGCTGCTTAAAGACAGCGCCGACCACACCGCCTACAAGGTGTTTGACGGTGACTTTAACGAACAGGGAGCGCTGGCTTTGCCAGGGTTTGGATTTGCGGGCAACGTGATGCTGCTGGCCGACCCTGACAGTTACCAGCAGTTGCCTTGGGCACCTAAAACCGGCTGGCTGCAATGCCAGGCCTGGCACACCAACGGCGCGCCGGTTGTATTTGACACCCGACGTATTTTGCAAAAGGCACTGGCACGGCTGGCAGAGGCCGGCTACGGCATGACCTGCGGGCTGGAGATCGAATTTCATATTTATAAAATCAGCAGTGATCAGGCCACCCGCCAGCTTGACCCGATGCGGGCCGACTGGCCAGGCCCTGCTCCAGAAGTATCAATGATCCATCCTGGCTACCACATGCTGTCTGAGCAATGGGCAGACATGGCCGATGAGCCGCTTCGTATCGTTCAGCGCACCGCGCAGGCGCTGGGCTTGCCCTTGCTGTCACTTGAAATTGAATTCGGCCCAAGCCAAATCGAAGCGGTGTTTGAAGCCACAGACGCACTCAAGGCGGCTGACAACATGGTGCTGTTTCGCAGTGCCGCCCGCCAGGCACTCAGGCGTGCTGGCTACCATGCCACGTTCATGTGCCGACCGCCGTTTCCTTGCATCATGTCCAGCGGCTGGCATTTGCATCAGTCGCTGACCGACGTCAACACCGGCGGTAACGCGTTTGTGCGTTCTGAGCCATTGCCAGGCAGCACTATTAATGACGCCCAGCACACTCTGTCAACAGTAGGTGAGCAGTACCTGGCCGGGCTGCTGGCGCATGCCGCCGGCATGACCGCGTTTTGCGCGCCCAGCATCAATGCCTATGAGCGCTTTCAGCCCGACGCCCTGGCGCCGCAGTCGGCGGTGTGGGGCTGCGACAACCGGGGTGCGATGCTGCGAGTGATTGGCGGTGCGCAGGACCGCGCCACGCGTCTAGAAAACCGCATTGGCGAGCCCGCCGCCAACCCGTACCTGTACATGGCCGCGCAGATTCATGCGGGTCTTGACGGCATCGAGCGCAAGTTGATAGCACCCCCTGCAACTGCGGCACCCTACGGTGCTGGTAGCGAACACTTGCCTGTATCACTAAGCCAGGCGCTGCAAGCGCTGCACCACGACTCAGCGATGACCACGGGCTTTGGCGCAGAGGTCGTCGCTTGTTTCAGCCGCGTCAAAAGCCTTGAGATAACGCGCCACGATACAGCTGACGACAAAACCGAGTGGTATCGCCGTGAGTACTTTGGCCGCATCTAACCCGCACACATCATTTTTATGCGCAAAACCATCTGTGTCCATTTCATCACCCGCACCGGGGTGCAAACCACGGTCGAGGCGCGCGTTGGCAACAGCCTGATGGAGGCGGCAACGGCGAACGACATCGACGGTGTTGCAGCAGATTGCGGCGGCTTGATGACCTGCTCAACTTGTCACGTATTTGTGCAAGACGACTTTGCATCCCGGCTTGCGCCGCCTGATGCAGAAGAGCTCGCCATGCTGGCATTTACCGCTACACCGCAACAAAGCAACAGCCGCTTGAGCTGCCAGATCAAGTTGAGCGAAGCGCTTGATGGCATCACGGTCACGTTGCCGGCCAGTCAGTATTGAAAGTTGACCATCACCCCGGCTTATCAGGTGGCCAGTTTTTGATGTCCAGCAATCAGCTTGCCCAAAAGGGCCGAAAGTTGCTCACGCTCTGCATCACTCAGCGGGGAAACGATTCGCTGCTGGGCTTTGCTGACGGCCCGTTTCATGTCCAGCGCCACTTTTTTACCTTCAGGCGTTATCCACAGCAGCTTGCGCCGCCTGTCGCCTGGGTCCGCGTCGCGAGCAATCCAGCCCTTAGCCTCGAGTCGGGCAATCACCGAGCCGAGTGTGGCAGGGTCAAGAGCGACCCGCAACGACAGGATGATCTGATCCTCACCAGGGTCGTCGAGCAGAGCATTCAAAATGGCAAACTGCACGGGCGTTGCGTCAAAAGCAATGGTTTCCTCCATAAAAGCCGCCACAGCGAGTTGATGGGCGCGGCGAATGAGGTGGCCAGGTGCTTCACTAAAATTAAAACTTTTTGCAATATAACGAGTTTAAGGGTTTCAACCCTTTGAACTATTGGTACGCATACATACCATTACCGGCATGAGCAGCACAATCAACCACGTTAATCCACGTCATCGTGCCGCCTTTAAAACTGTTTAAATCAGGGCTTTGAATTTACAAGCTCAACGTCATGAATCAGTATTTAAAACTTGCGAACCCGGCGCGTCAGTATCAGGTAGTCGCTCTTTTTTTAGTAGCAGCTTGCGCCCTCCCTTTGGGCGCTACAGCGCAAATACCGTCACCTAAAAGCGAAGCAGTGCAAGCCTGGCCAACCCGGCCTGTTCGTCTACTGGTGGGTTTCCCCGGGGGTTCAACGCCCGACATGGCCGCGCGAACGCTAGCGGAACCTTTGTCAAAAGCGCTAGGACAAGTTGTGATCATTGACAACAAACCAGGCGCGTCTGGCAACATCGCTGCAGACCAGGTGGCCAAGGCCACAGACGACCACACGCTGGGGGTCGTGATCAATGGCAATCTGACGTCGGCCAAGCTGCTGTACCCAAAACTGCCGTATGACCCCACTAAAGATTTCACGCTGATATCGCTGCTGGCCACAGCACCGCTGGTGCTGGTTGCACAGCCTGATTTGCCCTCAGGCACCGCGTTTTTTGGCGCGGCAAGAAGCGGCGGCGACAAGTGGAACTACGGCTCGGTGGGCAATGGGTCGGTGGGTCACTTGGGGATGGAATTGCTCAAGTCCAAAGCAGGCGATTTGAAGGCCGTGCACATTCCATATCAAGGCAACCCGCAGGTCGTGACGGCGCTGCTCGGTGGCCAAATTCAGATGGCGTTAGTCCCTCCAGGTATTGCGCTGCCGCAAATTCGGGCGGGCAAGCTTAAAGCGATTGGCTTGACCAGCGGCCGCAGCCCGTTAGCCCCTGAAATCGCGCCGCTGGCCGATGCAGAGGTGCGAAACTTCAATCTGGAAGTCTGGACGGCACTGGTCGGGCCGGCCAATTTGTCGAAGGCGGCCAAAGCCAGGCTGAATGCAGAAGTCTCCAAAATCATTCGCGATGCCGACACACGCCAAAAATTGTTTAACCAGGGCTGGCAAGCGGTAGGCACTTCCTCCGAAGGCTTGACGAGTCGCGTCACAAGCGAGACCGCCGTCATGGGTGGGATCATTGCGATGCGGGCCATCAAAGTGGAATGACTTTGCAAGCTGCTGCGTCCCCGATTTTTGAGCCTGCACGCCTGCTCCCCATTTACGGCGAGTTTGATGTCGTCGTCGTTGGCGGCGGGCCTGCCGGTTTGGCAGCCAGTGTCAGCGCCGCAAAGCATGGTGCGCGCGTCTTGCTGGTGGAGCGCTATGGCTTTCTGGGCGGTATGGGCACGGCGAGTGGCGTCACCAATTTTGCGGGGCTGTATGGCCGCAAAAATGGCGAGATGCAGCAGGTCGTGCATGGCGTGGTGAACGAACTTTTGGCGCGTATTGATGCGCTTGGCGGCCTGAACGACCCGCAGGACGGCATGCAGGGCCGCATTCGCGTGCGGTCCTACGACGTGTCGGCCTTCAAATGTGCGGCTGATCAATTGTTGGTGGCCAGCGGGGTGCAGATGTTGTTCCATGCCTACGCGGCTGCTGTGGTCATGCAGGGCAAAAAAATCGCAGCGCTGGTGGTGGAGACCAAATCTGGTCGCCAGGCTGTTCGCGCGCACCGGTTTATTGATTGCTCTGGCGATGCCGACGTGGCTCATTTTGCAGAGGTGCCGTTCGAGCTTGGTGACGGACAAGGCAGCGGCTTGTTCCCGACCACCATGTTTCGCGTGGGGCATGTCGATGCGCATGATGCCTTGGCGGCTGTTGGCGAGTTCAAGGCCATCAACACCTTGATGCAGCAAGCGCAAACCGACCAACCAGGACGCTACAACTTTCCACGCGAGGGGGCTATCCTCAGGCCGCAAAAAAACGCCACCGAGTGGCGCGCGAATGTGACACAAATTGCCAACGCCCATGGTGTGGCCATGAATGCCACAGACGCCCGCCAGCTGAGCGACGGCGAGATCGAAGGCAGACGCCAGATCGCTGACTATTTTCAGTTTTTAAAAGCGAAAGTGCCAGGCTTTTCAGGCTCTGCGATTGTCGACATCGCCACGCAAATCGGCATTCGCCAAAGTCGGCGGATTCGCGGCCACTACGCCCTGACTGGCGAAGACATTTTGTCGTCGGCCCGCTTCAGCGATGCGATTGGCATCAACGCCTGGCCCATGGAGCTGCATGCTGCGGGCCGCATCGACTGGCAATTTCCGCGCAACTGGGAGTCCGCCCATGGCCGCGCTTACAACGACTTGCCCTGGCGTATGCTGTTGCCTATGGATGTAAACAATTTATTGGTCGCAGGGCGCTGCGCCTCCATGACGCATGAGGGCCAGTCAGCCGCACGCGTCAGTGGCGGCTGCTTTGTGATGGGCCAGGCCGCCGGAACAGCGGCTGCAGTCCATGACATGACGCAGCCACTGGCCAATGTCAATGTGAAAGAACTACAGGCGCTGCTCAGGCAAGACGGTGTTTATCTGGACAACGACACTACCTAGAATCATGCCTGCGACCGGCGCATCGGGCACATACAACAAGGAAAGATTTTTATGAATTACGTTTTCACGCCGCCAGCTGCTGTGTCAGTCCCCGTCGTCGGGCTTGAGCAGCGCTTTCCGGTTCACCGCGTTTACTGCGTGGGCCGCAACTACGAAGAGCATGCCAAAGAGATGGGCTTTACCGGCCGTGAGCCACCGTTTTTCTTTTTAAAACCAGCGGACGCCATCGTTGTTGTCGACGGCGGCACCACCGGCAGCATTCCCTACCCCAGCCTGACGAAAAATTTTCACCATGAAATTGAACTGGTGGTGGCGATTGGCACGGGCGGCAAAAACATCAAAGCTATTGACGCCGACAAACATATCTACGGCTATGCCGTTGGTCTGGACATGACGCGCCGCGACTTGCAGGGCGAGATGAAAAAAGCCGGGCGGCCCTGGTGTATCGGCAAAGGTTTCGACCACTCCGCACCGATTGGCCCCATCACACCTGTGGCACAGGCCGGTGACGTGAACAACGCAGAGCTGTACGTTCAGGTTGGCGGCAAAGACCGCCAGCGCAGCAACGTTTCAAAACTGATCTGGAATGTGGCCGAGACGATTGAGCACCTGTCCGCCGCGTGGAAGCTGATGCCCGGCGATTTGATTTACACCGGAACACCCGAGGGCGTAGCGGCTGTGGTCAGTGGCGACACCATGGTCGGCAGTGTCGCTGGCCTTGGTGAATTACACGTTAAAGTCGTTTGAAAACCAATAAATACGGGTGCGAGCAGCTATGAAAATACTAGCAAATCTGGCCAAACTCTGCGCTATTTTGGCGGGTTTGCTGCTGATTTTTATCACCCTGATGACCTGCGTCAGCATCATTGGCCGCGACCTGGTCGGCAAAACCATTGTGGGTGATTTTGAGCTGTCCGGCGCTGCGGCGGGCGCTGCGATTGCACTGTTCATGCCGTGGTGTCAGGTCAGGCGCGGCAACATCATGGTCGACTTTTTCACTGCAAGAGCATCTGAATCAGCTCAAAATGTCATGGACCGCATAGGCGCGCTGCTCTTGGGCTGCGCGATGGCCCTGATGGCCTGGCGCACGTCGCTCGGCGGTTTAAACTCTTTTTACACCCACTCAGAAACGCAAATTTTGGGCTTTCCAGAATGGGTTGTTTACGCCGTGATGGTGCCACCGCTGGCATTAACCGTTCTGATCGCGCTGCACCAATGCCTGTTCGGGTTCGAAGCGCAAACCACCGAAGACAACCCTGAACTTGCGGTTTAAGCACCCACTACTGTGAGCACAACAACCCTATGAGCGCGATTCAACTTGCCTTGATGATTTTCGGCATCATGCTGCTGCTGATGGCGGTGCGTGTGCCGATTGCCATCACCATGTTTTTAGCAGGCGGTATCGGCTACGTTATACAAACCGGCTGGAGCCCGCTGGCTAATTTTTTAAACAGCCAGGCCTTTGCACGCTTTGCCAGCTACGACTTGTCGGTCATTCCGCTGTTCATCCTGATGGGGCACTTTGCCACGCAGGGCGGTATCAGCAAGGCGCTGTTCCAGTTCGCGGCTGGCGTGATGGGCCGGTTCAAGGGCGGCCTGGCAATGGGTGCGGTGCTGGCCTGTGCCGCCTTTGGTGCGATTTGCGGCTCGTCAGTAGCCACGGCTGCCACTATCACCAATGTGGCCTATGACGAGATGCGCAAGCACGGCTATTCAGGCCGCTTGACCACCGGCACGCTGGCTGCAGGCGGCACGCTGGGCATCTTGATTCCGCCCTCAGTACCTCTTGTAATCTACGCCATTTTGACGGAGCAAAACATCGCCAAACTGTTTGCAGCGGCAATGGTGCCAGGCATCATTGCGATGCTGGGCTACATGATTGCGATCAGCATTTATGTGCGGCTGGTGCCTGGCCAGGCGCCTGAAAAGGCCGAGGTCATTAAAACAAATATGGCTGACGCCATTAAAGGCATTGGGCCAATTGCTATCATTTTTATTATTGTGTTCGGCGGGATTTATGGAGGGTTTTTTACGCCAACCGAAGGCGCGGCAGTTGGCGCGTTTTCAACTTTTATAGCCGCGTTGGCCAAGCGTGAAATGACCTGGGCGAAATTCAAAAACTGCTTTTACGCCACCGCTGAAAGCTCGGCCATGATCTTTTTGATTTTTCTCGGTGCCGATTTGATGAACGCATCGCTGGCGCTGACCCAGGTACCTTCGCAGTTGGCGCAGGTCGTTGGCTCCTGGGGCTTGTCACCCGTGATGGTGGTGGCGGCCATCATGCTGTTTTATGTGGTGCTGGGCGCGGTGATGGATGAACTCAGCATGATCTTGCTGACCATCCCGATCTTTTTCCCGATGATCATGGGCCTGGACTTTGGCATGACCAAAGAGAACACCGCCATCTGGTTCGGCATCATGGTGCTGATGACGGTCGGCTTTGGTATGCTGGCGCCGCCTGTCGGGCTGAATGTGTATGTCGTCAACGGCATGACCAAAGGCAAGCCTGGCGCGGTGCCGATCGCGGAGAGTTATCGGGGCGTGATGCCGTTTTTGATTTCTGACACGATTCGCACGGTGCTCCTGCTTCTGTTTCCTGGTATTTCGCTTTGGCTTGTGAAGTACATCACTTAACCATTACTGAGACACATGATCTACAAACTGTCCTTTCAGCGTGCCACTATTACCCTGCTACTCGTTGCAGCGGTCACGGTCGCGAGTGCCCAGCCCTACCCGAGCAAGCCCATCACCCTGGTCGTGCCGAACCCACCCGGCGGTTTTGTAGATGCATCGGCGCGCATCTTGTCTGATTCGTTAGCCAAGGTGACGGCGCAGGCTGTGGTGGTTGACAACCGGGGCGGCGGCAGTGGCAACGTGGCTTACCAAGCGGTAGCAAGAGCCAACCCGGACGGCTACACGCTGCTCAACTCGTATTCGGCATACCACGTGGGCAACCCCAATCTCACGCCCAAACTGCCCTGGGCACAAAAAGACTTTGTGCCGGTGGCTTTAATCACGGTTGCGACCAACGTCATCGCGGTTCACCCGTCTGTACCGGCTAACAACCTCAATGAGTTCATCGCTTACGCCAAGGCCAACCCGGGCAAGCTCAGTTATGCGTCGCAGGGCAATGGCTCGCTGTCGCACATCGGCACCGAGATGTTCAAGTTGCAAACCAAAACCAGCATGGTGCACATCCCCTACCGTGGCTCAGGCCCAGCGCTGCAAGACGTGCTGTCAGGCCAGGTTCAGGTGTTTATCACCACACCGCCATCAGTGATGGGGCAAATTCAGGTGGGCAAACTCAAAGGTCTGGCAGTTGCAGGCAAAACCCGCCACCCCGGCATGCCCAACGTGCCCACCACTGCTGAAGCAGGTCTGAAAGGGTTTGAACTGGAAGCCTGGGTAGGCATATTTGCGCCTGCGGGCACGCCAGCTGACGTGGTGGCCAAACTCAGCAGCCAGATCAAAGCCGCCCTCGACTTGCCGGAGACCAAAACCCGAGCCGACACGGCTGGCGTTGAGCTGCGCTACCTGGCGCCTGAAGCGCTGGGCGCGCTGGTGAAAAAGGACACCGATTTTTGGGCAAAAACCATCAAGGCCGCCGGCATCAAGGCCGAATAGTCTCACCTGCAACCACTTTTACGAAAGATTTCCATGTCAAGCACATTTAAACGAATCGCTGTAGCCACCACCATATTTGGGCTGTCCGTTGCTTCTTTTGCCGCCGGCCCGATGGTCAAGACGCAAGCGCCGGGCTACTACCGCATGATGCTGGGTGAGTTTGAAGTGACCGCCATTTCTGACGGCACGGTCAAGCTGCCGGTCAAAGACCTGCTGAACGCACCGTCAGCCAAGGTAGATGCTGCCTTGCAAAAGAACTTCATCAGCCACCCGGTTGAAACGTCCGTCAACGCTTACCTGATCAACACCGGCAGCAAGCTGGTGCTGGTTGACACCGGCGCCGCCGGCCTGTTTGGGCCTACGCTGGGCAATCTGCTAGTCAACCTTAAAGCGGCTGGCTACCAGCCAGAGCAGGTCGATGAAATCTACATTACCCATATGCACCCGGACCATGTGGGCGGTTTGATGAACGGCAATGCGATGGCTTTCCCGAACGCCACGTTGCGCATTGACAAGGCAGACACCGACTTTTGGCTGGACGAAGCCAAAATGAAGGCTGCCCCGAAAGACGCGCAGGGCTTTTTTCAGGGTGCGATGGCTTCCGTCAACCCTTATGTAGCGGCTGGCAAATTGAAAACGTTTGAAGGCGGCACTGAGCTTGTCCCAGGCATCAAAGCCCTGGCAGCCCACGGACACACGGCTGGCCACACGGTCTACGCCGTTGAAAGCAAAGGCGAAAAGCTCATGCTATGGGGCGACTTGATGCACGTAGCAGCGGTGCAATTTGACGACCCGAGCGTCACCATCAAATTCGACACCGAAACCAAAGCCGCTGCCAGGCAGCGCGTCAAAGCCTACACCGATGCCGACAAAAACGGCTACTTGGTGGGCGGCGCGCACCTTGCGTTTCCGGGCATGGGGCACGTCCGCAAGGCGGCTGGCAAGGGCTTTACCTGGGTTCCGGTCAACTACTCTTCATTGAAATAAACCTGCCCTCACTACGCAGGAAAGCTAAGGACATTCACGGGTTTGCAAAACCCGCGAATGCCCTTAAATTTTGATCTTAATTTTTATCCGTCCAAGGAACTGCCATGATCGCCAGACGTACCCTTCTTAAAACCGGCGCAGCCGCTGCCCTGGGTGCTCCCGCGCTCTCGGGCATCGCACAGCAAGCCGTCACGCTCAAGTTTCACACCTTCATGTCGCCGCAGTCGAATGTGTGGCTGACCATGCACAAGCCGTGGATGGACAAGGTTGAGAAAGAGTCCGGCGGCCGTATCAAGTTTGAAGGCTATCCTGCCATGCAATTGGGCGGCACGCCGGTGCAGCTGTACGACCAGGCCAAAGATGGTGTGGTTGACGTGGTGTGGACGCTGCCTGGCAACACGGCGGGCCGGTTCCCGCGTGTGGAGGTGTTTGAGCTGCCGTTCATGATGAACAACGCCGAGGCGACGTCCAAAGCGTATTGGGAATACTTCACTACCGTTGCCAGCGATGAATTCAAGGACACGCAGGTGCTGGCTGTACAGGTGCACGGCCCCGGCGTGATTCACACTGCCGACAAGGCCGTGAAATCAATAGCCGACATGCGCGGCATGAAGTTGCGAGGCCCGACCAGGCAAGTCACCAAACTGCTGGGCGTTCTGGGGGCCATACCCGTCGGCATGCCTTTGCCGGGCATTCCTGACGCATTGAGCAAGGGCACCATCAATGGCTGCGTGATTCCGTGGGAAGTCGTGCCGTCAGTCAAGGTCAACGAGCTGACCAAGTTCCACGCTGAGTTTGACCCTGCAAGCGGTAGTCTGTACACCACCACCTTTGTAATGGCGATGAACAAAGCCAAGTACAACAGCCTGGCACCTGACCTGAAAAAAATCATCGACAACAACTCTGGCATGGCGACATCTGCCTTCTTGGGCAAAACGCAGCAAGGCAATGACGGCATCGGCCGCAAGTCTGCCAGCGACCGCGGCAACACGATTTACACCGTCAGCGTGGCAGAGGCGCAAGACTTCCGCCGCAAAGCGCGCACGGTTGAAGTGGAGTGGGTCGAAGACATGAACAAGAAAGGCTTTGACGGCAAAAAGCTGCTCGACACCGCCAAAGCGCTGATTGAAAAACACGGCAAAACCACCAAAACCTGATTCTTATCCGCTTGAAGCAAACGCCGGTCGATCACCGGTTTTTTTGCGTTTTAAATCGTTTTTAGGGTTAATTTAAGCCTGTAGACCAATGAAAACGGGCGCAAACAGCTCCTGAATTAATAGCGCTTACAATGGCGAAAACACAAAGAACCGACTGTCGTTAGCGTTCAATGTCCGGCTGGCTCAAAAATGCAGCGCACAAACTGATCAGCACCAGATGCGGCGCCGTCAGTGCGGCGAAAGCCACAATCAGCCAGCGCAAGGCGCCTGACCCGTCGGGCGCGGCAATGGCGTCTGGCGCCAAAAACCACCACAAGCCGGCGCCGAGCAGCCAGGTCAGGATGGTCGTCAAGGCAGCCGCCGCAATGGCCCCCCCGGTGTTGATTTTGGGCGGTCCCGTCGATGCCGCGTTGGCCGATGCCCGCCACACCCGCCATATATGGACGGGTGCATGGTAAACACCGAAGTACAGTGCAAACGCCATCAGAGGTGAAAACAGCGCATACAGCAACACACAGCCCAGCAGCTCAAACCACGCGTAACGCAGCGCGCGCGCCCGGCGCACGCCACAAAGCACAAGCCAGACAATAAAAAGCCCAAGCCAGACCCAAGCCAAAACTTGCCAGCCTTGACACCCCAAAGCTGGCAGCACACGCGTCAAAACAATTGCCAGTTGTTCGGTCGCCATCAGCACAGGCAGCATGACGGATGCACCGCCCACCACAATGCGGGTCAGCCCACTTTGCAGAGGCGAAAATCCATTCCATCGGCCGTAAGGTTCCCCAAAATGCCAGGCAGACATGAGCAGCAAGACCCAAAGCGCCAAGCTGACGGCGCCCCCCAAAAGCCAGCCAACAAGCAGCACTGAGAGCAGATAACCCGCAAACATAAAAGCCGCTTGCGTGCGGGATGCAAATCGCCGCGGCAAAAGTACAACATCCAGCGCACCGTGGACGAAACCCACTGAAGTACTGAGCAACAGCAACGCCCAAAGGCCCGCCTGGGGAATGGTTTTGTCAGCCCAGAGCAATGACATGCAAGCCAGCAACAGTGCGACAACTGCGCCTGTTTTGGCTGCAACGCTGGGCGGGCGGATCACGGCATCACCCCATTAAAAGCAAAACGCCGACTTATGCGCATGGCATGAAGTCGGCGCAAGTTGCTTAGGCAAGGGGTCAGAGCTGCAGCATGGCTTCGCGAATTTTTTGCTCGCGAACGATCTGACGCACCGTGTAAATAGCGACCATGCCAAACCCGACTTTGTTGAACAGGTCGGCAAAGTTATAAACCAATTCTCGGCTGACACGAAGCTCGGGACTGTTGGAGATCAAGGTCAGAAGGTAACCCAGCGGGTAGATGGCCCAGCCCAGCACGATGAACAACTTCAAACGGCTCAGGCCCACCTTCACCGGTCCCAGCTTGTTGGCCGCCGCATTGGAGACCGCCGTGTACAACACAAAAATAATAAACAGCCAGGCCAGGCAGCTGACACCAAACATGGACCAGCCAATCACGCCAGAGCTTCCTTTGGTTGCATTGATCGATGTCTCACCTGCAAAGCCGAAGAGAATCATCATCACGTCGGCCACGATCACCAGCAAGGCAACGGCGGGTGCATCATCGCCGCCCAACATCTCCGGGAACTTGAGCACCAGCAAAGGAGTTGTCACCAGCCAGTCGATGTATCGCAACACCGTGGGGTATTCGCCTTTGGACAGCGCGTCGGTGCCAATGCCGTATTTGTAATTGATGACGCCGTACATGATGGCTGCCATCAGGCAATAGACGGCAGATGTAACGGCGTTGGACTGGTGTTCAAGCGGCAACGTACTTTTGATCAGCGTGAAGTAATACGCGCCACCGACCATGCCGATAAAACCCATCAAAAATGAAAACTGTGTAGCCATGATCAAGTCGAATTGCATGGTAGCTCCTAGCTGAATGAGGTTAGGTTAAATAAAGAGAGAGAAAACGGAGAAAGACAGCGTTATTCAGCTGGATAAAACTGAATAGCGGGATGCGAACTTTTCGGCCGCGTCACGGCTGGCGTAAATCGTAATAATCTTCTTAATACCCATCATCGTTGAGAAAAGGTCATCTCGCGTGCGGCACGCCTGAATCTTGTTGATCACCGGTGCGGCGTCGGCGGCGAGCAGGGCACTCACGTCGCGGATCATGTTGGACTTGTACAAATCCAGCTCGCCACCACTTAGGCTATTACCCGGCTGGGCATAGGACTGGGTTTGCTGGGGCGGCGACGCGTAGTAAAGCGGCGACTGCTGTGGTGCGTTGCCAGAAAAACCAGACATGCTGGTGCCGTTGGACACACGCATTTGGCCAATGTCCACGACATTGGCCGCAACACCTGCCACTTCAATAAACCCCTGTCCGCTTAGGCCCTGCAGTACGGCCTGAAGCGAGGGCAAATTTTGATGGCGCGCAGCCAGCTGGTCAACCGAAGCCTCACCATCGACCACCAGCAAATAGCTTACCAGCCGAAGTGGCAAGTTACCCGACTTGAATGCAATTTCATCAATCCCTTTGAGCGTTTGGCGGTAGATATTGGACATGATGTTTCCTAAGAATCAATTCAACGGGACAAATCCGGAATCACGCTGACGGGAGTCGATGATGGGCATTCGTGACAAGGGCTGGCCAAGGGCCACAGACTGCTCGAAGGCGGAAACTGCCTGGGTAGATATGCTTCCGGTGCGTTTCAAGTATCCCATGCGTTCGAGCGTTTGAAATTTTTCAGGCAGAGGGGCAAACGAAAGTAAAAAGGGAACGTACTGTGCTACCGGGCAAATGCCATCAACCAGCGTCAAAAGCGTCTTCAAATCTAAGCGCATCGGCTCAACTGAATTGCGTAGCGCCGAGTAACCCGCTGGCGTTACTGAAAAAACAACATCAATTAGGACGCTCATAAATTGTCACGCAAAGTCGCTTTTAGATAGCGAAGGTGCTCTGTGCTGACATCGCCCAAATGGGAAACCATTTGCTCATAGCCACCGATGGTTGCCGCAAGAATTTCGAGCGATGTGATTTCCTCAATTTCTTTCAAAATATGAAAAGACTGCTCAGGAACATGTACGAGCACGAAGCTGGACATCGCTTCCAGCACAGCAGCTAGGGCGTCTGCCTTGTTCTGGTCGGTGACAGACGACCAGGTGTTGGAAACGCTGGCCAACTGAGAATTTGCATAGGAGCTGGCCATGTTGGACAACAGCTGGGAATGTTGCTCAAGCGGATTACGAGTTGGCATCCAGTCGCCTATTTGCCGGGCATCTGCGCTTTGGCCGCGATCTGCTTCACTGTGCTCGGCCTTGACATGAATGCTGTGGACCTCACTCGACATGACTCTTAGCAGTCCTGCCGTTTCAAGTGACCGCAAGATGCCCTGGACATCGCCGAACGAGCGCAAGTTTTGCTCAAACACGTGAGTCGGCGTTTTGCCATCGACGACTTTAAGAATGGATTTCAGCTTGCGCGGCAAGGCAGATTGCGGGCTGTAAGCCGCAAGCTGCCCCTCTTCTGTTCTTGCGTATACGATCATTAGCCCTGCCTTCTTGATTTCGTCTTCTAAATTTTATCTTTGCAAGCCATACAGGAATTTTTCTCTGTACGCTCTTACTTAGGTAGTGAGGTTAATAAAGAACTTTAAGCTGCGCAAACTAGAGTGATCTGGACAAATCATCTCTTGACTTGTGCCCCGTTTAAAACCGCCTGTTGTTTTAAAAAAGAATAAAGGTGACATTCAGCACAAATCAAGGAAACCTCGTTGGTGCGCTCAGTCCCGTTGGGCGACTACACTCCAACGATGTACCGCTCAGCTCCCAAATATTGCCACGCTTGCGGCACGGCTGTCGTGCTGCGTTTGCCTGACGATGGCGACACCAAGCAGCGGGCTGTTTGCCCAGCGTGCCACATGGTTCATTATCAAAACCCGCTCAATGTTGTAGGAACCGTGCCGACCTGGGGCAACGATGGTGCTCAAGTGTTGCTTTGCATGAGGAACATAGAGCCGCGGCGGGGCAAGTGGACTTTACCGGCGGGCTTTATGGAGCTCAATGAAACTACCGCTGAAGGGGCTAAGCGCGAAACTGTTGAAGAAGCCGGAGCTCAATTCGAAATGCAAGATTTGTTTAGCCTGATAAACGTTGCCAAAGTGGGTCAGGTTCATCTTTTTTACCGCGCGAGGCTTTTAAGCACTGAGTTTGATCCAGGCACGGAAACCATCGAGGCCAGGCTGTTCACTGAATCAGAAGTCCCGTGGGATGAACTTGCGTTTAAAACAGTGAAAGAGACTTTGAAACTTTACTTTAACGACCGCAAGGCAGCGAAGTTTGGCTTTCATGCGCTGGATATTGATTGAGCCAGTAACGCTCGAACAAAAAGCCTGACGCTAGGCCAGGCTTTTATACATCATATGGTCGGTGTGAAAGGATTCGAACCTTCGACCCCTTGCACCCCATGCAAGTGCGCTACCAGGCTGCGCCACACACCGGAATCAGTCGACAGTATAGCGCCAGGGCTGACTGGCGTCAGCGCACTGCGCTGAGCAAATCGCGGATTTCAAACAGCTCTCGCCGGACCAGTTGAAGCCGCTGCTGGGCAGCATGCCCGCTGGGCAGGTCATGTCCATCGTTAGACGGCTCGCTGTCTTCAAAATCGGCTGAATCAGGGAAGTCGCCCATACCGGAATCGCCAGCTTCCAGCGCGTCTATACCATCCAGCAGGACCTCGCCGTTGCGCCGTTTGTCACCCTCCGTCTGAACAATTTCATGCAGCTTGTTGCGTGCACCGCTGATTGTAAAACCTTGGTCGTACAACAAATCACGGATTTTGCGGATCATCAACACCTCGTGGTGCTGGTAGTAACGCCTGTTGCCGCGCCGTTTCATCGGGCGCAATTGCGTAAACTCCTGCTCCCAATAACGTAGCACATGAGGTTTGACGCCGCACAAATCGCTGACTTCACCAATCGTAAAGTAGCGTTTCGCCGGTATAGGGGGACGGGAATTATCCACTTAAATCAATACGCTAAAGCCAAAAGCTCTAAATCTACTCTAAGTTTAAACTTAGCGCAAAGGGAAGCCGGCTTTTTTTTGCTGGTGTTGCGTCGTCACACAATGAGCGCGCATTTGTCGCTCTTTCTGGCGCTATCCAAAGACGTCAGCCTACAACGCCGTTGGCCTGAATCTGCTCTTTAAGCTTATGGCTCGCATGAAATGTCACCACGCGTCTGGCCTCGATTGGTATTGACTCTCCTGTGCGCGGATTGCGGCCCGGTCGCGGCGCTTTGGTTCTGATCTGAAAGTTGCCAAAGCCCGAAATCTTGACGTCGTTGCCCTCCACCAGGCTGTCGGAGATGAGGTCAAAAAACGCGTCAATCATGTCTTTGGACTCGCGCTTGTTCAGGCCAATCTGCTCAAACAATAAGTCGGCCAGGTGCGCCTTGGTCAAAGCCGGCGTTTCCAGGCTTTCGATTGAAAATTCCATGACGTGCCTCGGGCCTGTTGTTATAGGGTGTCAAGCGCGCAGGCGGGCTTGAAGTGTGGTCTGCAAATAGGTCACTACCGACTGCACAACCACCTCGATCATAGGATCGGTCAAGGTAGCGGTCGAGCTGGAAAGCGTCAAGCGTACCGCAAGACTTTTTTCACCAACTTGCATGGCTGCATTGACATCGAGTGGCCGGTAAACATCAAACAAAACGGCATCTTTCAACAGGCCATCGGTAGGAGCGTTGTAAACAGCAGCCATCAACGCGGCATGCGTTACTGATTCAGACACGATAACGGCGATATCGCGTTCAACCGGTTGCAACTTGCTGACAGGCTCAAAGCAAAGCACTTTGCGTTGCAGCACAGCATCAAGTTCCAGCTCAAACACCACAGGCGCCTGCGCCAGCTCGTAGCCTTGTCGCCACTGAGGATGCAGCTCACCTACAAAACCAACTGTCTTGCCGTTTACGGCGACACTCGCACAGCGACCTGGGTGCAAGGCCGGGTGTGCGGCAGAATGAAAGCTGGCCTGCAAAGGGGCAAGTAGTGCTTGAACGTCGCCTTTAACGTCAAAAAAATCGACCACTTTATCGCGCTGATCCCAGCTCAAGGCAGCGCGCGGCCCATAAGCCAAACCGGCTACCCGCATTGGCTGGTTAAAGCCAGCCACAGTGGTGTCAGAGTTTTGGCTTTGTGCATCGCGCAAAAAGACACGGCCCAGCTCAAACACATTGACACGCGGCGCTTTGCGGTCGAGGTTGAACTTCAAAACTTGTAGCAGTGAGCCCAGCAAAGACGAGCGCATCACGCTCATCTGGCTCGCAATGGGGTTAAGCAGTTTGATCGGATTCTGATTACCAGCCAGCTCGTGCTCCCAGCGCTCCTCCACAAAGCTGAAGTTGATGGTTTCCTGATAGCCGAGCGATGCTAACGCCCGACGCGCGGCAAACGAGCCGCGCTCAGCTTCCGGCTGAATTCTGGCCGTGATGGGCGCCAGCGGCGGGGTAGCGGGCAGGTTGTCATAGCCCACCATGCGCACAACTTCTTCAATCAGGTCTTCTTCAATTTGCAGATCAAAACGGTAGCTCGGTGGTGTCACAGTCAAAGTGCCTTCGCCCTCAACCACCTGCAACCCGAGGCGTGCCAGCGCATCTGCACATTGCGCTTGGGTCAAAGGCATGCCTATGATTTTGCAGGCGCGCGCTACACGTAAAGTAACAGGCTTGGCGACAGGCACATGGACCTTCACGTCGTCGATGGGGCCGCAAACTGTATCGGGCGTGCCGCAAATGTCGATCACCAACTGCGTGATGCGCTCGATGTGCTCTACCGTCAACTGGGGGTCTACACCACGCTCAAAACGGTGGCCCGCGTCCGTTGAAAAGTTGTAGCGACGTGAGCGCCCAGCAATTGCTTTAGGCCACCAGAAAGCGGCTTCGACGTAAATGCTTTGAGTGTTGTCCGATACCGCAGTCCCGTCACCGCCCATGATGCCGGCAAGGGATTCGACTTGGCTGTCGTCAGCAATCACGCCGACTTTTTCGTCAACCGTGACGGTATTGCCGTTGAGCAGCTTCAGCGATTCGCCAAGCTTGCCCCAGCGCACATCCAGCCCGCCGTGAATCTTGTCCAAGTCAAAAATATGTGACGGCCGGCCGAGCTCAAACATCACGTAGTTTGAAATATCAACCAGTGCCGTGACGCTGCGCTGGCCGCATCGGGCCAGGCGGTCAACCATCCACTGTGGGGTTTTGGCTTTTGTATGGACGTTCTTGATCACGCGGCCGGAAAAGCGGCCACATAAATCTGGCGCGGTGATTTTGACGGGCAAGCGGGTGGCGTCCCGCACAGCGACGGCTGAAAAGCTCTGTGCTTTTAGCGGCGCACCGGTGAGCGCAGCAACCTCGCGCGCCACGCCGTACACGCTCAGGCAATGCGCCAAATTTGGGGTGAGCTTGAGCGTGAACAACGTGTCGTCCAGGTTTAAATACGAGCGAATGTCTTTGCCGAGCGGCGCATCTGGTGCCAGCTCAAGCAAACCGCCGTGGTCTTCAGACAGTTTGAGTTCACGTGCAGAGCAGAGCATGCCCTGGCTTTCAACACCGCGCAGCTGGCCGACTTTAATGAGAAAGGGCGTGCCGTCCGCGCCTGGCGGCAGTTCTGCACCGACCATCGCGCATGGCACCTTGATACCAACACGGGCATTCGGTGCGCCGCAAACAATACCGAGCAAAGCACCCTGCCCTACGTCGACTTCACACACTTGCAGCTTGTCAGCATTCGGATGTTTGCTAGCGGACTTGATTTCGCCGACCACGATTTTGGTAAACGGTGGTGCTACGGGTTTGAGTTCTTCAACCTCCAGCCCGGCCATCGTCAATGTATCGGCCAGTTGCTGGGTGGTTAAAGGTGGGTCGCAAAATTCGCGTAACCAGGATTCAGGGAATTGCATGGTGATCCTTATGAATGTCTAGTTTTGAAATTGCGATAAGAAGCGAATATCGCCATCAAAAAACAAGCGCAAGTCGTTCACGCCATAACGCAGCATGGTCAGCCGGTCTGGCCCCATCCCAAAGGCAAAGCCGATGTATTTTTCAGGGTCCAGACCCATGTTTCGCACCACGTTTGGGTGCACCTGGCCAGAGCCTGCGACTTCGAGCCACTTGCCTGCCAGCGGACCGCTGGAGAATTGAATATCAATCTCAGCACTTGGCTCAGTAAATGGGAAGAAGCTGGGCCTGAACCGCAGCACCAGATCGTCGCTTTCAAAAAACGTACGGCAGAAGTCGGTGAAGACAAACTTCAAATCTTTAAAGCTCACGTTCTCGCCAATCCACAGGCCTTCGCATTGGTGAAACATCGGCGAATGCGTGGCATCGCTGTCAACACGGTAAGTACGTCCTGGCGCGATGACGCGAATCTCTGGCATCGAGCCTGTAAAGGCTCCCTCGTTACTTTTACCAGCATCAATCAAGGCGCGGTGTTTTTTAACGTGCTGCACCGCGTAGCGAATCTGCATCGGGCTGGTGTGGGTGCGAAGCAAATTGGGAGCCGCTTGAGTACCGCCTTCAACATAAAAGGTGTCGTGCATCGAGCGCGCAGGGTGATCTTCAGGCGTATTAAGCGCTGTGAAGTTAAACCAGTCAGTCTCAATCTCCGGGCCCTGAGCAACGTCAAAACCCATCGAACCGAAAATCGCTTCAATGCGTTCTAGCGTCAAAGAAACCGGATGCAGACCGCCCTGCGCGCGCTGCCGGCCCGGCAGGCTGACGTCCAGCGCCTCGGCTTTGAGCTGCTTTTGCAGCTCTGCATCGGCGAGAGCCTGCCGCCGGTCGCTGAGCGCTGCTTCGATGGCCTGCTTGGACAAATTGATGGCCGCGCCGCGTGATTTTTTTTCGTCCACTGACAGCTGCGCCATGCCCTTCATCAGCTCGGTAATACGGCCGGATTTGCCCAGAAAAAGCGCCTTGGCGTTTTCCAGATCGGCGGGCGTTGTTGTAGCGCCAAAAGCGGCCTTGGCATCGCTAACAATGGTTTCCAGATCAGTCATGCAAGCAAACCTAAAATTTTCAACAAAACAAAAGGGCCAGAGCCTTTTCAAGCTCTGGCCCTTTATTTGTCAGCGCAACCAGCTATTGATTAAATAGCAGCCAGCTTTGCCTTCACCTGATCAACGATGGCACCAAATGCAGCGCTGTCGTGGATGGCCATGTCGGACAGAACCTTGCGGTCAATCTCGATACCGGCTTTTCTCAGACCATTGGCAAACTGGCTGTAAGTCAGGCCGCAAGCGCGGCTTGCAGCATTGATACGCGTGATCCACAGACGGCGGAAAACACGTTTTTTGGTACGGCGGTCACGGTAGGCATATTGCCCAGCCTTCATCACCGCTTCTTTGGCGATCCTGAAGACATTACCGCGGCGACC
>JANYED010000293.1 GCA_025363315.1 Polaromonas sp.
GCCACGCGCTGGCCTTGGGATTGCAGGCGCTGCGAAATCCATTGCGGCAACATGCCCCGCGCAATCGGCTCAAACTTGATGGTCACGCCATAACTCTCCAGCGCACCAAACCAGGCGCCCTTGGTCGTCATGCTGTCCAGCCGGGGCAGCATGATGAGCGTCAAGGTTGAATCGTCACGCTGCGCCCGCTCGGCGATTTGCTGCAGCGCTGCCGAGCCGTCTTTGCCAGGCTTGCCGCTCGGGATTCGGATTTCAATGATCTGTTTGTCAGCAAACAAACTGAGCGAGCCGCCGCTGGCCAACACGCCGCTCCAGTCGAAGTGCGCGCCTTGCGCCGTGTGCACAGTGCGCTCGGTGTAGCCTTGCGCTCGCGCATTGGCGCGCAGGCTGTCAGCAAACTCCTGCACCAGCAGCGGCTCATCACCATGCAAGGTGTACAGGCTTTTGATGCCGCGCTTGAGGTGCTCTTGCAGTTGACCGGGTGCCAGGTTCATGGCGAATCTATGGCGCCAGGATTTTGTCAGTCGTCACCGCGGCCAGGCGGCGCATGATCTGTTGCACGATGTCGCTTTGCATCTCGCGGTACAGCAGCGCCTCTTCGGATTCTTTGGCCAGCACCGCTGACTCATTAAAGCTGATGTCGCGCTGTTGCAAAATTTCCGTGACCGGAATCAGTTCGCTGTTTTTGGCGCTGCGCAGCCTGAAGTTAAGGCGCAGCCGCAACTGAAACTCACGCACCTGGCCTGATGCGTTCAAACCCACCACGACTTTTTCCCGCCGCTCGGACACCACATCCAGAATCACATCTGCTTTATCCATCTGCCGCGCGTCTGTGATCACCCGTACCGTGCCGTTTGACTCGATCGAGCGCCTGAATTCATTGCCGAGTGGCGAGTTTTCGGCAAACGGCGAAAAAATGGTTTTAAAAGCGAAGTTGGGCGCTTGACGCAGCGCAAAACCGCAACCCGTGGCGCCAAGCGCAGGACTGAGCGCGAGCAGGGTTAGGCAGGTACGGCGTTGCATGTGTTTTCCTTTGTGTTCGCGTCAGACCACGATGTTGATCAGCCGACCCGGCACGACGATGATCTTTTTGGGCGCGGCGCCCGCAGCTTGTTTGATGAAAGCATCCGTTGCCAGCGCAGCGGCTTCAATGCTGGCCTTGTCTGCTGTTGCGCTGACCGTAACCGAGCCGCGCAACTTGCCGTTGATTTGCAGCATGAGCTCAATTTCGTCTTGCTGTAGGGCGCTTGCATCGACTTGCGGCCACGGTGCGTCGAGCAAGTCGCCATGATCTTTGGCGTAACCCAAATCAACCCACAGCGCGTGGGTCAGGTGCGGTGCGCATGGGTACAGGCAGCGCAGCAGGATGCTAAAACCTTCATGCAACGCGGCGTTTGACGCGTCGGTGGCTTGGGTCTTGAAATCTTCCAGCGCATTCAATAATTTCATCGAACCCGACACCACGGTGTTGTACTGCATGCGCTGGTAGTCGTAGTCGACTTGCTTTAAGACGGTATGGATCTCAAGCCTTAAAGCCTTTATTTCTTTGCTAAAAGTTCCTGCAGACCAATCGGTACGGGCGCAAGCAGCTACTGAATTTATAGCATTAAGTTTGCTTCCAAAAGCCCACACACGGCGCAAGAAGCGGTACGAGCCTTCCACACCCGCATCGTTCCACTCCAGCGTGGCCTCGGGCGGGGCGGTGAACATGGTGTACAGGCGCGCCGTATCTGCGCCGTATTTTTCAATCAAATCTTGCGGGTCGACGCCGTTGTTTTTGCTCTTGCTCATGGTGCCTACGCCGTCGTAGGTCACGATCAAACCGTCGGTCTTGCGCTTGGCGGTGCGCACCTTCCCATCTGCGTCATGAATGTCTTCGACCTCTTTCGGCCAGAAGTAGTCAATGCCGCCCTTGTCAGTTTTGCGCGAGTAAATGTGGTTCAGCACCATGCCCTGGGTCAGCAGTTTGGTGAATGGCTCGTCGGCTTTAACCAAGCCGATGTCACGCATGACTTTGGTCCAGAAGCGGGCGTAGAGCAAGTGCAAAATCGCATGTTCAATGCCGCCGATGTACTGGTCCATCGGCATCCAGTAGTTAGCACCTTCGGCGACCATGGCCTGCTCATTCTTCGGATCACAGTACCGCATGTAATACCAGGACGAATCGACAAAGGTGTCCATCGTGTCGGTCTCGCGCCTGCCGGGCTTGCCGCACACCGGGCAAACGACACCCGCATGAAAACCCTCATGCTTGAGCAGCGGGTTACCCGAACCATCTGGCACGCAGTCTTGCGGCAGCACCACAGGCAGATCCTTTTCAGGCACGGGCACAGCGCCATGTTCAGTACAGTGAATGATCGGTATCGGCGTGCCCCAGTAGCGCTGGCGGCTCACGCCCCAGTCGCGCAAACGCCAAGTGGTTTTTTTCTCGCCCAAGTCGTTGGCAATCAGGTCAGCAGCGATGGCGTCAACCGCAGCCTTGAAGGTCAGACCGTTGTACTTGCCCGAGTTAATAGCCACGCCCTGCTGCTTGTCGCCATACCAGTCTGCCCACATGCTGGTGCTAAAAGCCTGACCTTTGACATCAGTGACTTGCTTGATAGCCAAACCATACTTGTTCGCAAACTCAAAATCCCGCTCGTCATGCGCAGGCACACCCATCACCGCACCGTCACCGTAGCTCATCAGCACGTAGTTGCCGACCCAGACTTCAACCTGTTCGCCACTCAACGGGTGCGCCACAAACAAGCCCGTGCGTTCACCTTTTTTCTCTTGCGTAGCCAGTTCTGCTTCAGTTGTGCCGCCCGACTTGCATTCTTCAATGAACGTCGCGAGCTTAGGGTTGCTCAATGCGGCGTGCAACGCCAGTGGATGCTCAGGTGCGACAGCGCAAAACGTCACACCCATGATGGTGTCGGCACGCGTGGTGAAGACGTACATCTTGCCATCACCAATGAGCGCGCCAGACGAATCCTTGATGTCATGCGTAAACGCAAAGCGCACGCCTTCGCTTTTGCCAATCCAGTTTTCCTGCATCAGCTTGACACGCTCGGGCCAGCCGGGCAAGCCGTCTTTGACGTGGCCGAGCAGCTCGTCGGCGTAGGCGGTGATCTTCAGGTAATAGCCGGGGATTTCACGCTTTTCAACCACCGCGCCCGTGCGCCAGCCTTTGCCGTCAATCACCTGCTCATTGGCCAGCACGGTCTGGTCTACCGGGTCCCAGTTGACGACCTGCGTCTTGCGGTAAGCAATGCCTTTTTCCAGCATTTTCAAAAACAGCCACTGGTTCCACTTGTAGTAGCTTGCATCGCAGGTGGCGACCTCACGCGACCAGTCAATCGCCAAGCCGAGGGCCTGCATTTGCTGCTTCATGTAGGCAATGTTGTCGTAGGTCCACTTCGCCGGCGGCACGTTGTTTTTCATTGCCGCGTTTTCAGCTGGCAGACCGAATGCGTCCCAGCCCATCGGCATCAACACGTTGTAGCCCTTCATGCGCAGGTAGCGGGTCAGCATGTCGTTGATGGTGTAGTTGCGCACATGGCCCATGTGCAGCTTGCCGCTGGGGTATGGCAACATCGAACAGGCGTAGTACTTGCCTAGCGGCTTGCTGACGCTGTCGTGGTTGTCGACACGGTAGGCGTTGTTGGCCGTCCAGTGGGTTTGGGCGGCGGCCTCAACACTCTTGTGGTCGTACGGCTTGGATTGTTCTGTAG
>JANYED010000320.1 GCA_025363315.1 Polaromonas sp.
CACCAAATGGCCCTTGCCAATGCCGCCAATCGACGGATTACAGCTCATCTGGCCTAGCGTTTCAATGTTGTGCGTCAAGAGCAAAGTCTTGCAGCCCATGCGCGCGCTGGCCAGCGCTGCCTCGGTGCCCGCATGGCCACCGCCTACCACGATCACGTCAAATTCTTGGGGGTAAAACATATCAAATCTCAATCAGTTCGGTTTTCAAACCAACGGTTTGCGCCGCTGCCGCCTGGCGTTTGTCAGCCGTCACAAACAGGTCAACCTGTGCCGCTTGAGCCGTACCAATATGCAGCGCATCCATGCCGCGCAGGCTGGCAAGCCGCATGGCCGCAATCGCGTAGCGCTCCGCCTGGGTCGACAGCGGCATCACCGCCAACTCGTCAAAGTCCGCGTGAATATTAGCCAGCACACGCGCGTATTCCTCGTCGCTGAATGCGCCCTCTCGCCACTGGCGCGTCAGCGCCGAGGCAACTTCCGTCTTGCAATGCACAGCCGCCGTGACCGCGCTGGCAGACGCCTGTAATTGCAGTACGCGGTCAACGCCTGCCTCGCCGCTGTAACGCTTGAACAGTGCTGATGTATCAAACAAGATATTCATTACCAACCCGCCTCACGCTCTTCAACGATCATTTGAGCGCCTGATTTGCTGGGTGGTTTGAGGTACCTCAAAGGCTCAATCGGCCGCTTCCAGCTCGGGACTTTTGTCGCAGCTTCTACAGGCATCGGCACCAGCTCGGCCACCGGCTTGCCGTGCCGCAAGATGCGCACGGTTTCACCTTTTTCGACCAAGTCAATCATGGCCGAAGTGTTGGCTCGGAATTCACTTAATGGGACGCTGATAGGGATAGTTTGCATTTTGTACAAAATAAGTTATTTTGTACATTTTAACGGCTTTCGGGGAAGATGGTTGGAACTACCTACAAAAGGCCATGCTTGGCGACCTTACATTTGAAGTCACATATTTTTAGAAGCAACCTATGCATTCGTCCGAACCCATCACACGCCGCGCAGCCCTCAAAGCAGCCACCACACTGGCTGCGGCCAGCGTCTTCCCAGCCATTGGCCAAGCAGCTTGGCCCAGCAAGCCGATTCGCTTGCTGGTGCCTTTTGCGCCTGGCGGCAGCTCTGAAATTGTGGCGCGGTCTGCGGCGAATGAACTCAGCAAAACCCTGGGCCAAACCGTGTTTGTTGAAAATAAGCCCGGCGCAGGCGGCAACATTGCCATGCAGGAATGCGCGCAAAGCACCGACGGCCACACGCTGATTCTGGGCCACATCGGCACCTTTGCCGTGAATCCATTCATCTACGACAAGCTGCCGTTTGACACCAACAAAGACTTCAAACCCATCTCCCTGCTGGCCAAGGTGCCCAGCTTGTACGTCATCAACGCCAGCCTGCCCGCCAAAAACCTCAAGGAGTTCATCGCCTTGGCCAAGTCCAAACCGGGCAGCCTGAGCTACGGCTCGGCCGGCAACGGCAGCGCCGGGCACCTGGCGTTTGAATACTTGAAAATGGTGAGCGACACCTTCGTATTGCACGTGCCCTACCGCGGCACTGGTCCACAACTCACCGACCTGCTGGCCGGGCGGCTGGACGCCGCTGCCGTGGGCGCACCCGCGATTTTGGCGCATGTCAAATCAGGCAATTTGCGCGCCATTGCCACCGGCACCAAAGAGCGCCTGGCGTTGCTGCCAGACGTGCCCACCGTGGCCGAGAGCGGCTACCCCGGCTTTGAGATGACCCAGTGGTACGGTCTGAATGCCCCGGCCAACATGAGCAATGAAGCCATCGCCAAAATAGCCGACGCCTGCGCCAAAGCCATGAAGAACCCGCTGGCCACCGAGCGCCTGCGCGGCGATACCGCCCTGCCCGTGGGCGACACACCCGCCCAGTATGCGGCGTTCATCAAAACCGAACAGACACGCTGGAAGCTGGTCGTCTCACGCGCCAAGATCAAGGCAGAATGAATTTGGCTCGCTATTAATTCAGGAGCTGCTTGCCCACGTATCTATTGGGCTATAGGCCTAAAACATAGGTTAAAAATGCTTAAAACCAGGCTTTTTTGACGCTCTACCCAGCCCGCTCCTTCGCCCATTGCCGGTAAGCGCTGGGGCTCATGCCGGCAAATCGCGTAAACGCTCGCCGAAAGTTGCCTTCATCTACATAGCCGCACTGCTGCGCGGTGCGCTTGATGCTGGCGCCGGGCCCGTCGAGCAGGGTTTTGGCCATCTCTAACCGGGTGCGGGTGATGAAGGCTTTGGGCGCTTCGCCCGTCAGGGTTTTCAGGCGGCGGTGCAGGGTGCGGTCGCTCATGGCCAGTTGCTTGGCCAGTTGCGTGGCGCTCATCTCTAGCGGGGCTTGGCGCACGGCCTGTTCGGCATTTAGCAGCAGCGTATCGACATGATTCATGTAGCGCTTGGGCGCGTACAGCGCCTGAGTTAGGGCTGTGTTGTCAATCACCGCAAAATCCGCCGCGCGCTTGGCAGCGTCGACCCCGCCCAGTTGCCGAATTGTGTGCAGCGCCATGTCTACCCACGACATAGGCCCGCCCACACTCACGATGCCTCGGTCTTCTAGTAGCGCGGCGCCCCACTCTGCCTTGGCTTTGGGGTAGCGGCGCGTCAGCTCGTCATGCAGCCACCAGGTGGTGGTGCAGCGGCGCTGGTCTAAGAGGCCGGCCTCGCCCAACACAAACCCGCCTGCGCACGAGGCGGCCAGCAAGTTGCCGTGCTGGTGGCGCAGGCGCAGCCAATCGGAGACCGGCGCCAAGTCAGCCGCGCTGGGCAGGCCGCTCGCCCCGCGAATCAGCCCCGGAATCAGCACCGCGTCGCAGTTGGTCACGTCCAGCACATGCGCATCAACCGCAATGCTGCGGCCCATGCCGTCGCGCAGGGCTTTGCCATTAAAGCTGGCAGTGATGACTTTGAAGTGCGGCGCAGCGGCGGTAGACGGCGTTCCGCCCGGCGCTCGCACTGGGCTGGTCTCGGCATTGGCCTGGTTGGCCAGCCAAAACATATCGACCAGGCCCACAATGCCAGACGGCAGGCAGCCCTCAAAGCCCAGGATGAGCACGGTTTTTGGGTTAGGCAGCAAGGTGTTCATATTGGCGACGTGATGGATAATTTAATTGGCCAATTTTGCACGCTTTTAGGCTTATTTGCCATCTGCCCTTGCCTAACCAAGCGCTGCACACTGAAGGCAGGCTTGGCAAATGGTCAAGTTACTCGTTTTATCAACCTAGGAGCACCCATGAATGTGATGGATTACGGCCTTAAAGCCCTCGACTTTCAAACCGCAAAAGCGGCAGCACCCAAAACCGGCCTTGCACGGCGCGGC
>JANYED010000325.1 GCA_025363315.1 Polaromonas sp.
CGGCAGCCCTGGCGGCGCAATGATCATTCACTACACCGCCAAAATTTTGTTCGCCACCATGAACTGGGGGCTAAACGCCCAGCAAGCGATTGACCTGCCCAACTTCGCCTCATTGAACGGCCCCAGCCTGCTGGAAGAAAAACGCTTTTCCCCCGCCACGGTGGAGGCCCTGCGCGCCCGTGGCGCAGAAGTGCGCGAGATGAACATGACCAGTGGTTTGCAGGCGATTCAGAAAACTGACAAAGGTTTTTTTGGCGGGGCGGATCCTCGGCGTGAGGGTGTGGTGCTGGGAGATTGACGGGCGCTCCGGCTCCAAGCTCCGACTGTCACGTTTTTAACCGAAACGGGTTGAAGTCGGTCCCCCGGTCGTAATAGTCTTCGTTTTCCTTACGCTTTAAAAAGTTGACGATCTTGTAGGTGGCGGGGGTCATCAGTGCCTCCCACGCGGTCTTCAAGGCATATTGAGCAAGCGCGACCTTGATCAAATCTTCTGTCTGCCAAATGCCGTAAAACGCAATGAAGTAAAACAGCGACGAGTCCACCGCCTCGCCTACCAGGGTCGAGCCAATGGTGCGCGTCCACAGCCATTTGCCGTTGGTCCAGATTTTCATTTTGGCCATCACGTAGCTGTTGGCAAAGCTGCCCATCCAAAACGCAATCATCGAGCCTGCGGCAATGCGCCATGCGTTACCAAATACTGTCTCCAGCGCGGGCTGGTATGTCAACATGAACCCACTGGGGCCAGGCGGCAGGCTGACCACCACCCAGGCCATGAAGGACGCAAAGGCCAGCGCGGCAAAGCCCGCCCACACCACCCGCCTGTCGCGGCCATAGCCGTACACCTCGGTCAAAATGTCGCCAAAAATGTAGCTGATGGGGAAAAACAAAATACCTGCGCTGAAAGGTATCGGCCCCAACAGCGGCACATCTATCACTGCCTGCTTGGCCGCACCAATAAAGTTGGAACACAGCAGCACACAGACAAACGCCGCCATGACCAAGTCATAGTAGGCGTAGCTGCGTTGGAGGGTGGTCTGGTGGGTTGTCTGTTGAGGCGATGTGGGCAGATGGGTCATGGCTGATTATTTGAGCAAAACCGTTATGGACACCTGACTCTAGCCCATTAGGTCGCACTCACTAGGGAAAACCCGGAAGATTACTCATCTTTCATCAAACCCTAGGAGTCACCATGACCGCCAAGAATCTGTCCACCGTTGCCACTGACCTGATCGAGTGCTACGGCAACACCGCCAAAAACGTGATTGATGCTTACCGCGCGGGCGGCGAGCGTGTGGTCACGGTGCTGGAAAAGCGCTGGAACACAGCGTTCAAAGAGTCACGCTCACAATTGACCAAAGACGTGGCCAAAAACGCATCGGCTGCGCAACTGGCGTTCAGCGTGTACTACAGCAAGGGTTTGACACAAACCAGCAAGGGCGCTGAGCTTGTCGTGAGCCAGTTGGTCAAGCTGGCTGAAGCAGGCGTAGAGCGCGTTGCCGCCAACGCCAGCCTGTTTGAAGAAAAAACGGGCTTAAGCACCCTGAACACGATTGCTGAAGTCACCAAGCCAGGCGCTGTGGTCCTGAGCCAGTTTGCGGCCAAGCTCGAAGAAAAATCAGCCGCATTGGCCAGCAAAATTGCCGGCAACGACGTGACAACCGCCAGCGTCAAGCGCGCATCGGCTTTTGGCCAGCGCCGCGCTGCCAAAGCAGCCTGACCCCAGCGCCTAGAGGCACAAGCTTTTCAGGCGTCAATGGACTCCTGAAAGCCTGACCGGTCGGCTAAAGGAGCCGAGTACAGGCACACTCAAAGACATTTGCAAAAGGTTGCCATGCCTCAACACAAACCCTCCTTCGCCTACACCAGCGCGATCGACCTTCTGAGTGCCATCAAAACGCGGGCGGTGTCGCCGGTCGAGGTCGTGCAAGACTGCCTGAGTCGCATGCAGCTGCTTGAACCCTCACTCAACTGTTTTGTCACCGCCACACCCAAAACAGCTTTGGAAGCGGCCCGACGGGCAGAGCGCGCCATCATGGCGGGCAAGCCCTTGGGCGCTCTGCATGGCTTGCCCATTTCGGTGAAAGACCTGATTGCGGTGGGCGGCATCAGGCAGACCTTCGGGTCCCGCACGATGGCGGGCAACGTGGTGGCAACCGACGCGCCATCGGTCGAGCGCATCAAGGCAGCGGGGGCCTGCATTATTGGCAAAACCACCACCACAGAATTTGGCTGCAAGGGCGGCGGCCCTTCGCCCCTAAGCGGCACCACCCGAAACCCGTGGAATTTGTCAAAAACGCCAGGCGGCTCAAGCCTTGGCGCAGCAGCTAGCGTTGCGGCCGGTTTGACACCCTTTGCACTGGGTACCGATGGGGGTGGCTCGATTCGATTGCCATCGTCTTTTTGTGGCCTGTTCGGCGTCAAGGCGCAGTATGGCCGGGTACCCGTGTTCCCTACTTCTGCCACGCCCACGCTTGCGCATGTGGGTCCGTTGGCACGCACGGTGCGAGATGCAGCACTGCTACTCGGTGTCATTTCCGGTCACGACCGCCGCGACCCTTTCAGCGTAGCAGGCAGCGTGCCAGATTATTTGGCTGCCTGCGAAAAGTCCGTGCAGGGTATGCGCATTGCATGGTCCCCCACGCTTTGCGGGCGCAGCCCTGACGCCGGCGTGCTTGCAGCCTGTGAAGCGGCTGTAGCAGTGTTTGAGTCGCTGGGCTGCGACGTGGTGCTGTGGGACGACCTTGCAGGCGCTGACCCGATTGACCTGTGGATGGCAGAGTTTTACGCCGGTGTCGGCACCCGCCTGAAGGGTAGCCTGCAAGACACCAGAGACCAACTCGACCCTGCCGTGGTTCGCATGCTTGAACCTGCCTTGCACCAGACACTGGAGAGCTACTACACCAAAGTATTCAGCCGCTATGACTTCAGGGAGAAGGTACGTGCCCGATTTGAAAGCATTGATCTGTTGCTGACGCCGACGACGCCGGTAACGGCATTTGATGCCGGGCTTGACAGCCCGCCAGGCTACGGACAGAACATTATTTCGTGGATGTCGCATACCTATCCGTTCAACCTGACCGGCCAGCCAGCCGCGTCGGTACCCGCTGGTTTTAACGCTGACGGACTGCCGATTGGCTTACAGATGGTGGCCCGGATGAACTGTGAAACAGATATCTTTCGGGCAGCGGCAGCCTTTGAGCAAGCCAGCCCGTGGGCGCACGTCAGGCCGCCGCTTTTATCGGCTTGATGGGTATGCAGCAGGCCCGCCATGACCCGGCTAATATGACCGCTTTACACTACTAAAAACCCAATGACCTCTTTTCAATCGATGATCTGCCTGCGCCTCGGCGCTTTGATATTGGCACTTGGCGCTGGCTTGGCTGGCTGCTCAAAGCAGGACACCCCCGCTGCGCAAACTCCTGCAGCAGCCGTTGCCCCGGCGCAGGCATACGACGCTGTTGGAAAAGATGGCAAAGGCTTTACGGCTGGCGCGCTGATGAGCGCGCAAACCGTTTATGTTTTGTTTGATGCGCAATGCCCACATTGCGGCGCGCTGTGGAACGCATCGCTGCCGCTGCAGAAAAAAGTGAAATTTGTGTGGGTTCCGGTGTCGCTGATGAACCCGAAAAGCACGCTGCAAGGCGCCGCCCTGCTGAGCGCTGCCAACCCGCCTGAGCTGATGTCCGCGCATGAGGCGGCGTTGCTCGCAGGCAATGGCGGCCTGATGGCCGACGCCAATCCCACAGCCGAGGCTCAAGCGGCGATCAAGTCGAACACACTGCTTTTTAACAGCCTGGGCGCCACATCAGTGCCGTATATCGTGGCCAAAAATGCGCGCAGCGGCAGCGTGGTGACCAATGCAGGCGCACTTCAAACCCCAGAGCTGGCGGCTTTTTTAGGTGTTGATTAGGCGTTGTTGATTCGGTGCGATTGATTTGATTTTGTTGTAACTGCTGTAAAAAGCGGGGCTGCTGGCGGGCAGCATTTCAAGCCAAGGTCAGCGCGACATTGCATGGGCCTGGCTGGGGTCACCCACCACGCGCTACCCTCATGCGGCGCTGGGCTCTTGCACTCATGCGGGCAGCGTGCATATTCGGGTGGCATCGCCTTCGGGTGCGCCGCAAGAGGTCGTTTACAACTTGCCGATTAACTGTGTATTCGCAGATTTGACCCTTCAACTGACAGACCTCAACCAGGATGGGCGCGATGAAATCATCGTGATTGAGTCTGGCGGGCTGCGCGGGGAAGGCGGCAGAGCTACCGGTAAGTTCAAAGAATTGGCAGCTATCATGCCGCTACTGGCTAGGGAGCAGCGCATCAGCCTGATCGCTGGCACACCGGGCATTGTGTGCGCTGTGCTGTCTGACAACACGTGGCGCTGCGTGACTTTTAAAGCACGGCTTAGAGTGCAAAGCGATTGACTTGCTATCGTTTAAATAGCTGCTCGCACCCGAATCCATTGGGCTACGACATAATTTAGCGGTTAAAAAGGCATAAAAAAGCCTCGAAATGTTTAATTTCGGGGCTTTTTCGAGTCACTTTTTTATCTGGCGGAATCGGAGTCCCCATCCTAACCATTCAAACCAGTTCATCTCAATTCAATTTAGCGCCATAAGCTATTGATTTCATTGAATTAAATTATCAAGTAGTTCAAACTGGTTCAATAAAGTTCATCTCTGACTTTCGCTTTTGTGGGTACTTTTACGGGTACATTTGTGGGTACCTCAAAGTGTTCCGCCATGCCCAAATTAGCTTTCGCCACTGACCGCCAACTGCGCAATGCCAAACCGCGTTCCAGCGATTACCGCATCGGCTGTGGTGGCCAGTTATACCTTCGGATCACGCCCACTGGTTTCAAATACTGGCAGACCCGGTTCTACCGGACCAACGGTAAAGAAAGCTTACATCAATTCGCCAGCTATCCCGCTACCAGTCTGCTTGAAGCCAGAGCTCAGCTGGGATTGCTTTTGCCGGAACTGCTGGCGGGTCGTCCAGCGCCTTCTGCAGTGATTGAGGAAGCACGGCGGTCAGCGTTGAGCTTTGACGATTGCGCAGCCCGGTTCATTGAAGCCAAGCGCCACGAATGGAAGAACGCCAAACACGCCCAGCAGTGGCAGAACACGTTAAACCAGCACGCCAGTCCGGTGTTCGGCTCTCAACCCATTGCCACTTTGACCCGGGATGACGTCTTGCGCTGCTTGGAGCCTATCTGGCTGACACGCAACGAGACAGCCTCCCGGCTCAGAGGCCGGATTGAATCGGTGGTGGATTGGGCCAAAGCCAAGAACCTGTTTGTGGGTGATAACCCGGCGGCCTGGAAAGGTGGACTGCAGAATTTGCTGGCAGCACCTTCAAAGACCCAGAAGGTGGTGAACCATCCTTCACTGCCTTATGCGCAGTTGCCGGAATTTTTTAGGAAGATTCAAACGATGCCGGGTATCGGTGCAGTGGCACTGCAGTATTTGATTCTGACGGCGTGCAGAACCAGTGAGGTGTTGGGCGCTGGCTGGGGTGAGGTGTCTCAATTAGATCAATCAGATCAATCAGGTCAACACAAGCCAACCCAGGCTGTTTGGACCATTCCTGAAAGTCGCATGAAAGCAGGCAAGGAGCATCGGGTGCCGTTGTCTGGCGCGGCGGTTGCGGTGCTGGGCACATGTGAACGCGCCGGACCCTTCATATTTAGCAACTCAATTTCAGGCGACCGGCCAATGAGCAATATGGCGCTTGCCATGCTGCTGCGGCGCGTCGTGACTGATCCCAAGGCTAAGCCCATCACGGTGCATGGGTTTCGTTCGACGTTCAGGAACTGGGCGGCTGAGCAAACCAGCTACCCCCGGGAGGTGTGTGAGCATGCGCTGGCGCACCAGCTGCCCGATAAGGTCGAGGCGGCTTATTTGCGATCTGATCTTTTAGACAAGCGGCGCGCTTTGATGGAGGACTGGGCGGGGTTTTGTTTGGGGGCTGAACGGTGTTAAGCGCCAGAAGTCGTCTGATCCCCATTGCCGTCAACCGGCGGTTTTTTCGGCACCGCAGTTTCCGGGAAAGCAGCTTCAATCAGCGCTTTGAGAGCCGTAACGTCTGCCGACCTGTCCGGTTTTGCCTTTTTTGGGAAGGTTGGCGCGACCTCCTTGCAGTAAACCTTTCGAATCAACACGTTGGCACGCGTTGGACCGTGACCCAAATAACGCGTCACTAGAACGAACGTATCCTGCGCACTCCACCCAGCATCACGAAGTTCAACGACTTTGTCGCTGGCGTAACGGTAACGCAGACTGTGCGGCGCGTATTTACCCGTCAAACCGCATTTGATCGCGTTTCGGTGCATCAAACTTCGCGCCGACTTCAGCCCGTCTTTTTTTGCCTCGATCAAGAATTTATGAGTCTCTAAATATGTCGCCGCCTCGAGCAGCGTTTCCAAAGATTCTTTGGCGTATTTAACGATGGGGGCGGTGACACGCGGCTTTCCGCCTTTGGTGCCGTCGGTGATTTGCATTTCTGGAAGTAAAAAACCCCCAGGCGCGCTGATGTCAGTTGAACTAATCCTTATGCAGTCTGATAGCTCAGCGATGTAATCTTGGATTTGCCGTGTACTCATCAAAGCTTCCTGGCCGCGATGCCCGAAATAACGCTCGATTTTTAGCAAAATCGCGTATCCCTTCAAACCTGCCGCCTCGGCGATAGCAATCGCCTTAAAAAAAACGACGTCGGGAATCGGCTCTTTTGTGCCGAGCCTGAGCTTGGGTGGCAGGCCTAAATTTTTTGCGGTAATGCCGAATGCATCTGGATCTCCGTTTAGCGCCTTCATGGCGCTACGAATGTGTGAAACAACGTTGTGAAGCGATGCAACAGTCAACTCTTTCCTCGCGCTGGTGGCCGGCGGGTTTTGTTTGAATGCGATGAAGCCTTGAACCTGCACAAAGCTCACGTCTTTGATAGTGGCCAACGGTTGCTTCATTGAAGCGCAATACTGAATTAGTGAAACACACGTCTTTTTTCGGGCGTACTTGCTGCTTTTTGCGCCGGATAAAAAATTGTTGGCTCTGACAACGCTGCGTTTTGCGATGGTTTTAAGGCTCATAAGGTTCTCCAAAAAATAAAATAGAAATACCAACGAAATGCCACCCCGGAAATTCCAGGCGAGCGAGGGCCGCCCGCTTGGAATAAGGCAGCGTCGCGCGGGCGAGATGAGCTGGATTAATTAAGAAAAAATTTCAAGACAGACAACCGAAAGTTTTGTTTTGTTTAGGTTGCAAGACCGCTTGCGCGGGCACATGCGGCCGTCGTCTTTAGTTTTTCAGAGGCAGATGCAAAAGCGCCCGCCGTTTGATCTAAATCGCTTTGTGAGCGATTTTTGAAGTGTCATAAAACGTTTACAGACTTACTGTTTTGTAAGTCGCTGATTTAATTAACTTTTTTGAGCGAATCGCACATTTAAAAAATATGTGTCACTCTTTTTTCTCACGACCTGCGCTCTTGGCGCTGGCGATGATGGATTCAATAGAAATTTAGAGATGTGTGAGCCGAATCACCCGTATGAGGATTGGCAAATGGTCGTCCAGTGAAGCATCCGGGGACGCTGCAAGTGAAGACAAGACACGCTGCAAAGGTTGCAGGTTTGTTGGCAGGCTTGAGAGCCAGTTTTTGAAAGATGTAACTTAAGCCTGTGGATTTTGAAATTAAAACCTGCGGACTTGTTTGCAGAGCCGTTGCGGCTTGCAATTACTTATCTAGCCAGTGCGGCTATTTTTGATGCGACTTGCGCCGCTTTTTTTTCAAATTCCAGAGAGACTGGCCTATCAAAAAAACATGGATTTTTAACTTGTATTTGAAGTAAAAAAATCCATGCATTCTTTTAAGAAATGCATGAAGACTCTTTGATCGGTTTTGCCACAAAAATACTGCGGTTAGACGATCTTTTTGAGTCGGGCTTCAACTACCATTTGCGCGTTCTTTTGGACATCGTCCGCGCTTGGTAATTTAAGGCCCCGCAGCATCGCTGAACACACCAAAATTTGCTCGAGGTCAAACCAGCTTTTTGCCAAACTTTTGTTCAAAGTTTGAATTTCTCCGGTTCTCTGAAGCGCAAAGGTTTGCGTGCGTTTGATGCCGGTTATTGCAGTCATCTCTGCTCTTGTTATTGGGAAGTTCATTTGAACCTCTAATGTTTTTGACTTTCGGAAAATGTGCAGCGCGTTGCACGTTGAGCGGTGTTGATCCGTCACTGAAGCCATGAAATGGCGACAAGCAAGGCATAGTTTTATGCGCGTATGTTGTTGCATGATGCAACTAGACCTGGCCAAGCATTTTTAATCGCGCTGAGCGCGGCTCGCTTTTCTTGGCTTTTTTTGGTTGCGTAAGTTGTACGCATACTCTTAACGTTCAACCCGGTGGTGCACCAGAGTGGACATTGAGGGGCGAATGTTAATGCGCCAATTTGATTGGCTACAGTTAAAGCACTTGATGTGCAGTTGCCGTTGAACCATCGACAGCTTTTGGGGAGAATCACTTGACGCTTTAGCGACACCTAAACTTTACTGCAAAAGCATTTTTTGTGCTGCTAAATTTGTTGTAACAAAAAATTGGTCGAATAAGAAAATCAACCGCACTCCTATGAACGCTTTTGAACGCTTTGCCTAAATTGGGGTGTTGCAAAGAGGTCACAGTTTTATGATTTATGAGTGTTGTCGAAGCACTGATAGGCGGGTGCTCACACCACTCATTGCGCCTATTTCTCACTGACGAAGAAATTTCCGTGCTGATACATTGACGGAGTCTTAGACGGAAGTTTCTCGAGCGAACTGCAAATGATGAATGCTACCGAATCAAACAGCACTGAACCCAAAGCCGTGATCACAAAAATGCCTGGCTTTGAGCAGGCAATGAGGGCACTCGTTGTACACAACTTTGGTGCCACCCCCAATTTGACCTTTTACACACCATTCGTACGTCGGAAATTCGAGAGGAATTTTTACTACTTGTCGTTGAAGTTGGTTGAGTTGGACAAGGACTTGTTGAGCATGGCACTGGATCCACAAGAGGCTTTTCTGGCTTCACTTGCCAAGCTCAAGCAAGAATCCATTTTAAAAGACTACCCCGAGTGGCTTGGGATAGCGCACTCGTTACAAGCCGCGGTATTGGTTGTCATTTTTTTGACAGGCCGGTGTTTGAGACTGTCGCGACTGTTTGTGAAAGCGGATGCGTTTCTTTTACCTGTCTACGCTGCTTACAACGAGCGGAGGATATCTAAGGATGAGTTTGAAGCCATCAAAAATCAGGTGGCTGTGCTTTTTGAGGGGTTAAAGCAGTCGCTGGAAAAGCTGCCGCGCCATGGGGGTGTTAGTAAAGACCGGACTTGATTCAGGCTCTGTTCGTGAAACCTCACTAAATCGCAAGCAACTCACTCCTGACTGATGCTTGTTTGACTTCGTTTGTGGTAAAAATTCACAATCTCTCCGCGCAATGAATCAATGACAACTGGCTTGTGCAGCAAAGTTGCGCCGTGGCTTGCAGCTTCACGAATCCGCCTAGGGTCGGTATCGCCCGTGATGATGGCGTGTAGCTGATCTTGCTTTGGCGCTAAGATTTTTAGTGCTGCAATCACTTTTCTACCGTTGCGGTTTTCGCTCAAACTGCCGTTCTACCTCTCGACGATGCGAAGGAGCCCCAGGCGAGCGCATCGCATCCCTCCCTGTCAATTGTTTCATCCATCCTGCGGATCGCCCCATAAACACCTCCTTGGTTAAAGGTGTTGCGACGACCGGTTGAATACGCCTTCAGTGCGTCGGTCTCGGTGGGTGACGGTGGCACGGTCGGCGGATTGATCTCCGCCGTGACGTAGAGCAAGCCGGTTTTTTCATCATGGCCGGGGGTGTCCAGAAT
>JANYED010000341.1 GCA_025363315.1 Polaromonas sp.
GCCAACATGATGGACACCAAGTGGGGCAACCAGCTGACAGCTGAGGAACGTAACTGGGTATGGGGCCTGATTGGCAAACAAACGGCGACACGGCTGGGCACAGTGCCAGCAGCCGATGCAATGGGCTACTACAGCAAGGTCAGCAAAGACACCGATTTGACCGACGACATGCTGGGATGGAAGGTACGCGCCGCGCTACGTGCAGGCGCACAGCCCCGCTGGCGTGATGTGCTCAGCGCTGTCAACGCCATGAGCCCGGATGCACGCAACGAGCCGACCTGGTCTTACTGGAAAGCCCGTGCGCTGCTGGCCACCCTGCCCACAAGCGCAGTAGCTTCCGCCGCTGCCACGTCGGTACCCGTCGGTACGGGCACGATCACAATTGCACCCCAGCGCGCTGAAGCCCTGGCGCTGTACCAGTCCATCGCTTCGGTACGCGGCTTTTACGAGCAACTGGCGTTGGAAGAGTTGGGCCAAAAGATCACCACGCCGCCAAAGCCCGCGCCCATCAGCTCTGAGGAAAAAGATACCGCGCGCCTGAACGCCGGACTGAACCGCGCCGCCTACGCGATTGCCATCGGCCTGCGGCCAGAAGGCGTGCGTGAGTGGAACTACAGCACCAACCTGGCCAAGCCCGGCGGCATGAGCGACCGTGAGCTGCTGGCCGCCGCGCAATTTGCCTGCGACAAACAGATCTGGGACCGCTGCATCAACACCAGCGAGCGCACAAAAGCCCTGATTGACCTGGAGCAGCGCTTCCCTATGCCGTTTAGAGACGCGGTTGTCAAACGCGCGCAAAGCATCAACCTGGACCCAGCCTATGTATACGGCCTGATACGGCAAGAAAGCCGCTTCATCATGGATGCGCGTTCTGGCGTGGGTGCATCCGGCCTGATGCAGGTCATGCCCGCCACCGCGCGCGAGACAGCCCGGCGCATCGGCATGACGGGCTTTACCGCCGACCAGTTGACTGACCGTGACACCAACATCGCCATTGGTACAGGGTATTTAAAGCTGGTGCTCGACGACGTGGGTGGGTCCATGCCCATGGCCGCAGCGGCCTACAACGCCGGGCCTGGCCGGCCGAGAACATGGCGTGGTCAGTCTGGCAGCCCGACGGTAGAAGCCGCCATCTGGGCTGAGAGCGTGCCCTTTGCCGAGACCCGCGACTACGTGAAAAAAGTCTTGAGCAACACCACCAATTACGCCGCAATATTGACGGGCCAGCCGCAGTCGCTAAAAGCCCGTCTGGGCACGGTAGGGCCGCGTGATGCCAGCCAACCCGAGACCGACAAGACGCTGCCGTGATGATTGGGTACTATAAAAATAGTAGCTGCTTGCGCCCGAATCTATTGGGCTACAACCCTAAAAGGCACCTGAAAATAGCCTTTTTTTAGCAAAAATTATCACAAAACAATAAATTAGCAGCATGAAAAAAATTCTCATTCTCGGCGGCACAGGTTTTGTCGGTCGTCACCTCTGTGAAAAACTGGCCGAAGGCGACTACCGAACCACTGTTTTGACCCGGCGACGAACAAACGCCAGCCATTTGCAGATGCTGCCGATGGTCGACGTGCTCGAAGGCTCGGCCCACGACACTGCAACACTCACGCCATTGCTGGCCGAGCATGATGCGGTCGTCAACCTGGTGGCCATCCTGCATGGCACTGAAGCGGCTTTTGACAAAGCCCATGCGCAGTTGCCAGCGGCGCTGGTGAAAGCCTGCAATGCCGCTGGGCAGCGACGTATCGTTCATGTCAGCTCGCTGGGGGCAGACTTGCATGCACCGTCGATGTACCAGCGCAGCAAGGCGCGCGGTGAAGCGGTGCTGCTCGACTCTGGCCTGGACATCAGCGTGCTGCGGCCAAGCGTGATTTTTGGCGCTGAAGACAAGTTTTTAAACACCTTTGCTTCTCTGCAAAAGCTGTTTCCGTTTATCCCACTGGCGGGCAGCACGGCCAGGTTTCAGCCGGTATGGGTAGAAGACGTGGCCAGTGCAATTGTGAAATGCATTGAAAAACAATCAACCATTGGCCAGACCTATGAAACCTGCGGTCCCGAGGTTTTCACGCTCAAGCAATTGGTGCAACTGGCAGGCCAGTACAGTGGCCATGACAAGCCTGTCATTGGCCTGCCAGATGCCCTGGCGCGCATCCAGGCACGCTTGATGGAGCTGGCACCGGGCGAACCCATCATGAGCCGTGACAACCTGGATGCGATGAAGGTGGACAACATCTCTGGCGGCAAGCTGCCGGGCTTACAAGCCTTGGGCATCACACCATCCGCGCTGGGTGCCGTGGTACCGTTTTACCTGGGTGCGCAGGGCCTGCGCAGCGGCTTGATGGCCA
>JANYED010000351.1 GCA_025363315.1 Polaromonas sp.
GCTGCCGCAAATTGGCGTGTACTGCATGAGCAAGGCGGCCGTGATTCAAATGACCAAGGCCATGGCGCTGGAGTGGGGCAAGTACGGCATCAACGTCAATGCGATTTGCCCCGGCTACATCGACACTGAAATCAATCACCACCATTGGGAAACCGAGCAAGGCAAAAAACTGGTGCAGATGCTGCCGCGCAAACGCATTGGCAAGCCTGAAGACCTGGACGCGCTTTTGGTGATGCTGGCCAGTCCGCAGAGCCATTTTGTCAACGGGGCAGTTATTGCTGCTGATGACGGCTTTGGGACGTAGCCCCCACGCTTGCCCACTGCGTGTGGCCGCTGCCCTTGCAGGGCGCCCTGCCGCCAGAGGCGGCGCTTCTCGAGGTTGTCCAACCCCACTCAAGTGGGCTTGGAGCCGCAACCTCAAGCCTGCGGACTGGCAAAGCCAGATCCGCGGGCTCCTGCTTGAAAAAACGCCGAGACTGTACCCAAGATGATCACTGGCATATTCGCCGGGCTGGCCGCTGGCGCATTGTGGGGACTGGTTTTTATCGCGCCGCGCGCTGTGCCCGGTCTGTCATTTGTTGACCTGACGGCAGGGCGCTTCGTCAGTTACGGTGCTTTGTCTTTAGTCTTGATGTTGCTAGTGCGACAGTCTGCCAAACGGACATTCAGCCATGTGGTTTCAGCTCTGGGTTTGAGCGTTCTGGGCTTTACTGGCTACTACCTGCTGCTGGTGTTTGCCATTCGTGATGCTGGTACGGCTGTGCCCAGCCTGATCATCGGCATGATTCCGATCTGGATGATGTTGCTGGGCAAACCCGTCGGTTTGCGCTGGGCAGGCTTGTTGCCCGGACTCGCGTTGACATTGCTGGGTTTGGGGGTGATGGTGTATGCAGAGCCAGTTGATGCCAGTCAAGGGCACCATTTTTGGCGCGGCGTCGCCTTTGCCGTGGCGTCCATGGTCTGCTGGACAGCATTTGGTCTGCTCAATGCTGCGTGGCTCAAAAAACACACCGACGTGAGCGCCACCACCTGGGCCAACTGGCTGGGCGTGGCCACCGGCGTGGGTGCGTTGGGGCTGTGGATGGCCGCCGGAAGTGATGCAAATGTGCTGCTAGCCCAACAAAATCGGGCGCAAGCAGCTCTTATTTGCATAGCAACTGGCATTGGCTCAGCGTGGTTGGCCACCATCTTGTGGAACATCGCCAGCCAGCGCCTGAGCGTCAGCCTGTGCGGCCAGTTGATTGTCAGCGAGACGCTGTTTGCGCTCTTTTACAGCTTTGTATGGGACGGGCAGTGGCCGACGCGGCTGCAAGGACTGGCCTGCGTGCTGTTTGTGACCGGTATCGTCGCCAGCATTCGGGCGCATCGTTAATTCGTCATAACGCGTTTTCGTGCGCAGTGCCGTGTACACTGAACACATGCGTAATATTACTTTATCAGCCACTGACCAGCTTATCGACAAGGCGCGTGATAAAGCACGCGCGCAAGGCGTGACGCTGAACGACGAGTTTCGCAAGTGGCTGGCCAGCTACGTGCAGGCGGGCGACGGGCAAAGTGCTGTAGAGCGCTTTCGCAACGTGATGCAGGCGCTGCCCCAAGCCAATGCAGGCCGAACTTTCACTCGCGAAGAGATGAATGAAAGATAAGGTGGCGAATGCGGGCACGGTGGTCATATGGTGTTTTTAGACACCAACATCTTTGTGTATGCCTTCTTGGCCAGCGAGCCGCGCAAACGTGCCAAAGCCGTTGAACTAATTGAGAGCTGTCTGGGCTCCGGGAGCGGCAGCATCAGCTACCAGGTGGTGCAAGAGTTCGCCAATGTGGCGCGTAAAAAGTTCGCCACGCGCCTGAGCGCAGGCGACTGCAAGGCCTTCATCGACGCCGCCATGCAGCCCATGAATCGGGTTTCCAGCAGCACAACACTCGTCCACACAGCGCTGGATTTACAAGATGAGCTGAAGCACAGCTTTTACGATTGCGTGATGGTTGCTGCTGCCCTGCAAAGTGGTGCCGACACGCTGTACACCGAAGATTTGCAGCACTGGCAGATGGTGCGCGGCACAGTGCGAATTGTTAATCCGTTTTTGGATGTCGCGAACGAGG
>JANYED010000370.1 GCA_025363315.1 Polaromonas sp.
AAACTTCAATGAGCAAGCCTGCATTTTGAGCCTGGGCGCGTTTTACAGCCTGTCTACTGGTATGGGTCTGTCGGCTTTCGGCGCGATCACGGCTTTTGGTGTGGTGGTGGCGGGCTTCATGTACGTTATTCAACGCTGGCATAAAAGCAATTGCATCAAGCACAAAGAGCAGGTCGACCACTTGCTGAGCATCGCTCGCAGCGACACCTCTCACTAATGGGCAATCGCCCAGATGCTGCTGTCTAACTCACCGAGTCAACTGCTGGCCGCTGGCGTGCTGGTTATCAACGCCCTCGTCTGGGGCGTGTCCTGGTGGCCGTTCAGGGAACTTCAAAACCATGGCTTGCACCCGCTGTGGGCTACTGCTGCCATTTACTGCCTGGTGGCTGTTGGCATGCTGCTGTTTTATGCTGGCGCACTGAAGGATCTGCTGGCCAATCCGGTTCTTTGGTATCTGGCTGCCGCCTCCGGGCTGACCAATGTGGGGTTTAACTGGGCCGTCACCGTGGGCGATGTGGTGCGGGTGGTGCTGCTGTTTTACCTGATGCCTGCCTGGTCGGTGCTCGTTGCCTGGCTGATGCTCGGTGAGCGGCCGACACGCAACTCACTGCTGCGCCTGCTGCTGGCCATGGCGGGCGTGTTGATTGTTTTAAAAACGCCCGATTCCCCTTGGCCAATTCCGCAAAGCGGTGCCGACTGGCTGGCGCTGATGGGCGGCCTGAGCTTTGCCATCACCAATGCACTGCTGCGCAAATACAACCACACCCCCAGCGGCGCGCGGATGCTGGCCATGTTTGCAGGCGGTGCGTTGTCGGCATCTGGCGTGGCGGTGCTGGGCCTGGCGCTGCACACCGTGCCTGCCCCCGGCCTGCAAAGCGGCGGCTTTGCGGTGCTGTTTGCCCTGGCGGTGGCTTTTGTTGCCAGCAACGCCGCCTTGCAATACGGCGCAGCGCGCTTGCCGTCCAGCACCACATCGCTGGTGATGCTGACTGAAATTCTGTTTGCCAGTGTTTCAGCGGCTCTACTGGATGCGGCTGATTTGACTCCCCGGATTTTTTGGGGCGGTAGCCTGATTGTTTTGGCGGCTTTGCTGGCGGCGCTGGCACACAATAAAAACCAGCGCTAGCATGACTTTTTGCCCACCACGGAGTTTTCATGAGCACCCCAACCCCAACTTCGACCATTTACGACTTTGCGGCCAAGTCCATCAGCGGTAAAGACGTCCCGCTTGCTGACTTCAAAGGTCAGGTAATGTTGATCGTCAACACGGCGAGCAAATGCGGCTTTACCCCGCAGTTTGGCGGGCTGGAGGAGTTGCATAAAACGTACGCTGGCAAAGGCTTGGCGGTGCTGGGCTTTCCGTGCAACCAGTTCGGCTCGCAAGACCCCGGCGCGGATGGCGAGATTGCCGAGTTTTGTCAGGTCAACTACGGCGTCAGCTTTCCCATGATGGGCAAAATTGACGTGAATGGCCCATCAGCACACCCGCTGTACAAATGGCTGAGCGCCGAAGCGCCGGGCCTGCTGGGCAGCAAGGCCATCAAGTGGAACTTCACCAAATTTTTGGTCGGTAAAGACGGCCAGGTCATCCGGCGTTACGCGCCGACCGACAAGCCGGCAGATCTGGCCAAAGACGTTGAGGCCGCTCTGGCAGCTTGAACGAGCTGCGAATGCGTAAAATGACCGCTATCAGTGTAAAAAGTGGCTACAGCCCAATAGATACGGGCGCGAGCAGCTATTGAAATCATTGCAATGATGTTGTCAAAATTCAAAAGTGGTGGAGCCTTTTTGCGTCAAAAATAAAAACTGAGCGAGACCCAAAGCATGACCGATCTGGCAGCCACAACCTCAACACCGAGCCACAACTCAACAGTCACCACCAGCCGCCGCCCCGGTGTGCTGGCTGTGCACTCGGTCGATCAGGTGGTTTTTACCGTGCCTGACATCGCTCCCGCCATTGCCTTTTACACCGCCTTTGGCATGAACGTGAAGCACCACGACCAGCAGGTTGACCTGTACACCCACGGCCATCCGCGCTGCGCACCCGTTGGCCACGCGGCCCGGCATCTGGCTGACCAGCCCCGATGGCGTGGCGATGCAGCTGGTGGTGGCGCCCAAAGTGTCGCCCAGCGCCAAAACGCCGCCGCATCCATTTCCCGCATCCTCTGCCCGAATCAGCGCGCGGCACGGCGGCTGCGCCTGCACGCTCCAGCGTTGCCCAAGTGCGGCCGCGGTGGTTGTCACATGTTCTGTTTTTCAGCCCGCATGTGCCGGGCATGACCACGTTTTGCGAAAGCGTTCTCGGCCTGCGTCTGTCAGACCGCTCGGTGGACCTGGTGGCTTTCATGCACACCCCGCATGGCAGCGACCACCACTTGTTGGCGTTTGTCAAATCCGAAGGCGCTGGCCTGCACCACACCAGCTGGGACGTCGGCAGCCTTGACGACGTGGACCGCGGCAGCGAGCAGCTGCGCAATGCGGGCTATCACGATGGCTGGGGCGTGGGCCGCCACGTGCTGGGTTCGAACTATTTTTACTACGCCTGTGACCCGTGGGGCAGCTTTGCCGAATACTCGTTTGACATCGACTTTGTACCCGCCCAGCCCGACTGGGTGGCTGGCAGCTACGCACCTGAAGACTCGTTTTATTTATGGGGCCCGACTGTGCCTGAATGGTTTGTAATTAACCCTGAACCCCAACAAATACGGGCGTGAGCAGCTATTGATTAAATAGCGTTAGCACAGCAGGCAGATTTATCGCCCGGTTCGCGCAATGTATCGCTTGCGCAAAAATATCGTCAGCACCACCACCACCAGCAGCACCATAAAACCCAGCGTCGTCCAGAACGCGGCCGCCGAATGCAGGCCGGGAATATGCACAAAATTCATGCCGAAAAAACCGGTGATCAGGTTTAGCGGCAAAAAAATCGCGGTCACTGCCGTCAGGGTGCGCATGATGTCGTTGGTGCGGTTGCTTTGCGCGTTGAAATGGATTTGCACCACCGTTTCGGCTGATTGCTCTAGTCGCCGCGCGTGCTGCATCACGCGCTCGATGTGCTCCATCACGTCCCGGGCCCGGGCCACCAGCTGGTCGCGCTGCAGTTGCGCTGCTTGTGTGCCCTGATCGTCGCTTTTGGCAAACGATGCCAGTGGCTGCTCGCGCAGCGTGTCCAGCCATTCCTGCATCGCGTCGTGCTGCTCGTCACACAGCTCTTCCAGCACGTGCAGCTGGCTGCGTGCCGTCATCAGCGCGCCCCAGTTGTCAAAACGTGAATTGGCTCTCAAGAGGTCGGCCTGCCAGTGCTCCAGCTGGCTGGTCAGCACTTTGCGCAGGTCCAGATAGCTGTCGACCATGGCGTTGATCATGCGCAGCGCCAAATCTGCTGGGCTGATGGGCAGGCGGCTGCGTGACGAGGCAGAGTCCGCCCGACCAGCGTTAAGCGAGAACTTGGCATCGGCCAAAAACCGCTGGATAAAACTCTTGGCTGCATAGCAGCCCGCCGGGTGCACGCTGATGAGGCAACGGTCAAACACCGCAAAGCCCACCGCCTTCGAGCTAATGCGATTAAACGCCGGCAGGTTTTGCCCACTCATCGGGCGCCTGAACCGCTGGCTGTCCTGGCCGTGGTAGTCGTTGATGGCTTTTTCGTGCGCGTCTTCGGCGTGGGTCTCTGCCTGCGTGGCCAATCGCCTGAAAATGACCAAGTCGTAAACGGAGGTCGAGTCGTAGTACGAAGGATGAACCGAGCTGCTCAAGTCCTGGCAATGCAGGTCTAGCAGCGCCGAGCCGCCCAGGCTGAGCGCCGCCTGCTGGATCATCGGCAGCGCTGCTTCAAACTCATGCTGCTCCATGAACAGCCAGACAAAACCATCAGGCGGCGGCTGGGCGGGCGGGGCATCTACAAAGCGCAGGCTGTCGGCAGTAAATTCAACAATTTGCACGTTTTAGACCTATTTTGGGTGACAAATAAGGCTGTAGCCCAATAGATTCGGGCGCGATCAGCTCCTATTTTTATAGTATTTTAGGCCAGCTTGCGGGCCGCATCAAGCGCAAAATAGGTCAGCACGCCATCGGCCCCGGCGCGTTTGAAGGCCAGCAGGCTCTCCATCATCACCGCATCATGGTCCAGCCAGCCGTTTTGTGCAGCGGCTTTGAGCATCGCGTATTCACCACTGACCTGGTACGCAAACGTCGGCACTTTGAATTCGTCTTTGACGCGCCGCACCACGTCCAGATAAGGCATGCCGGGCTTGACCATCACCATGTCCGCGCCCTCGGCAATGTCCATCGCCACCTCGCGCAGGGCTTCGTCCGTGTTGCCGGGGTCCATTTGGTAAACCTTTTTGTCGGCCTTGCCCAGGTTGCCGCTTGATCCCACCGCGTCGCGGAAAGGGCCGTAAAACGCCGATGCGTATTTGGCGCTGTAGGCCATGATGCGGGTGTGAATCAGCTTTTTTGATTCCAGTGCGTTACGAACAGCCCCAATCCTGCCGTCCATCATGTCGCTTGGCGCCACGATGTCTACTCCCGCTTCGGCCTGGCACAGTGCCTGCCTCACCAGCATGGCGGTGGTTTCGTCGTTCATGATGTAGCCATGCTCGTCCGGCAGGCCATCCTGGCCATGGGTGGTGAAAGGGTCCAGTGCCACATCGGTCATCACGCCCAGGTTGGGGAAGTGTTTTTTCAGCTCGCGCACCACACGCGGCACCAGGCCGTCGGGGTTGCTGGCCTCTACGCCGTCAAATGTTTTCAGCGATGCGTCTATCACCGGGAACAGCGCCATCACCGGTATGCCGAGTTTGACGCACTCTTCAGCCACCGGTAGCAGCAAGTCCAGGCTCAGGCGCTCCACACCGGGCATCGATGCAATCGGCACCCGCTGGCTTTGGCCTTCGGTGACGAAAACCGGGTAAATCAGGTCATTGGCAGTGAGCGTGTTTTCACGCACCAGGTTGCGGGTAAAGGCGTCGCGGCGCAAGCGGCGCGGTCGGCCTGCGGGAAAAGGGGCGTAAGTGATCATGCGCAAATTGTGCCAAAGCTTCGCAGTGCCGCACAAATTAATTTGGCGGCTGCCTTTTTTCTCATGGTTTTCCTTGTGTAAAGCGTGGGTCGGCAGGTTGTTTTTTTCAGGAATCGGGGCTTAAAATTAATACGTGTAGTCACTTTTAGTAGCTGCATCCCGCTTTTCCTCCCTGAGCGGGGCCTTGGCGTGTGACAGCAAAAAGGCTTATTGCCCGGCGACTTAGTGTTACCGGGCCTTTTTTGTCTTTCCTCAAGATCAGGCACATGTCAATCCAAGCAGGGGCCGTGGAACTGGCTTTGCCGGGCCACAGGCTTGAGATTGCGGCTCCAAGCCCACTTGAGTGGGATTGGACAACCTCGAGACGCGCCGCCTCTGGCGGGAAAGCGCCCTGCAAGGGCAGCGGCCCCCTTGGGGGGGGGCAGGGAGCTACACTTTCCACATGCTTTGGGTCAAATCATTCCACATTGTTTTCGTTGCCAGCTGGTTTGCGGGGCTGTTTTACCTGCCGCGCATTTTTGTCAACCTGGCGATGGTGCCTGCTGGCAGCATGGCTGAGCGTGATCGGCTGCTGCTGATGGCGAAAAAGTTGCTTCGGTTCACGCACATCTTGTCGGTGCCTGCTGTGGCTTTGGGGCTGTGGCTGTGGCTGGGCTACGGCGTGGGGCGCGGCAGCGGCTGGATGCACGCCAAGCTGGTGGTGGTGGTGCTGGCCATTGGCTACGGGCATATGTGCGGCGCCATGTATAAAAAGTTTGCCGCCAACCAGAACACGCGCAGCCATGTGTGGTTTCGCTGGTTTAACGAAGCGCCGGTGCTGATGCTGGTGGCCGCGGTGATTCTGGTGATCGTCAAGCCGTTTTAATGGCCACCGCCGCCCGGTGAAGCCCATGAATTCACAAATCGAGACGGGGTTACAAACACGGCTGCAAAAGTCCGTCGCCGCGCCGCTTTCACTGGCGTTTATTTTGCTAATCGTCTATGCCAGTCTGTACCCGTTCACGGACTGGCGCGATCAAGACATTTCGCCCCTGACCTTTTTAACCGCGCCCTGGCCGCAATACCTGGTCGGCTTTGATGTGTCGGTCAATGTGGTGGGCTATGTACCCCTCGGGTTTTTATTGACGCTGGTTTTCATGCGGCGTGGCCATGCAGGCTGGGCTGTGCTGGGGGCTGTAGCGGGCGGCGCGGCGCTGTCGTTGTGCATGGAAACGCTGCAAAGTTATTTGCCGTCGAGAATTCCGTCAAATGTTGACTTGGCGCTGAACATTTTGGGCACTTTAGCCGGTGCCTGCCTGGTCTGGACGCTTGAAAAATTGGGCGTGGTGAACACCTGGCGGCGCTTTCGGGTGCGCTGGTTTGCGACAGACGCCCGCGGAGCTTTGGCGCTGCTGATGTTGTGGCCGGTGGCGCTGCTGTTTCCTGCGCCGGTACCGATGGGGCTGGGCCAGGTGCTGGAGCGGCTGGAAATGGCGCTGGCTGAGGCAATGGACGGCACGCCTTTTATTGACTGGCTGCCGCTGCGCGATATTGAGCTGCAGCCGCTGGTGCCGGGCGCAGAGCTGGTGTGCGTGGCTCTGGGTGCGCTGATCCCTTGCCTGCTGGGCTACGGCGTGATTCGCAGTGCCTGGCGGCGAGCGCTGTTTTGCGTGGTGATGCTGGCCGCCGGCATGGGCGTGTCGGCGCTGTCAGCAGCGCTCAGCTACGGGCCTGAGCACGCCTGGGCCTGGCTCGACGCCCCCGTTCGGGTGGGCCTGGTGCTGGCCGGGCTGCTGGCGCTGGTGATGTTGCCGCTGCCCCGCCGGGGTGCGGCAGCTTTCGCGCTGCTGGCACTCAGCGTGCAGCTGGCGCTGCTGAATCAGGCGCCAGCCAGCGCCTACTTTGCACAAACCTTGCAAACCTGGGAGCAGGGGCGGTTTATCCGCTTTCATGGGCTGGCGCAGTGGCTGGGCTGGTTATGGCCGTATGCCGCACTGCTTTATCTGCTGGCCAGGCTGTCGGGCCGCGCCGATGCGCTGGATGCGGCTGAACCGTAAAATCAGTGCATGACCAAGCCTTCCCAACTTGTCGCCGGTGCCGAAGCCTATTACGAGCGCCACATCTTTTTTTGCCTGAACGAGCGCAAAGCCGGTGAGGACAGTTGCGCAAACCACCGGGCGCAAGAAGGCTTTGACCGCTGTAAATTCCAAGTCAAAGCCGCGGGGCTGTCAGCCCCCGGCAAAGTCCGCGTCAACAAGGCCGGCTGCCTGGACCGCTGCGCCGCCGGGCCAGTCGCGGTGGTCTACCCCGAGGCGGTTTGGTACACCTATGTGGATGCACATGACATTGACGAAATCGTCGAATCACATTTGAAGCACGGCAAAGTCGTCGAGCGGCTCTTGAGTCCTGTCGGTGTGGGCAAATAACAGCCCGGCAAGCGCGAAAAATCCCTGAAAATTGGTTTTAGGGCTGTTTTAGGCCGCTAGCCCAATTAATACGGGCGCGAGCAGCTCCTGATTTAATAGCGTCTGCCAATCTCACAAACTCAACTCATGAACGCCCACACCCAAAAATCAACCGTTCAAGGCGCTGCGGGCGTGATTGAAGTGGCCGTTGACTTGCCTCTTGGCTCACCGTTGGGGACACAGCCGTCAAAAGGCGTGGCCGTTATTGCCCACCCGCACCCGCTGTTTGGTGGCACGATGGACAACAAAGTCGTGCAAACGCTGGCCCGGGCCTTTACCCAATGCGGCTGGACAGCGGTGCGCTTTAACTTTCGCGGGGTTGGCGGCACAGAGGGCGTGCATGACGAAGGCCGAGGCGAGCTGGACGATATGCTGGCAGTGGTTGCTCACATCAAACCAGCCGGGCCGCTGTGTCTGGCCGGGTTCTCGTTCGGCGCTTTTGTCACCACGCATGCGTTTGAAAAGCTGGGCGCAACCCGCGATATTGAAAAACTGGTGCTGGTGGGCACCAGTGTGGTCCGCAGTGCCGCCGCGCCAATTGATGCAGCCGCGCATTGCAAAACTATCGTGATCCACGGCGAGGTCGATGACACGGTTGAACTGAGTGCGGTCATGGACTGGGCCAGGCCGCAATCACTTCCGGTTACCGTTATTCCTGGGGTGGGGCATTTCTTTCACGGACAATTACCGCTTCTTAAAAGCCTGGTCGTGCGCCATCTGTCCTCCCCCGCGTTTTAACGTTGTCAGTCACCGGATTTGTTCATGTTCAGTTTTCCCAAAGCCGCCATCCATGTCGTTGTTGGTCTGCTCATCGTCGTTTCTAGCCCTGTTTTTGCCCAAGCCCCCCAGCCGCCAGAGCTGGCCGCCCGGTCGTACCTGCTGCTTGACGTGACGGCCAATCAGATTCTGGCCGCCAAAGACATCGATTCGCCAGTCGAGCCTGCATCGCTGACCAAGCTGATGACCGAATACCTGGTTTTTGAAGCGCTCAAATCGAAAAAAATTGACTTGAAGCAAACCCTGCCGGTCAGCGAACGCGCCTGGAAGATGCCTGGTTCGCGCATGTTCATTGACCCAAAAATGCAGGTGCCGGTTGAAGACCTGATCAAGGGCATGGTTGTGCAGTCAGGCAACGACGCCACCATGGCATTGGCCGAAGGCGTGGGCGGCACGGCAGAGCGGTTCGTAGAAATGATGAACGCCCAGGCCAAAGCCCTCGGCATGAAGAGCACCAGCTACAAAAACCCCGAAGGCCTGACTGAAGCTGGTCACACCACCACCGCGCGTGACCTGAGTATTTTGTCAACCCGCCTGATGACCGACTTTCCGGATTACATTGGCTTTTCAGCGATCAAAAAATACCGCTACCCCGGCACACCCGCCGCCAACGACACGAACCGGAACACGCTCCTGTTCCGCGACCCCAGCGTCGACGGTCTGAAAACCGGGCACACCGAGGCCGCTGGCTACTGCATGATTGCCACCGCCAGGCGCGACTTTCCCAATCTGGGCGCGGCCAACACACCCGGCCCACGCCGCCTGTTGGCCATTGTGCTCGGCACGGCCAGCGACACCGCCCGGGCCAACGAATCGCAAAAGCTCCTCAACTGGGGCTACACCGCGTTTGACGCCGTTAAATTGTTCGACGCAAACCAGGTCGTCGCCAGCCCGAATGTGTGGAAGGGCAAAAGCAGCGTCGTCAAACTAGGGCAGCCCAACGCCATCGTGGTGGCCGTACCCGCAGGCAGCGGCGCCAAGCTCAAAACCAGCATCGCACGCCCCGAACCGCTGGTAGCCCCTTTCACCAAAGGCCAGGTTATTGGCAGCCTGAAGATGACCTTAGGCGACAACCCGGCCGTGGTGGCCGAGGCACCCCTGTATGCGCTGGAGGCGGTTGAAGAAGCCGGTGTGCTGGGTCGGGCCTGGGACGCGGTGAGGTTGTGGATCAAGTAAGCTTAATTGCCACCAAAAACCGAAACTGCTACACTCATAGGGTTTTCTGGAATTCCAGAGATTGAATCGTTTTCGCGGCCAATCCGACAGTTGACCGCGACTTTATTGAGTGATCAAACAAAGACAAACGAAGAATTTCACGTTAATCATTCGAAACATCACGTTATAGGGACGTTTTTTTAAATGCCAACCATCAACCAGCTAGTGCGTCAAGGCCGTGAGGTCGAGACCATCAAGTCGAAGAGTCCTGCCATGCAGAACTCTCCGCAGCGCCGCGGTGTGTGCACACGCGTGTACACCACGACGCCTAAAAAGCCAAACTCCGCTCTGCGTAAAGTAGCCAAAGTGCGCCTGACCAACGGGTTTGAAATCATTTCCTACATCGGCGGCGAAGGCCACAACCTGCAGGAACACAGCGTCGTGCTGGTTCGTGGCGGTCGTGTCAAGGACTTACCCGGTGTGCGTTACCACATTGTTCGTGGTTCGCTCGACTTGCAAGGCGTGAAAGACCGCAAGCAGTCGCGTTCCAAGTACGGTGCGAAGAAGCCAAAAGTCAAATAAATCGGCTTGAATCAAAAGCAAAATAAGCTTTCTCAAAAATATACAAGGTGCTGCTTTTCTGCATGGCGCAGAAAAACCAGCGTAGTGACCCGATTTTGGGTCGAGTAAGTGAGGGTTTTATAGCCCTCGCGGTGTCGTCAAAAGCAAAGTCTTTTAACGCCACCAACTGAAGCAAAGAGGTGAAAACATGCCACGTCGTCGCGAAGTCCCCAAACGTGAAATTCTTCCAGATCCTAAATTTGGTGATGTCGATCTCGCCAAATTCATGAACGTCATCATGCAGGGTGGCAAAAAAGCCGTCGCAGAGCGCATCATTTACGGTGCGCTTGAGTTCATTGAAAAGAAAAATCCGGGCAAAGACCCACTCGAGGCTTTCCACATGGCCATGGGCAACATCAAGCCCATGGTTGAAGTGAAGTCCCGCCGCGTCGGTGGTGCCAACTACCAGGTGCCAGTTGAAGTGCGTCCTGTTCGCCGTATGGCTTTGGCCATGCGCTGGCTGAAAGAAGCCGCCAAAAAGCGCGGTGAAAAATCCATGTCTTTGCGTCTGGCCAATGAGCTGATGGAAGCTACCGAAGGCCGTGGCGGC
>JANYED010000343.1 GCA_025363315.1 Polaromonas sp.
CTCAAGATTTTCTGCTTTTACGCGCTTCGTAACGCTTCATCAGGGGTGTGACTGAAATGCCGTGCGCCACTACAGACGCCACGACAACCGCCAGAGTGATATTCAGCAATTGCCCTGCCAGCGGCACCGCGATGCCGTGGCTGATCGCGAACAGCAGGTAGTAAAGCGAGCCGATGCCGCGTATACCAAACCAGGCCATCAGGCGGCGCTGCGCCGGTTTGGCATCCGTGCCCAGCAGGCCGATGGCCACGGCAACTGGGCGAATCACCAAAAACAGCAGCGGTACAAACCATAAAACGTTCGGGTCAAACCGGGTGGTCGCCAGCAGCACACCCACCACCAGCACCATCGCGACTTCGGCAAAGCTTTCAAGCTGGCTATTAAAGCGCTCCACCTGCCGCATCATGTGGGCAGGCGCATGGCTGCCAGTGGCGCGCTGGTCTTCGGCGCTCAGCAGGGCGTTGAGGGCGGGTGTTGCTACCGCTGTCGGCTCGTCAATGCGCCTGAGCGCCAGCCCCGCCGCAAACACCGCCAAAAATCCGTACGTCAGCGTCAACAGCGCCAGCCCGTAGGTCAACGCAATCAGGCCCAATGCGATGAACTCGTCTGAGCCCAGCGCTTCAAGCCGCTGGGTCCGCAGGTAAATGATCGCGCGGCCCACCAGCGTGCCCATGGCATAACCCAGCGCCAGCCCGCCTGCAACAGCCCACAGAACATCGATGGTCCACCAACGCCACTGCATGTCGCCCAGCTCATGCACACCCAGCAAGCCCAGCCCGAGCATAACCAGCGGAAAAGCACTGCCATCGTTCAGCCCGCCCTCCCCCGTCAGGCCAAACCGCAGACGATCACGGTCGCCTGGGTTGGCGACCTGCACGTCAGACGCCAGCACCGGGTCAGTCGGCGCGAGAATGGCGCCCAGCAAAACCGCGGCACCAAGCGGCAACTTTAAAAGCCACACACCCACCGCTGCAATCGCCGCTACCGTGGCAAGCATCGACACAGTCGCCAGCTGTACTGGGATGCGCCAGCGTCTGTCTTTGAAAGGCATCTCCAGCTTCATGCCCGCAGTAAAAAGCGACACCAGCAGCGCGACCTCGGCCAGCCGCTCCAGAAGCAGTGTGTTTTTAAAAGCGTCCAGCTCGAGCAACCCCCAGCCCCATGGGCCAATCGCCACACCTACCGCAAGATAAATCATGGCGGCGCTCAGCGGCAGGCGCGCGATGAAAGACCCACCCAGTGTCTTGGCGATCAGCAGTGCGCCAACAATAATGCAGGCCAGCGCAAAGGTCTCGGGTTGAATCATTACCCCAGCTTAGGGCCCGGCCGCTTTAATTTGCGTGCAGCAAAGGCGTTGCCATCTGTAGGTCACCAGCCCGCGCGCTTGACCATGCTGAACGGGACATCAGGCGCGTCTGGCGGTGCGCTGGCGCTGGTGTCTTTCCATACGCCTTTGACCTCTCGGCCACAACTGGCTTCGACCAGCTGGCCATTCCAGGTGCCGGAAATGCTGATGTTGTTGCTGGACTCGTCCAGAATCACAAAGCCGTCTTCAACGTCGCCAGCCAAGGCAGCTTTGGCGCTGTGGCCGCCAGCCGTGACGCCATCACGACTGACGATTCCGGCCAGGCTATCGGCGAATTCTTCATGCTTTTCGAGCAGCATCACAGCCGTTTTGGGCAATCCTGCAGGCGGGTTGATAAGGGTGACTTGCCAAATGCCGTACAGCTGCGGCGCTTTGACGGAGGTAGCAGCCGGGCACACCGCCTCTGGCTGATTTTTGTCTACATTTTGGGCTGCAGCCCAATTGATACGGGCGCAAGCAGCTATTAATAAAATAGCAAGTGATCGGTATTGGCGAGGTGTCATGTCATTTCCAGGCGAGCACTTTCGCAGTTGTGTCAACGGCTGCCTGCGCCGCCGCCGCGCCCGCCGCCCGTTGCGCAAACTCGGCCCGCAACGCCTTGATTTTCTCTCGCGGGTCTTCTTTTACCGTGTCTTTGTTCAGCGCCATCTCGGCGATAAAGCGGCTGGGCAGCCCAGCAATAGTGTCACGACCTTTTTTGCGGCGACGCAGCCAGTTCACGCTCAGGGTGCGCTGGGCACGCGTGATGCCGACGTACATCAGACGGCGTTCTTCTTGCAGACGCAGGGCCTGGTTCTCTTCGGTATCATCGTCTTCGATTTTGAAGGGCAGCAGCCCTTCATTGACGCCCGCCAGCACCACATGCGGCCACTCCAGCCCCTTGGCAGCGTGCAAGGTTGATAACGTCACGACGTTTTGGTCGCCTTCGCGTTCAGAAAGGGTTGACAACAGCGCGATGCTCTGCACCACTTCAAGCATGGTTTTTAGCGGTGACGCAATGCTGCCCGCCACAGCGTCGTCGTCATCCTGCCCACCACATCTCAGCGCCATCCATTCACAAAAATCCATCACGTTCGTCCACTTGGCAGCGGCCAGTTTTTCACTGTCTTCGCTGTCGTACAGATTTTTCTCGTAGTCGATTTCTTTCAGCCAGTCTTTTAAAAACACCAGCGCGTCCTCAGCACCTATGGTGCGCTTGGCGCGGTACTCCAGGTCGTTGATATAGCGGCCAAATTCATTAAGCGAGGCCAGCGCCTTGGCAGGCAACACCGAGCTGAGCGAATGGCTGAACAGCGCTTCAAACAAGCTCAGTTTGTACTGGCTGGCAAACGTACCGAGTGTGCCGAGCGTGGTGTGGCCAATGCCGCGCTTGGGTGTGGTCACGGCGCGCATGAAGGCCGGGTCGTCGTCGTTGTTAGCCAGCAGGCGCAGCCAGCAGCACAGGTCTTTGATCTCGGCACGGTCAAAAAAGCTTTGCCCGCCCGACACCTTGTACGGGATGTTGGCTTTGCGCAGCGCTTTTTCAAACGGTTTGGCCATGTGGTTGGCGCGGTACAGCACGCAAAAGTCCTTCCACTCGCGGTACTGGCCACCCGCCGCTTGCAATGTGCCTTCGGCCCGCAGGCTCTGGATGCGCGCCACCACCCGGCTGGCCTCGTGCTCTTCGCTGTCGCAGTCCATCACCCGCACCGGTTCGCCTTCGCCCAATTCACTGAAAAGCGTTTTCGGGAACAGCTTGGGGTTGGGGCCAATCACGTTGTTGGCTGCGCGCAAGATGGCGCTGGTCGATCGGTAGTTTTGCTCCAGCTTCACCACCTTCAGATTCGGGTAATCGACAGGCAGCTTTTTCAAATTGTCGAGCGTTGCGCCGCGCCATCCATAGATGGATTGGTCATCGTCACCCACGGCGGTGAATTTGCCACGCTCACCGACCAGACACTTCAGCACCTCGTACTGCGTGGCGTTGGTGTCCTGGTATTCATCGACCAGCACATGGCCCAACGATTCTTGCCACTTGTTGCGCACCGCGTCGTGTTCTCTCAAGAGCTTGAGAGGCAGGCCAATCAGGTCGTCAAAGTCCACGCTCTGATAAGCCGTCAAACGCTCTTCATAGCGCGCCATGATGCGGGCGGTCAACGCCTCTTCTTCACCGCTGGCAATGCTTGAGGCCTGCGCAGCATTCAGCCCCATGTTCTTCCAGCGGCTGATCGTCCACTGCCACTGGCGTGCAGTGGGCGCGTCGGTGCCGCCGCCACAGTCTTTGATGATGCTGGTCACATCGTCGGTGTCGAGTATCGAAAACTGCTTCTTTAAACCCAGCACCTCCCCGTCTTGCCGCAGCATGCGCATGCCCAGCGAGTGAAAGGTGCAAATCAACACGCCCTTGGCAGCGCGGCCCATCAGCTTTTTGGCCCGCTCCCGCATTTCGGCAGCGGCCTTGTTGGTAAAGGTAATGGCCGCAACCTGCTCGGCTTTCAGACCCGACTGAATCAGCCGCCCAATCTTGTGGGTAATGACCCGCGTCTTGCCAGAGCCAGCACCCGCTAGCACCAGGCAAGGGCCTTCAACATAGTTAACGGCTTCAAGTTGCGCTAGGTTCAGGCCGGAGGCCGGGGAGTCGGACATGCGGGAGGGTCGATTCGGGAGTGGATTCTGGCGGAGGACAGCAGAAAGATTCAAAAGGGCTGGCTGCAAATCATAACGGGCAGTTGTTGGTGCATATTGGCTGTTGTAACAGGCAATATGCACAAAGGTTTGTGCGGCGCGGGTATAAAAGCGTCGTGGAAAGGCTCAACAGACCCGGAACGCGCCAAAAAGCCAAAAAACAGGCTTTTTTACCCATGTTTTAGCCCTCCAGCCCATTAAAATCGTGCGCGAGCAGCTATTTATTTGATAGCGTCACAAAACCCATCAGACAACCGCTTTCCCCACATGCTCGCCATTCTTCTCGTCACCTTCCCCTTCTTTGCACTCGTGCTGTGCGGTTACGTTGCGGCGCGACGCGGCTGGCTGCCGCAGGTGGCCATTCCGGGGCTGAACACCTTTGTTCTGTACTTTGCCTTGCCTTGTTTGCTGTACCGGTTTGGCAGCAGTACGCCAATTGCGCAATTGCTGGACGGTGGCCTGGTGGCGGTGTACCTGGCCTGCGCGCTGGTAATGGTCAGCTTCACGATTGCCGTCACACACCGCGGCCGCATTGGCTGGAACGACGCGTCTTTTGGCGCGCTGGTGGCGGCTTTCCCCAACACGGGTTTCATGGGCGTGCCGCTGCTGGTGGCGCTGCTGGGGGCCAAGGCGGCGGGGCCAGCAATTGTGACGATTGTGATTGATCTGGTGATGACGAGTTCGCTGTGCATTGCGCTGTCGCGGCTGGACGCGGCAGGTAGTCAGGGTGCGGGTGTGGCAGCCAAAAATGCGCTCAAAGGTGCAGCCCTCAACCCCATGCCCTGGGCCATCATTGGCGGGGGCTTGGCGTCGAACTTTCAACTCGTTCTGCCGCAGCCGGTGATGCAAACCGTGGGGCTGCTGGCCGATGCCGCATCGCCGGTGGCGCTGTTTACCATTGGCGCGGTACTGGCCCGGTCGCAGGCCAACAACAAAAACGAAGCAAGAGGAACACCGCTGGACGACTACCTGCCTGTGGTGTTGATCAAGCTCGTGCTGCACCCCATATTGCTGCTGCTGATGGGCCTGACCGCCATCCGCCTGGGTTTGCCGCTGGACCACTTCGCCCTGACGGTCGTGGTGCTGGTCGCTGCGCTGCCAAGTGCCAGCAATGTGGCGCTGCTGGCAGAACGCTTTAACGCCGACAACGGGCGGATTGCGCGCATTATCTTGCTGTCGACCGTGCTGGCTTTTTTTACTTTTTCTGGGGCTGTGGCTTTGCTGACTTAATGTGGATTGACCCGTAGATCAAATCACCAGCGGATCCACATCAATCGCCCAGCGGATCAGGCTTTTAAATTCGCCCTGCTTGCGCGTCTCAAACAGTACAGGCTGCCAGGCCGCCAAGAAGCGTTGCAGAGCGGTGCGGGACGCGCTTTCGACCAGCATTTGGGCGCGTTCGATGTTGGCGACGCGCTGGATGGTCAGGGGCACGGCGGGGTAGGCTGTGATTCGGTCATGGCCGTCCAGCTCTGCCGCCTGCGCTGCTGCCAGGGCTGCGGTTAAGAAGCCTTGGGCGATGTCTTGGGTTTTGGCATCGGCGCGTAGCAGTGCTGAAAAACCAAAAGGGGACAGGCCTGCCGCTTTGCGCTCTTCTAATTGCTGCTCTGC
>JANYED010000353.1 GCA_025363315.1 Polaromonas sp.
TACTCCTAGTTTAAGTAGAGCCAGCGAACTCACATTTCTTCGAAACCGTTTTCGGTTTGAGCAGCACCGGCGTGTAGTTGGGCCTCGTTCCCGGCAAGCGCTTCGGATCGTGACTGGCGAATGGCGAGTGCCGTCGCTTGACCATGCGCGGGTTCGCGTGGCCCCGGCTGCTGCGACAGCGCAGTCTGGCCATCTCTTCCAACAAGTTTTTATGCCAACGCGCTCGCAACCTCGGCCGCGCTGGGGGGAACGCGGGTGTCAAGAGCCCCTGACTGGGGCTGAGCGCGGCGCATCAGTTGGACGCCCCCCTTGAACGACAGCGTTCGCTGTCGCACCCTCGCCGCGCTGGCCGCCTCGTGCATCAACCAACACACCGCGTAATGCGCCAGCACCCAGCCGTAGAACTCCTGCCTCACTCCCTCTGGCGTCTTGCTGCGCAGCGTGCGGCGCTGCTGCGCCAAATGCGTCTTCAACTCATCGAACACACCCTCCACCTCCCAACGCTCGTGATACTGGTTGACGACAATTACCTTGGCCGGTTAACGACAACTATGTTGGCCGGTCAGAGGCCTATCCCGGGCGGGTCTGGGAGGCGGGGCTACCGTTGAATCTTCGAACACCAATCGGAGGTAAGCGGCATGCCCGGCAAGCGAATCACGGACCACCAAGTGCACAAGTACCAGCAACACCGCAACAAGCTCAGCCAAACAGCCTCGGCTGCTAAATCCGGAATCAGCGAGCGCAGCGCCCGACGCATCGAAGCCGCGCCCAGCCTGCCCTCACAGGGCCCAAGTCGCCACTGGCGCACCCGAGAAGACCCGCTCAGTGCGGTGTGGGACAGCGAGGTCGTCGCGCTGCTGCAAACCGATGCCCGGCTCAATGCCGTCACGTTGCTCGAAGAGCTGCAACGCCGCCACCCCGGCCAATGGGACGACAGCGTGCTGCGCACCCTGCAACGCCGCATACGCCTGTGGCGTGCCAAGTACGGCGACGAGCGCGAGGTCTACTTTGCACAGGAACACCCACCTGGACGCCAAGGCATCTCCGACTTCACCGTGGCCGATGAGCTGGGCGTACAAATTGCAGGTGTGGCATTCACTCATCGCCTGTACCAATTTGCGCTGGCTTACTCCGGTTGGCGCCACGTCACCGTCATCGACGCCGGCGAGAGCTTCTTGGCCCTGTCCACCGGTTTGCAAGCAGCGCTGTGGGCATTGGGCGGTGTGCCCGAAGAACACCGCACCGACAGCCTGTCAGCCGCCTTCAACAACTTGGCCGAACAGGAGGAATTGACCCGCCGATACGCAGACCTGTGCCGCCACTACGGACTGCGCGCCACACGCTGCAATCCGGGCCAGTCCAACGAGAACGGCTCCATCGAATCACGCAACAACACCCTCAAGAAGGCGCTGGAGCAGGCACTGCTTCTGCGTGGCAGTCGCGGCTTCGGTGCGCGCCCTGACTACGAGGCGTTTGTCCACACCATCGTGCAGCGCATGAACACGCGTGCGCTGAAGCGCTTGGTCACCGAGCGCGCCCTGCTCAAGCCCTTGCCGGTGCGGCGCACCGCCGAGTTTGAAGAGATTCCTGCACGGGTCAGCAAATACGCCGTCTTCACCCTCAAGGGCGTGCTCTACAGCGTACCCAGCCAACTGATAGGCCACCGCCTGATGGTGCGCCAGTATGCGCAGCATGTCGAAGGCTGGCTGGGCGGCCAGTGTGTGGTGAGTCTGCCCAGGGCAAGACCGCTAGAGGGACAGCGCGTGGGCCGCTGCATCGACTACCGCCATTTGGTGGGTGCCTTGAAACGCAAGCCCGGCGCATTCGCCCGCTGGGTGCTGCGCGATGCATCCTTCCCCCGCGCGGTGTACCGCCAAACGTGGGAGCGGCTGTCAGCCCAAAGACCTGAACGCGAAGCCTGTCAAACGATGGTGGGCCTGCTGGCGCTGGCGGCCGACGGGCACGAGGCCCAACTGGCCCAGGAACTGGAACAGTTGATTGAGCTGGACCAATTGCCTGACCTCAACGCATTGACCCAGTTACTGGCCCCGCCCATGGGAGATGTGCCGCAGGTTGTGGTCACCTTACCTACGTTGGCCTCTTATGACGACTTGTTTGAGGTGGCCCTATGAGCGCGGCGTCAATTACAAGCGCAGCAGCAACGACAACTACCACCGCCACTTCGGCGCGCTTGGGGATGATGCTGACTGATTTGCGCCTGCCCACCATCAAACGACTGGCGGGTGACCTGTGCGCACAATCCGATACCGAAGGCTGGCCCGCACACCGGTTGTTGGAGGCACTGCTGGAGCATGAAATCAACGAGCGCGAGGCCCGCCGCATTGACCGCCATCGCAAAGAGTCCAACTTGAGTCCGGACAAACGACTCTCCAGCTTTGACTTCGCGGCGGTGCCCAGCGTGTCCAAAGCCCAGGTGATGGCACTCACAGAAGGCACCGAATGGATTGACCGGGGTGCCAATGTGTTGCTGTTTGGTCCACCGGGGGTGGGCAAGAGTCATTTGGTCAGCGCTTTGGGGCATGCCTTGATTGATGCCGGTCGGCGCGTTCTGTTTACCAGGTGTTCTGACCTTGTGCAACGTCTACAGGCGGCCAGACGAGATTTACGACTGCCGCAGGAACTGGCCAAATTGGACCGGTTTGACTTGCTGATTCTGGATGACCTCAGTTACGTGCGGCGTGACCAGGCTGAAACTTCCGTCCTATTCGAATGGATATCGGAGCGTTATGAGCGCAAGAGTTTGGCCATCACCGCAAACACTCCTTTCTCGCAGTGGGGCGAGGTGTTCGTTGAACCGGCCATGACGCTGGCGGCCGTTGACCGGCTGGTGCACCACTCAACCATTCTGGAGATGAACGTGGAGAGCTACCGGCGACGCGCTGCACAGGCGGGGCATGCC
>JANYED010000184.1 GCA_025363315.1 Polaromonas sp.
TATTGATTGGGCTACAGGCAGATTTGACACTTGATTTGGCACCAATTGGTACTTGCCAGCACCTGCCACTGCGTTTTGCAAAGCCTCAAAACTGGCGGTGGTGTTTGTCAACTCAACCTGCATCGGCTCCAGGCTGACCAAAACACTTTCCGCCAACGGCGTCAGGCTTTTTGTGACACGCCCCACGCAAGCCTTACAGTGCAGCCCGGTCAGGGTGAAGGTCTGGGTGACCATCGCAGTTACTCCAAGTGGTTAGGTTCGGCAAGTTTGGCTGCTCTGATTTCCGCTGTCGCTTGCCGAATCACCGACCAGCCGCCCACCAGCGCCAACAGCGCCATGCCAGCAGCCACTGCCAAGTCTGGCCACGCGCTGCCGGTGCCCAGCACGCCCAGCGCCGCCAGCATCACCGCGATGTTGCCAATCGCGTCGTTGCGTGAGCAAAGCCACACGCTGCGCATGTTGGCATCGCCCTCACGGTAGGCGTACAGCATGGCTGCCACGGCCACGTTGGCAACCAGTGCCAAAAACCCAATGCCGCCCATGGTGAAGGCTTCGGGTGTTGTGCCTTGGCTGTACATCCAGACTACACGACCCAACACGAATATGCCAAACCCAAACATGCACGCGCCTTTGAGCAACGCCGCTTTAGCCCGCAACGCCACCGTCGCCGACAACACCGCCAGCGACACGCCGTAGTTGGCCGCATCGCCAAAAAAGTCAATCGCGTCCGCCAGCAAAGAGGTGGAGCCAGATTTGAAGCCTGCGCTACTTTCAATACCAAACATCGCAAAGTTAACGACCAGCGCTATCCATAAAATCTTGCGATAGCGCGGATCTAGGTTGGCGTTGTTGTCGTTGGACGTGTGGTGGTCGTGATGGGCTGACATGTTTTCCTTCCGTTTTCAATCAATGGCATGATTAGAAACTTTAAACCCACTTGAAGGTCAAGCACCGTGAAAATGACTTTTTTAAGCGCGGGAAATATTGGGCTGTGGTCAGCGCTTGCATCTGCTTTCTTATTTGGCGCAGGCACGCCCTTAGCCAAAAGCTTGCTGGGCCAAGTCAGCCCTTGGCTGCTGGCCGGGCTGCTCTACGCTGGCTCTGGCTTGGGCTTGCTGGTTTACCGAACGTCTAAAAGCTTGCCGCGCCCCCAGCTGAGTCGGGTGGAGTCACTTTGGTTGTTAGCGGCCGTGGTCTGCGGTGGCGGGGCGGCTCCTGTGCTGCTGATGTTCGGTTTGTCAGGTATTGCGGCCAGCCATGCATCGCTGTTGCTCAACGCCGAAGCGGTGTTGACAACGCTGCTGGCCTGGGCGCTGTTTAAGGAGCATCTGGGCCGCCGCATCGTGCTGGGCATGGCGCTGATTGTGGCGGGTGCGTTGCTGCTAAGCTGGCCGGCTGGGGGCTTTTCTGACGGGTTATCTGACGACTCGGCTGGCGGCGCCACGCTTGCGCAGCTTTGGCCTGCCGCGGCGATTGTGCTGGCCTGCGCTTTTTGGGCGCTAGACAACAACCTGACGCGCAAGGTGGCGCACGTTGATGCCTCATGGATTGCTTGCGTCAAGGGTCTGTCGGCGGGCCTGGGCAATCTGCTGCTGGCGTTCTTACTGGGGGCGACGTGGCCCGCAGCGCCAAGCGTTTTAGCTGCGATGGCCGTCGGTTTTTTAGCCTACGGTGTCAGTCTTGCCCTGTTTGTGGTGGCTCTGCGGCACTTGGGGGCATCACGCGCGGGGGCTTATTTTTCAACGGCGCCGTTTGTAGGGGCTGTTATCTCGGTTGTGTTTTATGCAGAACCCGTGACTTGGCAACTGGGCCTGGCCAGCGCTTTGATGGGGTGGGGCGTGTGGCTGCATGTGACAGAAAACCACGCTCACTTTCACGCACACGAGCCACTGATGCATACGCATGAACACACCCATGACAGCCATCACCAACATGATCATTGTGATGCGGGGTCGCACACCCATGCACACCGCCATGAACCTTTAAATCACAGCCATGCCCACTTCCCCGATGCGCACCATCGCCACCAGCACTGAGCCGCGCAAAATGCACCATTACAAAATTAGCGAAGCTGCCGCTGCAAGCGGTCTAACGCCAGCCAACATCCGGTTCTATGAGAAAGAAAAGCTCCTCAAGCAGAGCATTCGCGGCGACAACAGCTACCGAATTTATAGCGATGCTGATGTGCACCAGCTGCGCTTCAACCTAGAAACGGCAGTTGACCGCTAGCAAACGCCTCACAAATCGCATCAAAAATCGCATCAATACTCACCTACTTTGCCTTTTAGACGTTCACTTCTTGGCTGACAACGCTATGCCCCCGATTGCACCGCGCCTGACCCGCCTGCCTGCGTTGCTCCTCCTAGCGGGCAAAAGCCCGCGTCGTCGTCTCGCCTTGCCATGCGCGCCATGCACGGCGCACTCAGGTGCATCCGACTGCCGTTTCTAGGTTTATTCGCGCTTGCAGATCGCTTGACATGTCACTAAGCGAGGTGCGCACCCTGCTGGGGCTGGACTTAAACGACAAGGCCGATTGCGCGACGGCGCGCGGTGCGCTGGACGAACATCTCGCACATGTACACAACCGACTGGCTGAATTGAAGACTCTTGAAAAAGACCTCAAAGCGCTGCGTGGCCGATGCGATGGTTTGGACACCACCTGCCACATCATTGAAGCGCTGCATGAGCGGGCTGACAGCTTGCCCAAATTAGCCCGCCAGGCCAGCTCTGGCAAACGCCATGTTTAACCAGTCTGGCGATGGTCTTTGACGGCGGTCGAGCGGTCAAACACCAGCGTCAGCAATGCCGCCAGCGCAAACGGCGCACCCACCCAGCCCAACTGCGCCAGCCCCACACTGTTGATCAGTGCGCCGCTGATCAATGCGCCCAGTGCTGTGCCCAAATAGAGCATAGAACTGTTCAGGCTGAGCAACAGCGGCGCCTGGGCGGGCGACAAGTTAACCAGGCGGCTTTGCTGCGGAGCCGTCAAACCAAAACCTGCCAAGCCCCACACCACCAGCGTGATGATGGTGGCTGGCAAATGCCCTTGCGTGAGCGGCAGCAGGCACATCATGGCAACCAGCACGGTGAGCTGTGCAGCAATGGTGCGAAGCGAGCCAAATCGGTCGTTTGCCCAACCGCCCAGCAGCGTACCCGCTACGCCCGCCGTCCCAAAAATGGCCAGCACCACAGACAGCAGCGTCGTGCTCATTGCATTTAGTGCCAGCAGCACTGGGCCCACATAGGTGAACACGCTGAAGATGGCAATAAAAAACAGCAGGGTACGCAGCCACACACGCAGCACAGCGCTTTGCCGGGCTGCTGTTTTAAAGCCTGCAAAACTGGCGCTTTGTGTGACCACGCCTTTGGGCAGCAGCACAGTGGCTGCCATGAGCGCAGCCAGACTGGCGATTGCACACAGCCAAACCGGTGTGTGCCAGCCATAGGCAAAACCCAGCCAGGCACCTATGGGCAGTGCCACCGCGTAACTGATGCTCATGCCCAAAAAAACGGTTGACAGCGCCCGGCCACGCAAGGCGGGTGCCACCAGCGTCACGGCATAGGCCGACACCGCGGCGGTAAACATCGCGCCCGCACCCATCAACACCCGGCCCAGCAGCAGCACTGTCAGGTTGGGTGCCACAGCAGACACCAGATTGCCGACCGTGAAAAGAGCCAAAGCCAGTTGAATGGCGCGTTTGCGTGGCCAGGTGGCGGTCAGCAAAATCAGTACCGGGGCCAGCAAGGCAGTAGCCACTGCATAGGCCGTCATCACTTGCCCGGCGGCGGCAACACTGATGCTGAGTTCGCGGGCCAAGGGCTGCAAAATGCCGCTGAGAACAAATGCACCGCTGCCAATGACAAGGTTACACAGGGCAAAAAAATAAAGAATACGGGGCATGCAGGGTACAAACAGGTAAATCGCTGATTGTGCCGGGAAGACTTCTTTGTCGCAGTCGCCAGCGACAATAGTGACATGATAAAAATCTTCGCACAGGAATTGCCATGCTGACACGTCGCTGGCTTGCCATCATGATTTTGCTGTCAGTGGTTTGTCTGCCTGCACTGGTACGAGCTCAAAACAGTGTTTATGTTGAAGAGTTGACAACTCAGGAAGTCAACGCAGCGCTAAAAGCCGGCAAAAAAAC
>JANYED010000362.1 GCA_025363315.1 Polaromonas sp.
GCGGGTTTTCATCCAGCAACCGTGTTTTGAGATTCATACAGCTTCTTTCAATAAGTTAGCCATGGTTTTGGCCGCAATCGCACCACCCGCCACCGCGCTCAGCAAGCCGTTGCCCGACAGGTAGCCCCACACCGCGTTGCCCGACACGCCGCGTGCCGCGCCGCCAGCAGCCAGCAGGTTGGCAAAGGCCGATCCATCTTCTCGCAGCACCCGGCACTGCGCGTCAATGTCCAGGCCGCCCTGGGTGTGGAACAGTGCGCCTGTGACCTTGATGGCGTAAAACGGCGCGGCGAGTTGGCGCTTGAAGGCTCTGCCGTCTGAATAGCTTTGAGTAGCTGAAAGCGCCCCGTTTTGGGTCTCAAAAAGGCCTGTAGCCCAATTATTGCCGGCGCGAGCAGCTCCTAAATCAATAGTATTGCAGCCGATCAATGCGGCCAGTGCTGGCAGGCCTGCACACACCTTGACGGCCCCGGCGGCCTCCGCCTCACAAAAATCAGGGAAGGTTCTGGCCAGTTTCAATATCTCGTCATCAAACACATTCCACGCTACGCCGCCCGGTTGCGCCAGCACGTGCACGGCGGCTTCTGAATAGCCTTGCGTTTCGTCATGAAAGCGCTGGCCATGCGCGTTGAGCTGCACGCCGCCTTCCATCATCAAGGCCCAGCTAATCAGCGCGCCTTGCGGCACGGCCCACGAGCCGTGGCCCTGATAGCCTTGCAAGTCCGCAGTGCGCGCACCAAGCGCCCTGCCCCAGGCAATGGCGCTGCCGTCGTTGCCTTTGTGACCTGCAAACAGCGCGTCTTTCATGTCCGGCAGCAGCTCGGCCACCATCGCCGCGTTGCCGCCAAAGCCGTTGCAGGCCAGCAGCAGTGCGTCGCAGCGCAGGTGTTCAACGCTGCCGTCGGGCCGTGTGTAGCTAACGCCTGTGATGTGCTGCTGGTCGCCAAATTGTTCCATCCACAGCTCGGTGACTTGGGCATCACACAAAATGTCTGCGCCCGCTGCAAGCGCTGCACGTTCAAGCTGGGCGACCAGCGCCGCACCGGTCTTTTCAGGCACGGCATGCATGCGCCGCACGCTGTGGCCGGGGTACAAAAACCCGTCAAGGACTATAAATTCAATAGCGTGTTGCGCACATAGAACGTCGATAGCAGGGCCAATTGCTTCTGAATAGGCTTTGACCAGCTGCGGTGCGGCGGTGTCGTGTGCTTTGGCTTGAATATCTTTTGCAAACTGCTCAGGGCTGTCGTTGATACCTGCATCACGTTGCATCGTTGTAGCTGGTGCAGGAATAAAGCCCGACGACAACGCGGTTGAACCCGACGGTTGCGCATCGCGCTCCAACAGCACGCAGTCGATGCCCGCATCACGCAGCGTGATGGCGGCCACGAGACCGCATGCGCCCGCACCAACGATGGCGACAGGTACGTGCGGTGCAGCCTGCGGCGGCGTACCAACAATGACCTGTGCTTGCAACATTAATTGGTAGGCCTGAACAAATACTGCCCACTCGGCTTGCCCAGCACTTGGCCGTTTTGGTAAATCAGCTTGCCGCGCAAAAAGGTTTCATCGACCCTTGCAGACATTTCCAGCCCTTCAAACGGTGTGTAGCCCTGGGTTGATGGCGAGTCTTTGGCGTGAATCGTCCAGGTCTTGGCGGTGTCTACTAGGGCGATGTCTGCGTCAAAGCCTGCGGCGATGTCGCCCTTGCTGTTCAGGCCGTAGCGCTGGGCTGGGTTCCAACTGGTCACGCGGGCCATGTGGTTGTAGCCCATGCCGCGCCGCGTGCCTTCGCTAATCAATGCGGGCAGCATGTACTCAGTGCCGCCAAAGCCGCTCTTGGCCATCCAGATTTTGCCGAAGTAGTTGCCGCCGTATTGTTTGGGCAGCTTCATTTCATGCCTGCAGCAGGCGTGGTCGCTCACCACCCAGTCCAGCTCGCCTGCCAGCAGCGCGTCCCATAAAAATTCAACATCAGCGCGTGGGCGAATCGGCGGGTTCACTTTGGCTAGCTCGGCGGCACGGCTGTTGATGTCCAGCATCAAATGGCCAATGGTTACCTCACGCTTGAAGTCAATGTGCGGAAAGGTTTCGGCCATCATCATCGCGGCTTGCACGGCCTTGCGCGACGACAGGTGAAGCAAATTGATGTTCGGCAAAGCCGTCTCGTTGGCCAGATAACTGGCAATGAAAACTGCCAAGCCTTCAGAGTGCTGCGGGCGTGAGGCGCTGTAGGCAGCTAGGCCAGTCAGTGACTTGTCTTTCTCAACAATTTTGGTGTAGGCCGTCATGATCTCTGCCGTCTCGCAATGCAGCGACAGCGAGATCTGATGCGCCAGGTGCGGCAGTTTTTCGCGCGCGGCCTGTACGCCGCGCATGATGAATTCAAAGTGCGCGTAATCGTATTTTTCGTCTTTGCCAATC
>JANYED010000374.1 GCA_025363315.1 Polaromonas sp.
CGAATCGTGAGGCGGTCACACGCCACCAGCAGCGGCGGATTGCTCAGGGCCAGGCTGTAGGTCAGCAACTGCTTGAGGGCCGTGTCCAGATTCTTGCCCGGTGCGTTGTTCTCCCACGCAAAGTGATTGCGCTTGAACACATCGGCATACCCGCGTGCCTCGCCCAGCACCAAGGTGTCCTGCTCAAAAATGTATTCGCCTTCGCTACCTGTTGTGCTGCCTGGCGTGGGCACACCCAGCAGCGCGCACAAATCCATGAAGTGCGCCTGCGCGCCCTGGCGTTCGTTGAGGTCAAACGCCGGGCCGCCGGGGCCCCATTTGGCGATAAATACTTGTGGGGTCATGGCCTGAATCTCGATTCAATAGCCATGCAGGGCGTAGCTAGGGTCGTAGATAGGGGCGTAGTTAGGGCCGACCCCATGGCGTCGGCATCGCACCGCAAGTCAAGAGCTGCGACCTTCATGACGGGTGAGAGCAGAAGGAAATTTTTAGAGGCAGATTTCAATTAAGTTTTTCTCAAAATAAGAGTGCTCCTATTTCAGGAGCTGCTCGCGCATGTATCCTATGGCTTGCAGCGTTAAAACATACCTGAAAACAGCTCAAAACCTAATTCAAAGCCAGTTTTCAGCCAAGCCAAGCGCTCACACCAAGATATCAGCTCCCAGCCCCGACGCCGCAGACTCGCAGGCGTAGGTAAAAATCTGCGTCGCGTGGCCCAGGGTGGGCATGTCTGCCGGGGTGTACTGCATGCGCAAGTAAGCTCGGCCGCGTAGCAGCGTCAGGATGAAAGGTACTTGCTGGTTTGGCGCAGGCTCGGGCCAGGTCATCAGTAAATTGGCCAGATGCGGGTCAACCCAGGCCATGGCTTGGTCGCGCTTTTCTGACAGGACGGCATAGCGTTTCCAAAACTCGGGGGCCAGACCGTCCCAGCCGGCTTCGGGGTACATTGCCAGCCAACGCATTTCCTCAGGCAGGCTGGGGTCTGCCGTGGTTTGCAGGGTGTCGGTGTACATCTCATAAGCGCGTTTTTCAAGTGCATCTTTGAGCGGCCGATTGATGACGAGCACAGACACCTCGTCGTTCAAGGCCATCTCGGCGCGGGCGCGTAATTCGTCGCCGTGAATGTAGTCGCGGGTTGATGCGCCGCGCTCTAGTTTGAAGGGTTTGCCAGCCGCCGAGCCCGCTACTGCAAACCCATTGCCAGCGCCAAGTGCGGTGTACGAAAAGCCGTGTACACCGGCCCACTGGGAAACTTCGTTGGCTGCGGCCGGCAGGCTTGGGGGCGCGCCTCTTTGCGCAAAAGCTTTTTTGAAGCGATCAAACATGCGGGTCAGTTTTTCTCTTAAAGTTGGGCATTCATAGTAGCAAAGGAAACGCGCAATGATCAAGGTGTACTCATGGCCCACGCCTAACGGCTACAAAGTTCACATCATGCTTGAAGAGTGTGGTTTTAAGGTGGGCAAGGACTGGGAAGCTATTGCGGTGGACATCGGCGCGGGTGAGCAGTTCGCGCCTCAGTTTTTGGCCATCAGCCCCAACAACAAGATACCCGCGATGGTGGACCCGGATGGCCCGGATGGCAAGCCAATCGCACTGTTCGAATCTGGCGCCATTTTGCTTTACCTGGCGGCCAAAACGGGCAAGTTTTTGCCCAAGACTGACCGACTGAAATTTCAAACGCTGCAGTGGCTGATGTTTCAGATGGGTGGTGTGGGGCCGATGTTTGGCCAAACGCATCACTTCCGGCAGTACGCGCCTGAAAAAATTGATTACGCCATCAACCGATACACCAACGAAACCAAGCGCTTGTATGGCGTGATGGACAAGCAGCTGGCGACCAGCAAATTCATTGCTTGCAACCAGTACACGGTGGCCGACGTCGCCATCTTCCCGTGGCTTCGCAATTGGGCCAATCACGGTATTGACTGGGCCGACTACCCGCACCTGAAACGCTGGTTTGACGGCATTGCCGCTCGCCCGGCAGTTGAGCGTGGTGTGCAGATACTGGCCAATTTGCGCAAGCCCATTACGACCGACAAGGCGCGCGAGGTTTTATTTGGCGGCACGCAGTATGAAAAACGCTGAAGCGTCTTGCTATTTATTCAGGAGCTGCTCGCGCCCGTATCTATTGGGCTGCAGCCCTAAAATACTTCTGGTAGGGGTTGATCTGTGTTGACCAGGCTAGTTGGCGGGTGACGCGTAAAGCCTGTAAGCACCTGACGTTGCCTGTAGCTGCAGCCTGGCGGCAAGATCGGGCGGCAAGGCATTGACCTGGTCAGGGTTCAGGGCAATCAACACCGGGCCTGCGGCCAGTCGCGCGGCAAGCTCGGCGTTGCCGGGCAACGATTTGACCTTGCCCTGCGCGTAGTAAGACGCTGAATACGGCAAGTCACCCATGAAAAGCAGTGGCTGGCCCGGGTACCTGGCCTGGTGGGCCAACACCACGGTTTTGGCAGACTTCCAGCTGTCGTTGAGCTGCTCGCGCGCAAAGAAAGCCGCTATCAGCAACGCCATGGTCACCACACCGACGCCGACCACGGAATCGACCCATTGGCGCCTGGTATCACGGCTGAGCCAGCGCGCCGCCAGCAGCGCCATGGCAGGCAGCGCGGGCAGCACGTAGGTCCACAAAATGTTGCCCGACAACGTGAAGAAAAGACACGGGGCCACAGACCAGGCCAGCAGATACAGGTTGAAGTGGTTGAAGTAGTTGAAGTGGTTGAAGTGGCTGAAGTGGCGCTGGGGGGCTGCGGCAGGGTCAGCCAGTGCGGTTTTGCGGCCTATCGACAGCAGCGGCAACAACGCTGGCCACGGCATGCTGGCAGCCACCGCAAACAGCCAGATCGCGCCGCGCTGGGTGGCGTGCGCCGTGCCGTACTTGTCGCCCGCCCAGCCGGTGACGGTAAAGCGCTTCCAGTGCTCGCCAATAAAAAAGTATTCCCAAAAGCCCGGCGTGCGGATTTCCGCCATCACATACCAGGGCGCTGCAATGGCCAGCGTCAAGAAAGTGCCTTTGACCCAAGGCAGGCGCTGCCAGGACGCCTTGATGTTGCCACTTAGCAGCATCCACAAGCCGATCGGCAAACCGGACAGTACCACCGCAATCGGCCCTTTGGCCAGCAGACCAATCCCCAGGCCAATGAACAGCAGCCAGACCTCTTTCGGGCGTTGTGACGGGCCTTGCTCAAAAGCCGCCCAAAATCCCCGCATGGCAAGCAGGGTGCCCAGCACCAGCCCCAGGTCAGTCATCACTGCAGCCGACGCAATAAGGTACAGCAACGTACCGCTTAAAAGCGCCACCGCCAGCTGGGCTTGCCTGCCAGACGAGCGGCGCACCCACGACCACAGCAGCCAGGCAATCATCACTGCCAGCAAAAAGTACGGCAGGCGCGCGGCAAACTCGTTCACACCCAGCAGCTTGATGCTGATCGCCGACAGCCAGGTGGTCAAAGGCGGCTTGGCCCAAAAGGGCACGCCGTAGTCGTACAGCGGTGTGACCCAGTTGCCCAGCTCGGCCATTTTGCGGGCGACTTCGGCATATCGCGCTTCAGTGGTGTCGGTTAGCGGGTACAAGCCCAGCGTCAGCAGCCTTGCCAGGGCCACCAGGCCCAGCGTGCACCAGAGCCATCGGCTGGTCTTGCTGTGGGTCTGGCTCATGCGTTGGCGGCGACCGCTGGGCTTGGGCTGCGGGCCAGGTCCGCGATCATGGCTTGCGGGGGCTTGTAGTCATCGAGCAAAAACAGCGGCCGGCGTTTGCTTTCCTTAAACAGCCTGCCAAGGTATTCACCAATGATGCCCATGGCCATCAACTGCAGGCCGCCCAAAATCAAAATCGTCAAAATCAGCGTGGGAAACCCTTTGACAGAATCGCCAATCGTAAGCGTTTTAACCAGCAAAAACAGCGCGTATACAAACGCTGAAAACGCCGTCAAAAACCCGGCGTAGCTGGCCAGGCGCAGCGGCACAACTGAAAAGCCGGTGATGCCTTCAACCGCAAAATTTAGCAGCTTGACGTAGGGCCATTTGGTTTGGCCTGCCGCGCGCGGGTGCCTGGCATATTCAACCAGCACCTGCTTGTAGCCTATCCACGCGAACAAGCCTTTCATGAAGCGGTTGCTCTCAGGCAACTGGTTGAGCGCATCAACTGCGCGGCGGCTGAGCAGGCGAAAGTCGCCGACATTCTCTGGAATATGGACTTCAGACAGCCAGTTGATCACTTTGTAAAACCAGGCAGCAGATGCTTTTTTAAACCAGGTCTCACCGTCGCGGCTGACGCGTTTCATGTTCACCACATCTGCGCCCAACTGCCAGGTACGCACCATCTCGCCAATCAGCTCGGGCGGGTCTTGCAGGTCGGCGTCAATTAAAATCACGGCAGCACCGCGCGCCAGTTTGAGGCCCGCGCTCATGGCGGCTTCCTTGCCAAAGTTGCGGCTCAGGTTGGCCACGCCAATCGACGCGTCGTGCATCGCCAGTTCTTGCAAGATGCGCAGCGTGCCGTCTTTGCTGCCGTCGTTCACATAGACGACTTCAAAGCTTCCCTGAAGTTCTGTCACCCCGTTTAGCGCAGCTACCAGGCGCTGATGAAAGATCGGCAGCACCTCTTCTTCGTTGTACGCCGGAACAATCACACTGAGCATGCAGGCAGCGGGCACGGCAGGAGCCAGCGCGGTGAAAGTTGAATTCATGGGGCAAAAGTCCAGAGTCGGTTGAGTCGAAATGTCACGCCCAGCACCAGCACCGTTGCCAGCGCCTGAGCCAGCAGATAGTGCCAGCCAAGATGCTGAACGCCAAGCCAGACCAAAGCGCCGTTGAGCAGCGCGCCCAGCAGCGCAATCGCCATGAAACGGGGCACCGCTTGGGCATGACCGGCATTGGTGGATGCAAATGTCACCCGCCGGTTGAGCCAATATGACACACCTGCACCGCACAGCGCACCCAGTGCCGCTGATGGCGCGGCAGCAAAGCCAGCCCACTCTACCAGCGCAATCAGCACAGCGTAATGCACAGCTGTGGCGGTGCCGCCTGCGACGATGTACCAAAAAAACTGCATGGTGCTCCGGGTTGTGTAGCGGCGGATTTTAACAAGGCGAGTCTGGGCTAACGTGAGTCTTCAAACGGGTGTGTGTGCTTTTATGGGCTATATTGAAGTCATGTTTGAAGTTTTGGTTTATGTCTATGAAAACTACTGGCAAGGTGACGCTTGCCCAGAGCTGCCGCAGCTGGGCCGCAAACTGACGGCCGTTGGCTTTGAGGCCGACGAAATACAGGCAGCGCTGATCTGGCTCGATGGCCTGAACACGGCCGCGCAAAGCACGCAAATTTATCTGCCGTCAGTTGATGCACACCAGCCGCAGGAGGTTCAGGCCCAATCGCCGCACAGCATGCGGGCCTACAACATGGCCGAGCAAGAGCACATAGGCGCGCCAGCGCTGGGGTTTGTGAGCTTTCTCGAATCATCAGGCGTGCTGCCGCCACACATGCGTGAGATCGTGATTGACCGCGCCATGGCCGCGCCTGGCAACCCAGTGGAACTTGACGACCTAAAAATCATTGTGCTGATGGTGTACTGGAGCTTTGGCCAGGAACCCGATGCGCTGGTGCTGGACGAGTTGTGCGACGACACGTCTGGCCGGGTTGGACACTAGCTAGCCTAGCAGTCGTTCCGGATTGGCTTCGAGTTTGGCAAGCGCATCACGCGTGGCGCGCACCGTCAGGGCTTCTTCTTCAGTGGGGATCAACAAGCCCGCCTGTAAATACGCCGCCAGCCGGCGTGCCTGAATCAGAAAATTGCGCCCATCGGCTGAGGCGAACAGGTGTAACTGTTTACGGTCACTGCGCCAGGCAAACTGCACATGGCTGACGCGGCCGTTGTGGTCTAGGCTGAACCACGCGCCAAGCTGCAGCTCTTGCGCCCAGGCGCGCATGGCTTCAGTCGGCTGGCTGCCACCGTCGGTCACCACCTCGATGTCAGAAGCGTCAAGACCAATCATCATCACCAGTGCTTCAGTGTCCAGCGGCAAATCGCCGACATCTTCATCTGACAGGTAATCCTCTAGATTGGTCAGGCGCTTGGCCATCTCGTCGATGCGCTCGGCAGATATAGCGTCGGTCTTGGACATGAAAGCATCGGCCAAGGTGTCGCTGATGACTTTGAGCTGCTGGTCTTGCGCTTTGGTGTCCAGAGCCAGCATCGTCATGCCCATGCGCAACAATTGCAGCAACTTGGGCAAGTCTGAAATGACTTTGGCCCTGTCAGCACGATTCGGCTTGGCGCTGGCGGCCCACACCAAATCAGCGGCAGCGCGCTTCAAGGCAATCGTCTCTGCATGTTGCGGGCCGCTGCGCATGGCGGCTATTGCCAGCACCTCGGCCCAAATTTTGAATAAGAATTCTCGGATCTCTTCGCGCACCGGCATTTCATTGAGCATGCTGCGCATTTCAATCGTGTATTGAATCGCCATGGTTTCTTTTTGCTCAACCTGCTGGGCGATGCTGACCACCCTCGCGGCACTGCCGTTTTCTGATAAAAACTTGGACAGGAATTTTTGGAATTCGTCGTACACCAGCTGAAACACGCGGCGTCCGGTTTCAGGATATTGCTCAATGACTTGCACCACGCGCTTGATTTCAACTTCCATCGCGCTGCCAGATACGACCACCTCAAAGCCCAGCACGCATGAACCCATGCGGTCAATCAAACGGCGCGCCGGGTGCTGCAATGAGCTGAAAAATTCTGGCTCAGAAATTGCCACCCGCAGCACAGGCATTTGTAGCCGCGCAAACCAGACCCGCATCATTGGCGGGATACGGTCTTCAGCCAGGATGGATTGAAACATCAACGCAACGATTTCGATGGTGGCTTTTTCGGCCGAGGTGCTGGCGGCTTTTTTCAGGACCGTGGTTTGCTGGCGCAAAGCGGCGGTCGCCTGCTCTACATGGACTGGACCGTAAATCTGGTCCGGCCCGTCTGCCAGTATGGTTTGCGCATACAAGCTGCCGCCTCCAGCGCCACTTGCTCTGCCACCACTACCACCACCGCCGCCACCGCCGCCGCCGCCGCCAATCATGCCTGCGAGGGCCTGCGCAAGCATCGGCGAAGCCTGAGCCGCGCGTGTGTCGTCAAACCCGGCAACCTGATTGGTCAGCAGCCGTTTGAGGGTGCCCATAACCCCCTGAGCCCGCATGCGCGCGCGCGCCAAAGGCGTTGTGGCAGTCTGCATGCGGGTTTCGTCCTGTGCAGAATCGTTACCGCCGTAACTGGTGCGGGACGGCCTCTGGCCCGACACACCGCTACCATTTGCTCCGCCGACTCCGCCCGCTACACCTGCACCGCCGCGACCATCACCCTTACCGCCCCCTGAACCACCGCCGGCAGACGTTGCATAACCAGAGTTGTTGCTTGATGCCTGGCTTGCGGAACTGCCCGCCATACGATCCTGAGGATCGAGCGCCTGCGCCTTCGTCACGCCCGAGGGGGTGAGCTTGACGAGCGGCCGAAGATCAATCTCCACCATGACCCCGTTCTTGATCAAAAACTCATTTGCAGCGTGATAACCCTCAAGTAATTTTTCGCCCAGCCGCGCTTGAATCACCTCTTGCACAGAAACCCATGTTTCACGCGACAAGCCGGCATCCATCCATTGCTCCACCATCAAACGCGCCAGGACGTCGGGGCGCAAACTGTCCCCGGCGCCCAGTTCGCTGATCTGTTCCAGGCTTTGCACCCGAAGCCGCAGGTCATTGAGCTCCCAGGTGGTGACGTCGAGCAAGCGCAGCGCCAACCGTGAGGCCAGTATTTTGCTCTCCATCACGTCGTTGTCGATCAGCTTGAAGTCGCCGCTGTCAACAGCCAACCGGGCCTTCACCGACTGGGTCGACTGGGCAGATTGCCCCACCGCCAGCGTCCATGCCCGGTGCGTGCCATTGGTCCAGGCTTTGCCGGCTGTTTGAAACGCCATCCAGGCGTCGCGGCGCTGCTGGGACACCGGCGCGCTGATGGGCTCGCTCATTAACTGCGCTAACTTGTCCAATATGGTTTTGGCAAGATCGGGCAAGATCCGACTGGCCTGCCCAACAAAAAATTCACGCGCCTGTGCCGCCAGCTGGGTTTGTTTGTTGGGGGAAGTGGCCAAGATGAGTTTGCTGGTCTGATGGACAGCTTACACCGTGGCGCCTGCATTGGGGTCGTTAGGATCTTCGTCTTTTTTAGCGACCACCTTGACCAAGTCTTCACGCTTGATGCCCAGCCACATGGCAATGGCTGCCGCTACAAATACAGACGAGTAAATGCCAAACAAGATGCCAATCGTCAACGCCAATGCAAAGTAAAACAGCGTCGGCCCGCCAAACAGCAGCATCGACAACACCATGACTTCCGTCGAGCCGTGGGTGATGATGGTCCGGCTGATGGTAGACGTGATCGCGTTGTCAATGATTTCGACCGTGGTCATCTTGCGGTAACGCCGGAAGTTCTCGCGGATGCGGTCAAAAATCACGACCGACTCATTGACCGAATAGCCAAGCACCGCCAGCACCGCCGCCAGCACCGAGAGTGAAAATTCCCACTGAAAGAACGCGAAAAAGCCCAAAATGATGACCACATCATGCAGGTTGGCAATGATGGCCGCGACGGCGTACTTCCACTCAAATCGAAACGCCAGGTAAATCATGATGCCGACCACCACCATGCCCAATGCTTTTAGGCCATCCTGCGCCAGTTCCTCGCCAACCGACGGGCCGACAAACTCGGTGCGGCGCAGTTGCACGGCCGGGTCTTGCGCTTTGAGCGACGCCATCACCTTGTCGCTTTGCTGAGCCGTGCTGATGCCTTTTTGCGCTGGCAAGCGAATCATCACATCGCGAGAGTTACCAAAGTTTTGAACCTGCACATCGGTAAAGCCCAGGGCGGACACAGTGTTGCGGATTTTTTCAACTTCCGCAGGTTGGCTGTAGCTGACTTCCATCACCGTGCCGCCGGTAAATTCAACCGACAAATGCAGGCCACGCGAAAACAGGAAGAACACCGCCAGCGCAAACGTGATGAATGAAATGGCGTTAAAAATCACCGCATGCCGCATGAACGGAATGTCTTTTTTGATTTTGAAAAATTCCATGAACGTACCCGAATCTTTATTGTTGTACTGTCAATTTACCAGCATTAACGTCTGGCGCAGCACGCCAGACCGTTCCAATTGACACTGCCTTGAGCTTTTTCTGCCGACCATAAACAAAGTTAACGAGGCCGCGCGAGAAAAACACCGCCGAGAACATGCTGGTCAAAATGCCAATGCAATGCACCACTGCAAAGCCGCGCACCGGGCCGGAGCCAAAAGCCAGCAACGCAAAGCCCGCAATCAGCGTGGTGATATTGGAGTCCAGAATCGTTGCCCAGGCGCGTTCATAACCGGTGTGAATGGCTGCTTGCGGCGACGAGCCGTTGCGCAGCTCCTCACGTATTCGCTCATTGATCAACACGTTTGAATCAATCGCCATGCCCAAGGCAAGCGCCATGGCGGCCATGCCAGGCAGCGTTAACGTGGCTTGCAACATCGACAAAATCGCAATCAGCAGCAACAGATTGACAGCCAGTGCAACCCCTGAAATGACGCCGAACAGCATGTAATAAATCGCCATGAACACCACAATCACGGCAAAGCCGTACGTCACGCTTTGAAAACCCTTGGCGATGTTTTCAGCACCCAGCGTCGGGCCAATCGTGCGTTCTTCGATGATTTCCATGGGTGCAGCCAGCGAGCCTGCGCGCAGCAGCAACGCCAAATCGTTTGCCTCAGACACGCTCATTGAGCCTGAAATCTGAAAGCGGTTGCCGAGCTCGCCCTGTATAACCGGCGCCGTCAGCACCTCGCCCTTGCCTTTTTCAAACAGCAAGATGGCCATGCGCTTTTTCAAATTCTCACGGCTGGTGTCGCGCATGATGCGGCCACCTTTGGCATCGACCGTCAAATCAACTTTGGGTTGCTGACTTTGCGAGTCAAAGCCGGGCTGCGCATCGGTCAGGCTTTCGCCCGTGATGATGACCTGCTTTTTCACAATCACCGTGCGGCCATCGCGCTCTAAAAAGCGTTCGGAGCCAAACGGCACCGCGCCACTGTTGTTTTCAGCCGCGCGGCCTTCCGCGGTGTCATCGACTAAACGCATTTCAAGCGTTGCAGTGCGCCCCAGAATGTCTTTAGCCTTGGCCGTGTCTTGCACGCCAGGCAGCTGTACCACGATGCGGTCGATGCCCTGCTGCGCAATCACCGGCTCGGCCACGCCGAGCTCGTTGATGCGGTTGTGCAGCGTCACCATGTTTTGCTTGAGCGCCTGGTCTTGGATGCGGCGCGCGGCCTCGGGTTTGATGCTGGCGGTCAGTTTGTAGTCGGTGCCGTCCGGTGCGTCAGTGGTTTGCAGGTCAGGAAACTGGTCTTGAATCAGGTTTCTGGCAGCGGTCAGCGTCTGGCTGTCCCGAAAGCGCACCTCAATCGTTTGTGCGTTGCGGCTGATGCCCGAATGGCGAATGTTTTTCTCGCGCATCACGAGCCGCAAATCCCCCGACAGCGATTCCGCTTTTTTAGTCAGCGCCGCCTGCATGTCGACCTGCAGCATAAAGTGCACACCGCCGCGCAGGTCCAGCCCCAGGTACATCGGCGCGGCATGCAACGCCGTCAGCCATGCCGGCGAGCGCGACAGCAAATTAAGCGCCACGACGTAAACGGAATCGCCAGCGGTCGGGTTCAATGCTTTTTGAATCGCGTCTTTGGCTTTGAGCTGGGTGTCTGTGTCGCTAAAGCGCGCCTTGACTGACGTACCGTCGAGCGCAATGGCATCGGGTTTGATGCTGGCGTCTTTGAGCGCCTGCTCCACACGCGTCACCGTGGTACTGTCAACCTTAATGGCCGACTTGATGCTGGAAACCTGCACCGCAGGCGCTTCACCAAACAGGTTCGGCAGCGTGTAAATCACCGCCACCAACAAAGCCACCACAATAACGGCGTATTTCCAGATCGGGTAACGATTCATTGATGCGATTCCGTTGTGTTGTTATGTCGTTGTGTTGGTGTGTGGTTGTGCCGATGGGCTTATTTGGACGTGTTGATGGCGCCTTTGGGCAGCACTTGAACAATGGCGCTGCGCTGCAACTGCACTTCAATGCCGGCGGCCAGTTCAAGCGTCAGGTAAGCATCGCCCATTTTGGTGACTTTACCCAGCAGCCCGCCGGCGGTGGCGACCTCGTCGCCCTTGGCCAGCGCATCAATCATGGTGCGATGCTCTTTTTGCTTTTTCATTTGAGGGCGAATCATGACGAAATACAGCACCACAAACATCAGCACCAGCGGTAGCATGCCAGTCAGCGACGACATCATGTCGCTGCCACCAGCGGCGGCAGGAGCGGTTTGGGCAAAAGCAGAGGAAATAAACACAGGCAGGCTCCACATAAACAGGGATAAACGGGACGGACAAGCGTCAAAAGGCCAGGCGAGGTGAGCGCGGCTACAGTTGTAAACATTGTATGCGGCGGAGCACGCTGCTAAAAGTCAGCGGCGCGAACAGCCATATATTTCAAATATGTAACCGTGTGACTCGATCAACCCTGAAAAGTCTCCAGAAGTCCCAAGTGAGCCATCGCACCACGCGCTGCGACCCGACCGCTGGCAAAGCATGCGGTCAGCAAATAGCCGCCTGTGGGCGCTTCCCAATCGAGCATTTCACCCGCGCAAAAAACGGGGTGCGCAAGCTTATGCTCGGCGTTGACGCGAAGTTGCGCATTGAGGCCTTCAAAACGCACGCCGCCTGCACTGCTGATCGCCTCGTCAATCGGCCGTGCGCGCAGCAGTTTGACGGGTAGTGCCTTGATGGCGCGGGCCAGCTGAGCCGCATCATTGATGGTTTCTTTGGTCAGCATTTCATGCAGCATGGCCGTCTTGATGCCGTCCAGACCTAAGCGGCTTTTCAAGTGGCTGGACAGCGAGCGCGACCCGCGCGGATGCACAACCTCCTGTAAAACCTGTTCAAGCGTTTTGTCGGGCAGCAGATCAAGCGTGAAGGTGGCGCTGCGGCTGCGCGCGATTTCGTCGCGCAACAAAGACGACGCTGCGTAAATCAGGCTGCCTTCAACACCCGTGGCAGTGGCGACAAACTCGCCTTTGCGGCTGAAATGGCGGCCCTGCGAATCGGTGAAATGAATTGCCACTGACTTGAACGGCTGCCCGGCAAATTTGCCCGCAAAAAATGGCGTCCACCCCTGCACATCAAAACCGCAATTTGACGGCACCAAAGCCGCGACATCCACACCCTGCGCCGCCAGCACGCTGACCCAGGCGCCGTCTGACCCCAAACGCGCCCAGCTGCCGCCACCCAGCGCCAGCACCACTGCGTCAGCCTGAAATTGCGTTTGTCCGTTAGGCGTGATGAACGTCATCGCGCCGTCGCCCTCCCAGCCCAGCCAGCGGTGCCGCATGCAAAACTGCACGCCGGATGCGCGCAGGCGGTACAGCCAGGTACGCAGCAGTGGCGCGGCCTTCATGTCAGCTGGAAACACCCGGCCCGAGCTGCCCACAAAGGTATCAATGCCGAGGCCTTTGGCCCAGCCCTGCACATGCTGCGCGCTAAAGTCAGCCAGCATCGGTTGAAGGCTGTCCCTGGCCTGGCCGTAGCGGCTGACGAAAGGCTCAAAGCGTTCGGAATGGGTGAGGTTCAAACCGCCCTTGCCCGCCAGCAAAAACTTGCGGCCCACCGACGGCATCGCGTCATACACCGTGACTTGCACAGCGCTGCCAGCGGCGGCCAATGTTTCAGCGGCCATCAGCCCCGCAGGCCCGCCGCCAATGACAGCTACCCGGGCGGGCTTGCCAGTTGCAGAAAAATTCAAGGGGCCTTTCGTTTGCTATACATTCAGGAGCTGATCGCGCCCGAAAACATTGGGATGCAGGCACTTTTTAATGCTAAAAAGGCTTGAGAGCCGAATTCAATCAGCTCTCAAGCCTTGGTGTTTGCCTGATTATCCCAGAGGGTTACAGCAACTCAAATCACATCGGCGGTGCAAAACCGTTGCGCCCGACCACAATGCGCAATGCCGTGGGCTTGCCGCCCTGTTCCTGCGCCGTGATCAGCACTTTGGCGCCGGGCACCAGCAGGGCGGCTTCGTCCTGCTTGCCGGGCTTAAAAGTCACCACTGGCGCGCTGGCGGGCACGATGACGACTTTCTCACCGTCTTTGTACTTGAGCGTCATTTTTTGCCCGCCCGGCACGGCCGATGGTGCCGCGGCCAGGTCGGCCACAGTGGCGTTGGTCATAGTGCTTTGGGCCTGCAAGTCCCACGGGCGATGGCCTTCTCCAGCGCCGCGCATGGCCTCAGGGAAGACCAGCACTTCAATCGCCATTTGCGTACCGTCAGGCTGTGGCATGGCGGCCGTGCCAATGTAGCTGCCAGGCTTGATGTCGCTCAGGGCAATCGGGTAGACCTCGGTCACGTCCATGGCGGCTGGGCGCATCAGGGTAATGACTTCACCGCTGCGCTCTTTGATGGTCATGCTGGTGGCGTCGATTTTTTCAATCACCGCCCGCAGCCGCAGCTGCGGCGCAGCGGGCGCAGGGGTTTGGGCCAGCAGGCTGACGCTGGCGGCCAATGCGGCCAGTGCAGCGATAGAAAGAGCAATTCGTTTGAACATGTGTGAGCCTTGGGTTATGAAAATAGAAGCACGCAAGTTTTACAGAAATCGGCAAACTCTGCTCAAGCTAACATGAACGCTGACAACGCCCACATCAACCAACGTGCACGACCTTGCCATCGCCCGTCAAAAATGCGGCTTTGACGGTTTGGCCGGGGTAAATTGCCTTTACCGCGGCCACATACCCCTTTATTTGCGTGACCAGCGCCGCTTGCCGCTGCGGGCTGGCGGCTGATTTGTAGTCCAGCACCCACCATTCACCGTTTTCGCCCGCGTGGCCGGTGTCCCGGCGCTGCACCAGACGGTCGAGCCTGAAGGTGTCGCCCTGGTACGTTAACTCCACTTCATTGCCCTGCCATTGCACCACTGCTGTGTCCCAGGCCCAGGCCGCCTCGCCGTGGCGGATGCGGCTGGCCATCGCCTGGGCTTGAGTCACTTGCTCTGGGTTCAGGTCGAATTCACGCGCGACGTGGCTGACGGCCGGCTCTGACAAGTCTCCCCATTCCAACAGGCGGTGCATGGCCTTGCCGGTGCGGGCGCTGGCGCTGTCTAGGTCAACACCACCCTGCAGCGCTGCGCTGCCAGCACTGGTTTCAGTTGTTTTAGTTGTTTCACTGCCGCGGGGCACAAAAGCGGGCAACTCAGGCAGACAGAAAGTGTCGGCCTTAACGGTCTGCAAGTTTGCAGTTGTCAGCGGCACCGCCGCTTCAGTTGCCGCGCCATGCAGCCGCTGCCACCAGCTGCTGGGGGCTTCGCGGTACGGCTCAATCGACGACACGGCCAGCGTATGTTTGGCGCGGGTCATGGCCACGTACAGCGCGTTCAGCTCCTCGCGCGCGCGCGCGGCCTGCTCGCCGGCCAGTGTTTGTCTGGCGCACGCGGGCGGCTTGCTTTCGCTGAGTAAAAACACAAACTTGTGCGGGGCCGCCGCCTCGCCCGGCCAGTCAATCAGCACGCTCATGCTGTCTGCGTTGCGCGGGGCGGTGTCGGTGTCGAGCAGTAGCACGGCATCAGCCTCCAGCCCCTTGGCACCGTGAATCGTCAGCAGGCGCACGGCATCAGGGTTGCTGGCGGCGGGCGCTTGCAGGCCGCCCGCTTTCAACGCCCTGACAAACGCGTAGGGCGTGGCGTAGCGGCCGCCATCCAGCTGCAATGCAGCGCTCAAAAGCGCCCGCAGATTGGACAGTACCGACGCACGCTGAGCGGCAGGTGCCGCTGCTGCAAAGCGCGCCAGCACATCGCCGCTGTCGTAAATGGCTTGCAACGCATCGTGTGGCGGCAAGGCGTCTAACAGCGCTTTATACCCGCATAAAACAGCCCCCAGCCCAAGCAAATCGGGCACAAACGCAGGCGTATGCAGCTCATTATTTTGCAGTACGTCAAACCATGACTGCTTTGAATCGACCTTCGCCAAAACGATTTGCACCAGCGCGTCGTCGCTCACATTGAACAGCGGCGAGCGCAGCGCCCGCGCTAGCGACAGGTCATGCTGGGGCGACACCAGCACGTCGAGTAAGGCAACGATGTCAAGCACCTCGCAGCAGTCAATCAGCTCGGTTTTTTCACCTATCTGAGCGGGGATGTGCAGAGCGCGCAACTCGTCCAGCAACGGCAAGAGGCTGGCGCGTTTGCGGGACAACAGCATCACATCGCTCGGTTTGATCCCACTTGCGATCTGGCTTGAAACCCAAGCGGCTGCCTGGCGTGCTTCGAGCGTGCGCAACGTTTCTTCCGGCAGCTCACGCGGCGTGGTCAAGCTGTCACGCCACGCCAGCGCCTCAAGCGTCTGGCCTTTGTCGAGCCGCAAAACAGGCGGTAAACGCAGCACCTTGCCCGCTTGAGCAGACGCCGTGGTGTGGGGCCTGAAGCCTTCGTAGCCATCCGCCTGCTGCGCCGCACCCATGGTGGCGTTGACAGTGGCGATCACAGCCTGGCTGCTGCGACGGGTGTGGTCACAAGCCAGCACGTCACCGCCAAGTGCATCGCGCATAAAAGCCTGCGCGGCAATAAAAACCTGCGGCTCGGCGCGGCGAAAGCGGTAAATGCTTTGCTTCGGGTCACCGACAATAAAAACGCTGGGTGCGCGGCCTGCGCCGCCTCCTGCGCCTCCATACCCACTTAACCAGTTCGACAGCGCCTGCCATTGAAGCGGGTTGGTGTCCTGAAACTCGTCAATCATCAAATGCCGGATGCGTGCGTCCAGCCGCTCCTGCACCCAACCGGACAGCACCGCGTCGCTGAGCATGACTTGCGCGGCGCGTTCCACGTCGTTCATGTCTACCCAGCCGCGCTCGCGCTTGAGTGCTGCAAATTCGGCCAGCAGAAGACGGCTCAATCGTGCCATGCGCTGCTGGTAGTCAAAGGCGTCCGCCTGGGCAGTCGCGCTGGCTACGCGCAACACCAGGTCTTGCGCCTCGCGCACGGTGGCGATGCCAACGACTTTTTCACTGAACTTGCGCGGCGTGCCTTTGTCAGTCAACAAGGCCAGCAGCGTTGCAGCTGCATCACCATCACAGACAGCGTGCTCAAGCTCAGCACCCTTGGCTGAATAGGTCGCCTGTGATGCCTGACCCAGCACTTTGGCAGCAGCGAGCAGGACCTGCATCGCCGCACCCGCGCGGAAGGCATCCTGGGGGTGCGCCAGCCCGGCAAATTCTGGAAACAGGGCAGCAACCGACTGCACCGAGCTGTCGACCACGCCAGCAACATCTGCCAGTACAAACTCACCGCGTTTGTCCAGCGCGCCTTGCAACGCTTTGCCAGTTTGAAAGCGGCCATACGCCAGCACCACGGCTTCAAAATCAGCTTTCAGTTCAGGCTGGGCCAGCAGCGCCGCATAAAACCGCCGCCACACCAGCGCCTTGGCCGGGCCGTCGTCTTCCAGCAGCTCATAGTTGAGCGGCAGGCCAAGCTGCTGCAAGGTGGCCATCGGGGCCGTGAGCAGCAGGGCAGCAAACCAGCTGTGAAAGGTTCTGATCTGCACTGGCCGGCCGTGGGCGAGCACTTTGGCATATAAATTTGATAGCTGCTCGCGCACGTATTCATTGGGCTGCAGGCCATTTACAGCATTAAAACCTCGAATTTCGAGCTCTTTGTCAAGCGTATCATCGTCCGCATGGGCAAAGTACGCCAGCCACTCGTACAGCCGCTCGCGTATCTCGCCAGCGGCCTTTTTGGTGAACGTGATGGCCAAAATTTCATGCGGCTCGGCAGCATCGCCCGAACTTTCCATCAAGGCCCGCACCATGCGCGACACCAGCATCCAGGTTTTGCCAGCCCCGGCGCAGGCCTCAACAGCGACGTTGCGGCGCGGGTCGCAGGCAATCGCGTAGAAGGCCTCGGCAGAGATGTTTTGGCCGTTGTGAAGATACGCTGGTGTCAAAGTCAGTCTCTTTTCAAACAGGGGCCGTGGAACCGGCTTTGCCGGGCCACAGGCTTGAGGTTGCGGCTCCAAGCCCACTTGAGTGGGCTTGGACAACCTCGAGAAGCGCCGCCTCTGGCGGCAGGGCGCCCTGCAAGGGCAGCGGCCACCACGTGGGGCAGGGAGTTACACGAAGTGAATGACCGTGGGGGCAACTTCATGACCAGAAGTCCTTTCGGCAGAGGCCTCTTGCCGCGCAATAGTTGCAGGCCTTGCCCCCCCCTAACGCCGGGAGCGGTGCGCCGTCTGCAATCCGCTGCGTGTCTTGCAGAATCCCGCCGATCAGGTCGTCGCGCAGATCCACGATCTCAGCCTGCGCGTAGGTTTTGGTGGGCTCTTTTTCACCCAGATTCACGTAGGCCGCAGCCAGCGTGTCGTCGTCAAAAAGCGCGGCGTAAAAGGCCAGCTGCGTGTCTTCGCCTGCGTCCTTGATGCGGTCTTTGGTGGTGCTGGAAGGCTCGGTTTTGTAGTCGATCACCAGGCGGCTTCCGTCTGGCATATGGTCAATCCGGTCAATCTTGCCGACCAATGTCAGCTTGCCCAGCGGCATGTCTTTCCAGACCTCGCCTTCCACGTAACGGGCGCCGCTGGCTTCATGGGTGGTCAGCCAATCGAGGTAGCCGTCCCGCACCCGCGGCCAGATGGCGGCGAACGGCAAGAACTCTTCAGCACTCAAGCCCAGCGTCTTGGTAGCCTCGTCTGCAGCTATATTAATCATAGCTGCTCGCGCCCGTATTTGTTGGTCTACAGGCTGATTTTGTGCCTGATCTGATGAATTTTTTAACGCCTCGTGGAAGCGGTTTAGCAGCAAGTGCAGCCAATTGCCAAAATCGCGCTTTCCCAACTCGCTTTCCAGCTCATCGGCCTCTTGCAATTTAAGCTGGCGCAGCGCAAAAAAACGGTACGGGCAGCGGCGCAGGTCTTCATAGGCGCTGGCTGAGAGTTTGGTGACTGGCAGCGCCTGGCCCGTAGGCTGCGGGTGCGGCGTGGGTTCAATGTTCAACAGGCGCGCAGGGCGTGGGTCAGCAGCGACGTTCATGGCTTGCGCTAGCCGCAGCTCTTGCACAAACCCGCTGGGCATCAGGCTTTCGCCGCCCTCGTTCAAGCGCCACAGCACGTCCAGATGCGGCGACGTCAGGGCGTACTGCCAGGCGGCGCGCTGGGCGCTGGCCAGCTCGGCTCTGCTAGGCAAGCCCAGCTGCGCGCGCTGGCTGGACGTCCATTGGCCTGTCGGCTCGGGGCACACCTGCAAGCGCATTTCGTCGCAGCCGGGCAGCACCACCGCCTGCATGGGACGGCCCAGCAACTGACTGAGCGGCAAGATGACCACCTGGGCATTTGCCGGGTGCGGCGGCGCAAAACTGGCGGCCTCCAGCGTCTGGCGCGCCCATTGGCCGAAGTCTTGCAGGCTCAAGCGGGGGTTCACAGGCAGCGTCGACGCATCGGCGATGTGCAGCGCCGCGATCACGTCTCTTCCGGCCACATCCTGGGCCAAACCTGCCCATTGGCTTGAAGACTCCAGCGCTGCCCGCAGTGCCTGCAGCCAGTCTGCCAGAGGGCGGGCCGACTGCAGCGCAGCGCGCAGCGCGTTGGCGCGCGCGGCAACCGCTGCGATGTCAAGCTGTGGGGCCGATAAATTATCTAAAGCGCGCCAGCTGCGGATGCCGATGTTACGCAGCGCAGTCTCGGCACGCGCGACGTCCGCCGCATCAAACGCGGGCGCATTTTTCAGCCAGTCGAGCACCGCGTCGGTCGATGCGTCCCAGGGCAGCGCCTGCAGCAACCCCATCAGCGTGGCTGCTGCGCGCGTGGTGGACAGCTTCCAGCCGGTTTCGTCCCGCAAAGCCACGCCCCGGCCGCCCAGGATGGAAGTGATGCGGCGCGTCAGCAACCGGTCTTGCGCCACCAGTGCCACCGGGCTGCGGCCAGTGGCCAGATGCGCCAACACGCAGGCCGCTGCCAGCTGCGCTTCATCTTCCATGTCTTGGGCGGTATGCAGTTGGACGGCGCCCTGACTATCGGGCGTTTCAAGTTTTATCGACACACTACGACCGCCGAAGTGCTGCTTCAAGGCTTCGGTCAACGGCTCTGATTGAAAACCGTCCAGCACCACCAGCAAATCAAGTTCGGTATGCTGGCTACAGAACAACACGTCAGACGGATAGCTGGACGCCGCCGCCCACGCCAACGCAATCTGGGCTACCGCCGTCTCCAAGGCCAGCTCTGTGGCAAGCGCGGGCGATTCAATGGAAGAGCCAAGCTCCTGGGCTTTGCCCACGCCCCAGGCCAAGCGCTGACCGGGCGGCTGCGCAGCCGCCAGTCGCGCAATCGACCAGGCCGCTTCAACCACACGGCCTGACAGCTGGGTTTGCTGGCTCGCCAGCCCGGCGCGTTTTAAAAGGCTGGCAGCCGTCAACGCGTCAATCGCAGCATCCATGCAAATGTCTTCTGGCGATGGCGCAAACCCCGGCGTGGCGCTGGCCCAGTTCATGGTGGTTTCAAAACGCGGCACGAAAGCCGCTGTTGTTGCGTGGCCTTGTGCGTGGGCAGTCCAGGCCGTGCGGGCTTGTTGCATCAGCTGCGCATAGGGCAGCAGCACCACGGTACGGGCGGCATGTGCGCTTTTTTCAGCCAAAACCGCAGCCAGTTGCGCCATCACCGAGCGCCACTGAATCGCTATTTGGCTGTCGTTGAGCGTCTGGGCTTCGTCGGTCGCTATCAGGGTCATAGTTGATGTGGGGCAGGCAATAACCTACGGACGAACTTGGTTTCTGACAAAATATCTAAAACTATCAGCCCTTGCAACCCTCAAAAGGAGCCACCATGGCCAGCGAATTGATCAAACATACCACCGATGCAACATTTGAAGCCGATGTCCTGAAATCATCGCACCCTGTGCTGGTGGACTACTGGGCTGAGTGGTGCGGCCCGTGCAAAATGATCGCCCCGATCCTTGACGAGGTTGCTACCAGCTACGAAGGCAAGCTGCAAATCGCCAAAATGAATGTCGATGAAAACCGCGACATTCCGGCCAAATTCGGCATCCGCGGTATTCCAACGCTGATGATTTTTAAAAACGGCGAACTGGCCGCCACCAAAGTTGGTGCCATGAGCAAGTCGCAGCTCACCGCTTTCATCGACCAGCAGCTGGTTTGAGTTTTTCCCGCCGAGGTAGCAGGGCTGCGACCCTGCCTCCCCCGGCGCGACACGGGTCCTGGCTCCAAAAACACCCCACCCAGCACCCACTTTTTTCCTGTCATAATCAATTTTTCGCAGGTCAGTTATCGCTGATTTGTTCGAACCGCGGTTTGCAAAGCCCCATAGCAACCGGGCCTGCCTTCAAACCTCTCCCGGACTTCAATCGACACTCTCGTGAGTGGTCTTTTTACGCAATACCCTCTCGCCAAACTAGCAGGTTAATCCATGCATTTAAATGAACTCAAGGCACTGCATGTGTCTGAAGTCCTCAAGCAAGCCGAAGCCCTTGAGATTGAAAACGTAGGCCGCATGCGCAAGCAGGAGCTGATGTTTGCCATCATCAAAAAACGCAGCAAAACGGGTGAGACCATCGTCGCCGACGGCGTGCTGGAAGTGCTGCCCGACGGTTTCGGCTTTTTGCGCGCACCTGATTCGAGCTACACCGCCAGCACGGACGACATTTACATCAGCCCGAGCCAGATTCGCCGCTTTAATCTGCACACCGGCGACATGATTGAAGGCGAGGTGCGCACCCCGAAAGACGGCGAGCGTTACTTTGCTTTGAACAAGCTGGACAAAGTCAACGACGGCGCGCCCGAAGCTAACAAACACAAGGTGATGTTTGAGAACTTGACGCCGCTGTTCCCGCGTGAGCAGTACAAGCTTGAGCGCGACATCAAGGGCGAAGAAAACCTGACCAGCCGGATCATCGACATCATCGCGCCGATTGGCAAAGGCCAGCGCGCCCTGCTGGTCGCGCCGCCCAAGTCTGGCAAAACCGTGATGATGCAGCACATTGCGCATGCGATTACCGCCAACCACCCGGATTCGGTGATGATGGTGCTACTGGTGGACGAGCGCCCTGAAGAAGTGACCGAAATGCAGCGCAGCGTGCGCGGGGAGGTGATTTCATCAACCTTTGACGAACCTGCCGCCCGCCACGTACATGTGGCCGAAATGGTGATTGAACGCGCCAAACGCCTGGTTGAACTGGGCAAAGATGTAGTGATTCTGCTGGACTCCATCACCCGGCTGGCACGCGCTTATAACAACGTGTTGCCGTCATCGGGCAAAGTTTTGTCTGGCGGTGTGGATGCCAATGCTTTGCAGCGGCCCAAGCGCTTTTTTGGCGCAGCCCGCAAAATTGAAGAAGGCGGGAGCCTGACCATCATCGGCACCGCGCTGGTCGATACCGGCAGTCGTATGGACGAGGTGATCTTTGAGGAGTTCAAAGGCACCGGCAACTGCGAGATTCACCTGGACCGCCGCCTGTACGAAAAGCGCGTGTTCCCGGCGATTCAACTCAACCGCAGCGGCACGCGCAAGGAAGAGCTGTTGCTGGCCCCCGAAATTCTGCAAAAGTCGCGGATTTTGCGCCAGTTTATGTACAACATGGACGAAATTGAGTCGATGGAGCTGATGCTGAAAAACATGAAGGCCACGAAAAACAACCACGAGTTCTTCGACATGATGAGGCGGGGTGGTTAGTCGGGCTATACTCTAAGGCTCACTGGAAACTGCTCAGAATGGTTTTGAGTGGCTGCCGAAACGAAATCAAAGGACAGAGAAATGAAAGACGGCATTCACCCCAACTACCGCGACGTTTGCTTTTTGGACTTGTCCAACAACTTCAAATTCGTCACCCGCTCTTGCGTCAACACCAAGGAGATGTTGAAAATGGAGGACGGCCGTGAACTGCCTTTGTACAAACTGGACACGTCAAGCGAGTCACATCCCTTCTACACCGGCACACAGAAATCCGTGGACAACATGGGTGGCCGCGTTGAGAAATTCCGTAACCGCTTCGGCAAAACCGCTGCCAAAGATGTTGCCAAAGACGCCGCACCAGCCGCTGCCTGAAGTACGCACTGAACCGCAAAAAGCAGCCTGGGTGTCAGGCTGCTTTTTTTTCGTCTGTATTTGCCGCTGGCTTTTTGCGTAAAAATCAGAGTACTGCACGTTTTCACCGCTTTGAACAAACCATCACCTGCCATCATTGCCCAGTCAGCTGTGCGCCGCCTCCCGCGCATTGCGCTGCTGCTGTTTTGCGTGGCATATGTGCTGCCCGGTTTTTTGGGACGCAGCCCCTGGAAAAAC
>JANYED010000376.1 GCA_025363315.1 Polaromonas sp.
GAGCATTCGGCTTTGAGCGGCATCAGCTTTTCAAGCACGCAGGGCACGCTGCGCAAATCAGCCCAAGCTGCGGCCAACTCGGCTGCGTTTTTCACCCGCACCTGGCCTTTGCCGTCGTAGCCCATGCGGGCGGTTTTCAAAATGCCGGGCAGCAAGCTGGCGGGCACGGCCTGCAGTTGCTCAGGCGTTTCAATCACGGCGTACGGCGCAACACTGACGCCAGACACATCAGCACAAGCCGTGAAGTGCGCTTTTTCTTCGATGCGGTTTTGCGCAATCGCCACGCAGGCCGCGCTGGGAGCGACTGGCAATGTTGCGGCCAATGTGCTCAATGAGGCTGCGGGTACGTTTTCAAATTCTGTGGTGATGGCGTCGCATAGGCTCGCAAGCTTTTTCAAGCCTGCTTCATCGCTGTAGCTGGTTTGAAGCTGCTGATGACTGACCATGCCAGCCGGGCTCTGGGAATCCGGGTCGAGCACAACAGTTTCATACCCCAGACGCTGTGCGGCGTGAACGAACATGCGGCCCAGCTGCCCGCCACCCATCACACCAAGTGTTGCTGGCCGACCGTTCGCAGATTGCGTTCCGGGAAAGACAGGCTTCATGCTGGTGACGAATGTGACGGAAGGGTCATCGCCCGCGCGGCAGCGGTTTGTTCAGCTCTAAAGGCCAGCAATTTGTCATGCAACGCCTTGTCATGCAGCGCCAGCATGCTGACGGCAAACAGCGCCGCATTGGCCGCGCCTGCGTTGCCAATGGCAAAGGTAGCCACCGGCACGCCCTTGGGCATTTGCACAATGCTGTGGAGCGAGTCAACACCCGCCAGATGCTTGCTGGGCACCGGTACGCCGAGCACTGGCACAGTTGTTTTGCTGGCCAGCATGCCCGGCAAATGCGCCGCGCCGCCAGCCCCGGCAATGATGGCTTGCAGGCCAGTGGCCTGGGCTTGCTGGGCATAGGCAAACAAGTCGTCGGGCATGCGGTGGGCCGACACCACACGCGCCTCGTGCGGCACGCCAAACTGCTGCAAGATTTGCACCGCGTGCTGCATCGTGTCCCAGTCGCTGGACGAGCCCATGACGACCCCGATGATGGGCTGATTTGTATTGGTTGTGGTGGTCATGCTTGCCTTTGAAGGAGAAGGTATTTTAAGGGCGGCGTGCTAACCTTCTGGTTGTTGTAATTTAGGATGAAAAGCTCTCATGATGGATGTCACCGTTGCCAATTTTGAAGAGGAAGTGATTGCCGCTTCCATGACCACCCCGGTCCTGATCGACTTCTGGGCTCCGTGGTGCGGCCCCTGCAAGTCGCTTGGGCCCATTCTGGAGAAGGTCGAAGTCGCTTACGAAGGCCGTTTCAAGCTCGTCAAAATCGACTCTGACCAGGAACAGCAACTGGGCGCAGCCTTTGGCATTCGCAGTATTCCGACTTGCATTTTGATGGTGGGCGGCAAGCCTGTTGATGGCTTTCAGGGCGCGCTGCCAGAGGGCAAGGTCAAGGAGTTTCTGGACAAGCATTTGCCGCCACCACCCGAGCCTGAAGAAGAGCTAGCTCTGGCTGACATCACGCCCGATGAGGCGTTGGCCAAGCTTGAGGCGGATGTGGCCAACGACCCCAGCAACGAGTCCGCCCGGTTTGAGTTGGTCAAGGCGCTGCTGCTGGGTGGCGACACAGACGCCGCCAAGGTCGCGTTTGCACCTGTGATTGCCCAGACCGCAGCAGTGCGCCGGTTTGACTCGCTCAAGCGCATGATGGACGCTATTGATTTTGCAGCTGCTGGCGCACGTCAACAAACGGGTACAGCCGAATTCGATGCAAAAATTGCGCTGAACAAGCGTGATTTTGATGCCCGATTCGACAAAGCCCGCTTTCACATGGCCCACCAGCAGTGGACAGCAGCACTGGACGAGCTGCTCGACATTCTGATGCGCGACAAAACCTGGTCGGAAGACAAAGCCCGCAAAACCTACATCGCCATCCTCGACATCATGGAAGCACCCAAACCAAAGGTGGCCGACGGGCAGATCCCGCCTGATGACCCAGTGGTCGCAACCTACCGCAGGCGGCTGAGCAGTGTGATTTTGAGCTGATTTGGCTCGTTTTGTATAGTGAGCTATACAAAATTCACTAAAAGCATAGCTTTCTATACATAACAATAGACATCCATCAGTTAATTAGCTATCATTGATACTCATTATTTAATAAATGAGTAGTTTTATGAGCTTTTTAATTGAAGAACTCGAAGCGGCCCGCAAAGCCGCCGAGATGAGCCAGGAGCAGCTCGCCACCAGCGCAGGCCTGAGCCGCATGACGGTGCAGCGCACCGAGGCCGGGCAAATTGACCCGCGCCTGTCCTCCATTGCCGCCATTGCCAAAACGCTGGGCATGGACGTGATGCTGGTGCCTACCGCGCTGCGACCTGAACTGGAATCGTTTGTACGTTCAGGCGGCCGCTTTTTGGGCCAGCCTGCGGGCAGCGGTGCACCGCTGTCGATTGCGCAGACCCTGGCCAAATAAAGTTGGCCCAATAGAGCATGACGGAAATCCGCTACCTGCGCATGTCGCTGCACCTGCCCGGTGGCGGCAAGCGCGGCATTGGCTACCTGTCGCAGTACGGCGATATTTTGCGGGCTTCGTTTGACGCAGATTACATCGCCGACCCGCAGCGGCCCACCCTCACCCTCGCGCTGCGCGGCGCGACCGAGGCCGATACGCAAGCCATCCTTGGCGCGGCGCGCGACGTGCGGCTGTCGCGCAGCGACGGTCACTGGCCCAGTTACTTTCAAAACCTGCTGCCCGAAGGCCACAACCGGGAGCGCTTGGCCCTGGAGCGGCGCTGTAGCCCGGACGACGAGTTCCAGTTGCTGGCCGCCGCTGGGCATGACCTGATGGGTGCCATCGAGGTCGAACCCGTGCCCATGCGTGAAGGCATACCCGACACCGTTCGCCACTGGCACACCGCGCTGGGTCTGGACGTGCTGGAGCCAGGGTTTGTCGAGTCCCCGGTAGAAGACGCCGCCGCCCTGCCCGGCGTGGTGACCAAGTTTTCAGCCGTACAAGACGGCAGGCGCTATGTGGTCAAGCGGCACGGCGCGGCGGGCTCGTTCATCCTCAAACTGCCATCGACCCGCCACCCGGACTTGGTGGCCAACGAGGCCGCAGGCTACCAGTTGTGTGCAGCGCTGGGGCTGGACTGTGCCGAGGCAAAAGTCATCTCCCGCGCTGATGCAGATTTGCCTGAGCAGCTTCCATTTGATGACCTATTGGCGGTGCGGCGCTTTGACCGGAACGCCAACGGTCAAAGAGTGCATATGGAAGAG
>JANYED010000186.1 GCA_025363315.1 Polaromonas sp.
TATCCACTTTTATCCATTTTTCTTCAACCTGGGCGCTACCCATCATGAAAACCAGACATGCCCTTATTAGCCTCCTGTGCGCCCTGGGCGCTCTAGGCGTTCTGACGCTGGCAACACACGCCCACGCTTCGGACAAATTCCCCGACCAGCCGGTGAAGATGATGGTGGCCCTGCCTGCTGGCGGCGGTGTGGACATGATTGCGCGCCTGGTTGGCCAAAAGCTGACAGTTGTGTGGGGCCAGCCGGTGGTGGTTGATAACAAGGCCGGTGGTTCAGGGCAAATCGGCTTGCCCATCGTGGCCAAAGCGGCACCCGACGGTTACACGCTCATGGCATCGCCCGCGTCATTTTTGACCACCAACAAAAGCATCTTCAAAACCCTGACGTATGACCCGCAGGCTGACTTTGTGCCGATTACCAAACTGGCCAACCAGTCAATGGTGCTGGTTGTCAAAGACAGGCAAAAATTCCCCACGGCTGCGGCTGTACTTGCGGCTGCCAAGACCAAACCCGAGGCCGTGAACTATGCGTCTTCAGGCGACGGCAGCCCGCAGCACCTGGCCGCACTGATGTTTGAGGCGCGCATGAAGGTCAAGATGCTGCATGTGCCGTACAAGGGCGGGGCTCTAGCCATCAATGACTTGCTGGGCGGCAATGTCGATATTTTGTTTGCACCGCTGCCAGAGGCACTTCCGCACATCAAGGCGGGCAAGCTGGTCGCTTTGGCCATCATGGGTGACAAGCGCTCAGACCTGATTCCTGACGTGCACACCATGGCTGAAAGCGGCATTAACAACATGGTGATGGTGACCTGGATTGGCCTGTTAGCACCCGCCAAGCTGCCGCGCCCGCTGGTTGACCAGATCAACAAGCAGGTTCACGCGATTTTGGCGACTGACGAAGTCAAAAACCAGCTGCGCGCAGCCGGCATGGACGTTGCACCCAACACGCCAGAGCAGTTCAAACAAATCATTGCCGATGAGATCAAGCTGCACGCAGAGCTGGTTAAGGCGGCTGGTTTGGTGCCGCAGTAGTTACCTGAAAAGCCGGGTGCCGACTGTCTTACACTTAAAAAGTGCCTGGAGCCCAACGGATTCGGGCGCGAGCAGCTCCTGAAAATGTAGCATTCAGTTTAACGTGTCCAGAAAGCTCGTGATGCCTTCAACGCAAAGCTGCGGCTGATCCCGCTGCGGAGAATGCCCGCAGTCGGCCAGCCGGACTTGCTGCGCATGCGGCGCGGCGGTGGCAATCTCGTCTAGCTGCAACATCGTGCCGTATTCGTCATCCACGCCTTGAATCAACAGCAGCGGCGCGCTGATGCGGCTGCAGTCGGCTCGAATGTCAAAGCTGGCAAAACCTGTAGACAGCCACACATCGTTCCACTGCCAGAAAGCGCCATCTACGTCCTGATGGTGTTTGCAAAGGCGGCCGCGCAGATCGCTGGTTTCAAAGGCGGCCTTCGCCGCCGCTATGGACGTGATAGCAACCGGCTCAACCAGCACATGCGGTGCCATGGCGATGCAAGCCGAAACTGGGAAGCGGCTGGCGTAAAGCATGGCAATGGTTGCGCCGTCTGAATGGCCGAGCAGTACCGGGTTGTGAATCTTTAACACCGCAAGCAAAGCTGGCAGCACGTCCCACGCCTCGCAGTGCATGTAGTCGGGCGGCAACACACTGCGGCCTACCGGCGCGGGGCAAGACTGGCCATAGCCGCGCCGTGAATAGACCACGCCTGCGCGCCCGGTGGCTTGGCACACCGCCAGCGGCCAGTCCAACCAGCGCTGTGTCCACAGGCTGACGCTGCCCAGCCCTTCATGTAAAAAAACGATGGGCGCGAGCGCGGTAGAACCTTCGATGGGCCGCACTTCAAGTTGCTGGCCGTTGACGGCTATCTGGTTGGCGGTGCCGGTATTGCTGCGCTGCATGGCTGCATCCTAATTCATAGGGTCAGCTCAGCGGTCCAAGCCAAAGCGTTATTCTTACGCCATGGGCAAACTTCTCAACTCTTTTTGGCGCGCCGCCATGTACTGCCTGCACCCGCGGGTGATTGCGCTGTCGCTGCTGCCGCTGGCCATCATGGCGGCATTGGCGCTTGGCTTGGGTTATTTCTTTTGGGAACCTTCCGTGGCGTTTGTGGATGGCCAGTTACAGGGTTTTGAGCTGGTCACCACCATGCTCCGCTGGCTGGAAGGCTTAGGTTTGGCCGACTTGAAGGGCGTGCTGGCTAGAGTGCTGATTTTGATCGTGGCCATGCCGGTGATTGCGGTGGTGTCGCTGCTGTTTGTGGCCTTTTTCATGACACCTGCGATGGTGGCGCTGGTGGCCGAGCGGCGTTTTGCCTCGCTGGAGCGTAAAAAAGGCGGCTCAATGATCGCGAGCCTCTTTTGGTCGGTCGGCTCCACGCTGCTGGCGGTGACTGCGCTGATTCTGTCAATTCCGTTGTGGCTGGTGCCGCCCCTGGTTTTGATTTTGCCGCCGCTCATTTGGGGTTGGCTGACATACCGTGTCATGTCTTACGATGCGCTGGTTGACCACGCCAGCAGCCAGGAAAGGCGGCAAATCATTCAGGAAAATCGGGGGGCGCTGCTGGCGATTGGCGTGGTCAGTGGCTACCTGGGCGCGGCGCCGGGTTTGCTCTGGGCGTCGAGCGCGATGTTTATCGCCGCAGCACCGGTTTTGGTACCGGTTGCGATCTGGATTTACACGCTGGTGTTCGCCTTCTCGTCGCTCTGGTTTGCCCACTACACGCTGCATGCGCTGGAGCAGCTTCGTAGTAAAAATAACGCTGATGACCAACAAATACGGGCGCAAGCAGCTCCTGAATTAATAGCAATCAAGCCTTCGCCGACACCTGAATTGCCGTCACCCGGCGCGCATCCCTGAGCCTTTTTTCTTTCAAACACGCATGACCAATTTCGCAATCATCATCATCGGCGACGAAATCCTGTCGGGCAAACGCACTGACAAACACTTGCCCAAAGTCATTGAACTGCTCGGCGCGCGCGGCCTGCAGTTGGCCTACGCCGACTATGTGGGCGACGACAAGGCCCGCATCACCAGCACGCTGGCGCGGGCCTTCAAAGCGGCGCGTGAGTCGGGCGACGTGGTGTTTTCATGCGGCGGCATTGGCGCCACGCCTGACGACCACACCCGCCAGTGCGCGGCCGCGGCGCTGGGCGTTGAACTGGCGCTGCACCCCGAGGCCAAGGCGTTGATCACTGAGCGCATGAAAGACACCGCCAAAGAGCAGGGCGTGCCGTTTGACGAAAACCGCCACGACAACATCCACCGCCTCAACATGGGCCTGTTCCCGGCGGGTTGCGACATCGTTCCCAACCCGTACAACAAAATCCCCGGGTTTAGTTGCTATGTTGAGCGGGGGGACTCTCCCATCAAGCAGCGCGCAGCGGCCCCCCCGGGGGGCAGTGACCCACACGAAGTGGGGGAGCGTGGGGGCGTACATTTCCTTCCGGGGTTCCCCGTCATGGCTTGGCCGATGATGGCGTGGGTGCTGGACACGGTCTACCCGCATCTGCACCAAAAGTCAGCTTATATTGAAAAGTCCATCATCGTTTCTGGGTCGATGGAAGCAACGCTGACCCCCCTGATGGAAGCCATTGAGGCAGCTCACGCTGGTGTGAAAGTGTTCAGCTTGCCAAGTGTCGATCACCCGGTTTATGGCAGGCATATTGAGCTGGGCGTGAAGGGTGCGCCCGCGGCGATTGACCTCGCTTATCCTGCGCTGTTGGCTGGCTTGGCGCCTTTCAAGGTGACGCTTGGCCCCGAATTGGTGCGTTAATAGATGCCGTAATAAGTGCACTAATAATGTGCGTTGAAGCAAATGTACAAAAACGTGCGCAACAACATTTTCGGTTTTTTAAGCACTGGTCAACGCGGGTGAAGCTGGTTTTAGCGGCACAATCAGATATGGGCTACAGGCGGTACGCGCTTTTGGTTTGGCATAAAAAGTGCATTCAATCACAATTGAAAATAGTCGAGCAACCCTTTCACAACCCTAGTTATTGGAGATTTTGATGGCAAAGACCGTCGCAGACGTCATGAAAATGGTCAAGGAAAACGAAGTCAAGTTTGTTGACTTCCGCTTCACCGACACCCGTGGTAAGGAGCAGCACGTTACCGTGCCTGTATCCCATTTTGACGAAGACAAATTCGCCTCTGGCCACGCGTTTGATGGCTCGTCCATCGCTGGCTGGAAGGGTATTGAGGCGTCTGACATGTTGCTCATGCCGGACGCCAACACCGCCAATCTGGACCCGTTTTTTGAAGAAACCACGCTGTTTTTAAGCTGCGACGTGCTCGACCCGACCGACGGCAAAGCCTACGATCGCGACCCACGCTCTATCGCCAAGCGCGCTGAGGCTTACCTCAAAGCCTCTGGCCTGGGCGACACCGCCTACTTTGGCCCAGAGCCAGAGTTCTTTATTTTTGACGACGTGCGCTGGAACACCGACCAGTCAGGCACTTTCTTCAAAATTGACGAATACGAAGCACCGTGGAATTCGGGCGCCAAGCTTGAAGGCGGCAACCGCGGCCACCGCCCAACCGTCAAGGGCGGTTACTTCCCCGTGCCACCCGTCGACAGCACGCAAGACATGCGCGCTGAAATGTCGCTGGTGCTCGAGTCCCTCGGCATTCCGGTTGAAGTGTTCCACCACGAAGTCGCTGGCGCTGGCCAGAACGAAATCGGCACCAAGTTCAGCACGCTGGTGCAGCGCGCCGACTGGACGCAAATGCTGAAATACGTGGTGCAAAACGTGGCCAACGCTTATGGCAAAACAGCCACCTTCATGCCAAAACCTATTGTTGGCGACAACGGCAGCGGCATGCACGTGCACCAGTCGATCTGGAAAGACGGCAAAAACCTGTTTGCTGGCGACGGCTATGCAGGCCTGTCAGATTTCGCCCTGTATTACATCGGCGGCATCATCAAACACGCTCGCGCACTGAACGCGCTAACCAACCCCGGCACCAATAGCTACAAGCGCCTGGTGCCCGGTTTTGAGGCACCGGTCAAGCTGGCATATTCGGCTAAAAACCGCTCGGCGTCTATCCGCATTCCTTACGTGGCCAACCCGAAAGGTCGGCGTATTGAGGCGCGCTTCCCAGATCCACTTATGAACCCGTATCTCGGCTTTGCTGCCCTGATGATGGCTGGCCTGGATGGCGTAGAAAACAAAATCCACCCGGGCGAAGCCGCTACGAAGGACTTGTACCATCTGCCGCCAGAGGAAGACGCAAAAATTCCAACCGTTTGCCACAGCCTGGACCAGGCGCTCGACTGCCTGGACGTCGGTCGCGGCTTCCTGACCAAGGGTGGCGTGTTCACTGATTCAATGATTGACGCTTATATTGAACTGAAAATGGGCGAGGTCACGCGCTTGCGCATGGCCACGCACCCGATTGAGTTCGACATGTATTACTCGTTGTAAAAGGCAATTTAACGCTTGGTGTTCCAAGCGTTAAATCGCACATGTGGTTAAAAAAGGACGGCAGACGCCGTCCTTTTTTGCTTTCTGTGCCCTTCTGTGCGGAAGGGCGTGGGGATAATGCCGCATAACTTTGCATTTTCAAACATTTGTCGCATACTGGCTAGCTGTCCTGGCCACCAATGGCAACAGGGTCACGTATGAGGTGTTGGGCATGAAACAAACTTTATTGATTGCGTCCACGGCGCTATTGCTGGTGTCTGGCGGTGCTGGCGCACAGGCGCAGGTCTACCGTTGCCTGAGCGCCGACGGCAAGGGTACCGAGTACATCAACAACGTCAAAGACGCGCAACAGCGTGGCTGCAAAACCATGCAGGGCGGCAACGTGACGGTGGTGCAGTCCACGCAGCCGCAAAAGTCGGCGGTCCGGGTTGCGTCGTCGTCACCGTCATCGCCGTCCAGCAGCGGCCCCGAGCAAAAAGCACGCGACAGCGACTCGCGCAGCATTCTTGAATCAGAACTCAAAAAAGCGGAGAGCAAGCTCGCGGAACAACAAAAAGAGTTCAACAACGGTGAGCCTGAAAAGCAGGGCATTGAAGGTCGCAATTATCAGCGCTACCTCGACCGCGTGGCAGAGATGAAAGACAGCATTGCCCGCAACATCAGCGACATTGCGGGGTTGAAGCGTGAAATTTCGCGCTTGCCCAACAGCAATTGAACGTCTGCAGATTTGCGGCAGCTTGTTTGCGCCAGAGCAGAAAACTTGAAAAAGCCTTCTTTCCTTTCCAGCAAGCAATCCGCCTCGCTAGCTGACCGCTTTCACGCTTTTGACCTGCTTGCCACACTGGTCGCCGTGGTGCGAACCGACGGCATCGTGATGTTTGCCAACGCAGCGCTTGAGGACGCGCTGGGTATGTCACGCCGCACGATTGAGGGTTCACAGCTGCCCGACTGCTTTACCGAACCCCATATTTTGCAAAATGCGCTGGAGGGCGCGGGCAGCAACGAGTTTGCAGCGCTGCGTTACGACGCCTGGCTCAAGCGCTTGAACCAGGACCCGATGCCGGTGCACGTTGTGGTGGCGCAAACCGATACGCCAGGTGAGGCCATCATTGAGCTGTTGCCGCTAGAGCAGCAAGCCAAACAAGACCGCGAAGAGCGTTTGATGGACCAGGCCCAGGCCAACAAAGAGCTGATTCGCAATCTGGCGCATGAGATTAAAAACCCGCTGGGCGGCATTCGCGGTGCGGCGCAGCTGCTGCAAATGGACATCGACAAGTCACTGACTGAATACACCCAGGTGATCATTCATGAGGCAGACCGTTTGCAGTCCCTGGTGGACCGCCTGCTGGCACCGCACCGCAGGCCGCATTTGGTAGGCGATGTGAGTATTCATGAAGTCTGCGAACGCGTTCGGTCGTTGATACTGGCCGAGTTCCCAAAGGGCCTGCGCTTTAGCCGGGACTATGACGTATCGATTCCCGAGTTTCGAGGTGATCGAGAGCAGTTGATTCAGGCGGTAATCAATATTGCCCACAACGCGGCGCAGGCACTTGGCGAGCGCATTGCAAAGGGTGATGCGCACATTACTTTCAAAACCCGAATTGCACGACAAGTAACCTTTGGCAAGCAGCGCTACCGCTTGGCACTGGAATTGCATGTCATCGACAATGGACCGGGCGTGCCGGACTCTTTGAAGGACCGTATTTTCTACCCGCTCATCTCTGGGCGTGAAGGGGGTTCGGGGTTGGGACTGACATTGGCGCAAACCTTTGTACAGCAACACCACGGCTTGATTGAGTGCGACAGTGTCCCGGGGCGAACAGACTTCAAGTTGTTGATACCGCTGCCCTGAGGCTTTGATGTGACGGCTTCTTTGTTGTCTGACGCTTTGATTTTTGACAGACAAACACTGGATAAATTCCAAAAGGGACAAAGCGGCATGAAGCCCATCTGGATTGTTGATGATGACCAGTCGATCCGTTTCGTACTGGAAAAAGCGCTGCTGCGTGAGGACCTGCCTACCCGCAGCTTTACCAACCCGCGTGAGGTGCTGGCTGCGCTGGCTGATGCCGGTGAAGACGACGGTCCGCAAATTTTGGTAAGCGACATTCGCATGCCCGGCGGGTCTGGCCTGGAGTTGTTGGAAAAAGTCAAACAGAAACTGCCAGGCTTGCCAGTCATCATCATGACGGCGTTTTCTGACCTGGACAGTGCGGTGTCGGCTTTTCAGGGCGGTGCGTTTGAATACCTGCCCAAGCCATTTGACTTGCCCAAAGCCGTAGAGCTGATTCGCCGTGCGGTTGAAGAAAGCCAGCGCGAAGAAGTGGCAGAAGAGCGGATGGCCGCAGCGCCTGAAATGCTAGGCCAGGCGCCAGCCATGCAGGACGTGTTTCGCGCGATTGGCCGCTTGAGCCAGAGCAATGTG
>JANYED010000016.1 GCA_025363315.1 Polaromonas sp.
GCTCGCGCCCGTATCGATTGGGCCAGAGCCATATTTGGCAGATTTAGTCCGGTACAGCCCTGTTTCAAGCCCGTTTTCTGGTGCAGGCGTTGGCCCAGCTCGGCCAGTTGCCAGTCGCTGCCGCAGGGGCCAATCAGCGTCACGCCGAACGGCAAGCCGTCAAAGCGCAAGCTGCTGGGCACGGAGATGGCAGCGTAGTCCAGCAAGTTGACGAAGTTGGTGTACTCGCCCAGGTTGCGGTTGAGCGCCACAGGGTCAGCCTGCATTTGCGCAATCGGATAGTGGGTGGGTGCGGTCGGCACCAGCAGTACGTCGATGCTGTCCCACATGGCGGCGGCTTGCTGGCCGTAGCCGCGCAGTTGGGTTTGCGCCGCGTACAAGTCAGCAGCGCTGTAGTCGCGGCCTTTGGCAATGATGCTCCGCACCGGCTCGATCACCTCGGATTCGTGCGCATCAAAAAACGGCTTGATGGCGGCGTAGCGCTCGGCCACCAGCGCGCTGTTGTAAAGCAGGTCAGCCGCAGCTGCCAGCGGCGTGTAATCGATTGCAATGGCTGTGCCGCCCAGCGCTTTGAGCTGTTCAACACTTTTGGTAAATGCGGCTTCTGCCAGCGCGTCGCCAAAAAACTTCAGAGTTGATGGCACGCCGAAGCGAAAGTTCGCTTCCCAAACTTCGGTTGTCAAGTCGAGCTGCCGCGAATAAGCATCTTGCGCATCATGGCCCGCCAGCACCTCCAGAACCCGCGCCGCCATATCAACGCTGCGCGCAAAGATCGACACACAGTCCACGCTTTGTGCAGCTGGCAGGATGCCGCGCGTGCTGATGAGGCCTTTTGTCGGCTTGATGCCCACAATATTGTTCAGGCCGGCCGGCACCCGGCCCGAGCCCGCAGTGTCGGTGCCCAACGAAAAGTCAACTTGCCCCGTCGCCACAACATAGGCCGAGCCAGAGCTAGAGCCGCCTGATACATACGCCGGATCAAACGCGTTAGGTACTGCACCGTAAGGCGAGCGGCTCCCATTCAAGCCGCAGGCAAACTGGTCCATATTGGTTTTGCCCACCAGCGTGGCGCCAGCATCGAGCAGCTTTTGCACGACTTGCGCATGTTCTTTCGCTGTGAAAGCAAACGCTGGGCAAGCGGCCGTGGTGGGCATGCCCGCGACATCCATGTTGTCTTTGACGGCGAAAGTCAAACCTGCCAGAGGGCCAGTTTTGTTGGTTGACAGCGCAGGATCGCAGCGCGAGATCCAGGCTTGTGGCGCGAAGTTTGTCATGCTTGATTTGGTTGAGATCTCGGAAGCCAGCGCTTTTGCTGCGTCGTGCACCATTTACGTGAATCCAATCTTGTATTCAAGAATAAGAAGAGCGGCTGCAAAAGGCATGCCATGCTTTTGCTTCTTCAAACCTTACTTCGTCAAATTGCTTCGTCAAAGCTTCCGCCAAAGACGCGGTGCTAAAAATCAACAATGGTTTCATAATGGAGCTATTAAGTAATAAAAGTCATTTCGGAGCCAATATGTCCAATTTATCTATCAAGGATGTTCCAGAAGCCTGGGCAGAAAGTCTGCGCCAACGTGCAGCGCGCAATCACCGGTCGCTTCAGGGGGAGCTAATGGCGATCATTGAGCAGGCGGTTGTATGTAACGCTCATGTGCAAACGCCCTCAGGCGATCCAGGCAATGACTCCAAGGACTCGATGCGCCAAGGCCGCATCGTCGGCTACGACCGAATGGGCCACCCAATCATGCGTTTTGGCTGGAAGACCGTAGAGCAGTTGGCGGCTGAAATGAAGGCTGCGCGCGGTGGTGCAGAGCCAAAATACATGCCCGGAGTACCGCTTGGCGTTGACATCATTCGTGAAGACAGGGATTTGCGATGACTCTAACTCTGGGCTCAGACCCGCGTACCTTGTTTGTTGCAGAGCCACCAGCCCAGTATCTGATCCGCCCGCCAATCGTTATTGATTGCAGCGTCTTGGCAGGTCTGGTGTTTGAGGAATCCTGGCAACTACAGGCGATAGAAAAAATCCATGGCCGGACTTTGAACGCACCGTATCTGTTGCAGGCAGAAATCGCCAGCGTGGCCTTGAAAAAGTACAAAAAGGGGGCGCAAGACATTGCTGAAAAAGGTCTTGCACATTACGCAAAACTGTCCGTCGATTTGCATCCGGTCTACCCCGCCGACTCTTTTGCATTGGCCCTGCGCTACAACCTGTCCGCCTACGACGCAAGCTACCTATGGCTGGCAGCTGTTCTAAAAGCGCCGCTGGCGACGTTTGATGAAAAGCTGGCTGCGGCAGCGCAGGTGCATATGGCAGGCCTGTCTTAAGTGTGAGGCTATTCAGCTACCACCGGCACCCGCTGCCCCAGCGCGCACATCAGCTCATAGCCGACTGTCCCACCCGCATGCGCCACTTCGTCAATTGACAAAACAGCACCATCTGCTGCGCGGCCCCACAGCGTCACGTCGCTGCCCATGCCCGCATTTGGCACGGGGGTCAAATCCACCGTCACCATGTCCATGCTGACGCGGCCCACCATGCGGCAGCGTACGCCGTCCACCAGCATGGGCGTGCCGGTGGTGCAATGCCGTGGGTAGCCGTCTGCATAGCCGCAGGCCACCACGCCGATGCGCATCGCGTCGCTTGCGGTGAAGCTGGAGCCGTAGCCCACTGTGTCGCCAGCCTGCAAGGTTTGCGTGGCGATGATTTGTGAGCCGAGCGTCATCGTCGGTTGCAAGTCCCAATGCCCGGCGCTGTGTTCGGGGTAGTCTGGCGCGCTGCCGTACACCGCGATGCCAGGGCGTATCCAGTCAGACCTGGCCGCCAGCGCGCCTGTGTGGCGCAAGTTGCCGGCACTGTTGCTCAAAGACCGCTCGCCTGGTAAGTCATGCGTCACGGCGTCAAAGGCGCGGAGCTGTGCGGAGATACCTTTGGTGGTGTCGGCATCTGAAAAATGTGTCATCAGCGATATTTCATCGACCTGCGGCAGTGCGTTCAGGCGCGTCCAGGCAGCGCGATAGCGCTCGGGCTTAAAACCCAGGCGGTTCATGCCGGAGTTCATTTTTAAAAACACACGGTGCGGCTGGCTGGTTTTGTGCGCGGCCAGCATGTCGATTTGCTCGTTGCAATGCACCACATGCCACAGCCCCAGCCGCGCGCAGACTTCCAGGTCACGCGCATCAAAGCAGCCTTCAAGCAGCAGGATCGGCCCGCGCCAGTCAAGTGCGCGCAAGCGCTTGGCCTCGTCCAGGTCCAGCAGCGCAAAGCCATCAGCGCTTTTCAGGCCCGCAAATGCGAGCTCGATCCCATGGCCGTAGGCGTTGGCCTTCACGATGGCCCAGACTTTTGCGTCAGGGGCCGATTGCCGCGCACGCGACAGGTTGTGGCTGAGCGCTGAAGTGTGAATGGTGGCGTGGATAGGGCGCGGCATACTGCAATTATTGCTTGACCCGTTTGGGTGACCTACAAAAATAAAGGCAAGTGGGTTTATACCAAACGCCCCCATGCTATAAACCTGCATAGCATGCAGACAGCACACCTTAAATGAAGCGCGGTTTTTGCACCATCATGGCGGCTCAGTTTTTTAGCTCGCTGGCTGACAATGCATTGTTTGTAGCCGCCGTGGAACTGCTGAAAACCAGTGGCGCGCCGAAGTGGCAGCCCGCTGCGCTGGTGCCCATGTTTGCATTGTTTTATGTGGTGTTGGCGCCGTTTGTCGGGGCTTTTGCGGACGCCCGGCCCAAGGGCCAGGTAATGTTTGTCAGCAACGCCATCAAGGTCGTGGGTTGCCTGATGATGCTGTTTGGCACGCACCCACTGATGGCCTACGCGATTGTTGGCCTGGGTGCCGCGGCCTATTCGCCTGCCAAGTACGGCATTCTCACCGAGCTGCTTCCGTCGTCCCAACTGGTCAAGGCCAATGGCTGGATTGAAGGGCTGACCATCTCGTCCATCATCCTGGGCGTGTTGCTGGGCGGCCAGCTGGTGGGCAAAGTCATTTCAAGCAAACTGCTGGCGTTTGATTTTCCGTTCATGGCCACCAGCATCGACACCCCACCCGAAGCCGCCATCAGCGTGCTGATTTTTTTGTACGTGATTGCTGCCTGGTTCAACACCCGCATACCGGCAACTGGCGTTGAAATGCGGCCTATGCCGCGTAACAAACTTGAGTTGCTGCCAGATTTCTGGAACTGCAACTCGGCCTTGTGGCGTGACAAGCTGGGCCAGATTTCATTGGCAACCACCACGTTGTTCTGGGGCGTGTCTGGCAACCTGCGCTACATCGTGCTGGCCTGGGCCGCCGCGGCGCTGGGTTACAGCACTACGCAGGCGTCGTCGCTGGTTGGGGTGGTGGCCATTGGCACGGCGGTGGGCGCGGTCATTGCGTCGATGCGCATGCGCCTTGACCAGGCCACCAGCGTCATGCCGATGGGCATCGGCATGGGGCTATTGGTGATTTTGATGAACTTCATCGACAACGTGTGGGTCGCCGCGCCGTTTTTGATCTTGTTGGGCGGCTTGGGTGGCTACTTGGTGGTGCCCATGAACGCGCTGCTGCAGCATCGGGGCCACAACCTGATGGGCGCGGGCCGGTCGATTGCGGTGCAAAACTTCAACGAGCAGGCATGCATCTTGGCCTTGGGCGCGGGCTACAGCTTTTCTACGGGTGTTGGCCTGTCGGCTTTTGGCGCGATCAGCGGTTTCGGTGTGGTGGTGGCCGGTTTTATGTTGGTGATTCAGCGCTGGCACAAAAGCAATTGCATCAAGCACAAAGAGCAGGTTGACCATTTACTAAGCATCGCCCGCAGCGACACTTCGCACTGATGCCGGATACCAAAGGCGGCACGGCCGTATTGGCAGCGGCGGCTTTGGTCATCAACGCTTTTATCTGGGGCTTGTCTTGGTGGCCGTTTCGCGTACTGCAGGGCTATGGCCTGCACCCCCTATGGTCTACGGCCTTGATGTATCTGATGGTGTTTGCATTGCTGTTAGCACTTAGCTTCAAAAGCTGGCGCGGCGTGCTGGCCAACCCAGGCTTGTGGCTGCTGGGCCTGGCGTCAGGTTTGACCAATGTCGGCTTCAACTGGGCGGTTACGGTGGGCGACGTGGTTCGCGTGGTGCTGCTGTTTTACCTCATGCCCGCCTGGTCTGTACTGGTAGCCTGGCTGCTGCTCGGCGAAAAACCCTCCGCGGCTTCTTTACTGCGGCTGGCGATGGCGATGGCTGGGGTGCTGATTGTGCTCAAAACCCCTGACTCACCCTGGCCCATTCCGCAAGGCGGTGCCGACTGGCTGGCGCTGTCGGGCGGGCTTACGTTTGCCATCACCAACGCCTTGCTGCGCAAATTCAAACACGCGCCCAGCACCTCCTGCATGCTCGCGATGTTTGGCGGTGGCGCACTGATGGCGACGATGGCGGCGCTGCTGGGTATGTCGCAGCAAATCGTACCTGCCCCGGCGTTGCAGACAGCCGGCATTCCGGTGTTGCTGGCCTTGGCGCTGGCATTCATGACGGGCAATGCGGCCTTGCAGTATGGTGCTGCTCGGCTGACGGTCAGCACCACAGCACTGGTCATGCTGACAGAAATTTTATTTGCCAGTGCGTCAGCCGCCCTGCTTGGAGCCGCCATCTTCACGCCGCGCATCGTATTGGGCGGTAGCCTGATTGTGCTGGCGGCTGCATGGGCAGCGCTAGCTCCCCAAGGTGACAGCGCGGATGGGCCGGGCAGCGCAAAATAAAAGGCGAGCCAACTCATTTCATCCAGGAGCTAAACAATGAGCACCCCAACCGTTTACGACTTTCAAGCTAAGGACATCAGCGGCAAGGACATCGCCCTGTCAGCGTTCAAGGGCAAGGTCATGTTGGTGGTAAACACCGCCAGCAAATGCGGCTTCACACCGCAATTTGGCGGCCTGGAAGCGCTGCACAGCGCTTA
>JANYED010000022.1 GCA_025363315.1 Polaromonas sp.
CTAACGCTAAAAACGGCGGCGTGCTGGTCGTCGGTATGGGCTCGTTACTCACGCAGCTGGCCAAGTGCTGTAAACCCGCTCCGCCCGACGACATTTTGGGGTTCGTTACCAAGGGCAAAGGTGTCAGCGTGCATCGCAGCGATTGCAGTAACTTTCGCAACATGGCCGCCGGCAGCCCTGATCGGGTGATTGAAGTTGAATGGAACGCAGCGAAAAACGCCGACGGTGCGGCCTATCCAGTCGATGTGGCGATTGAAGCATCAGACAGGCAGGGATTGTTGCGTGACATTTCAGAGGTGTTTGCCAAAGAAAAAATGAACGTGATTGGCGTGCAAACGCAATCGGTGAAAGACAACACAGGCGGCACGGCCTGGATGACATTTACGGTAGAGGTTGCGCAGTCAGGGCGGCTCAAGCAGGTGCTGGGGGTTGTCGCTGGGGTGGCCGGGGTGCGTTCAGTCCGGCGAAGATAAGCTATACTCACACTCGACTTTAGGCGCATAGCTCAGCTGGTTAGAGCACCACCTTGACATGGTGGGGGTCGTTGGTTCGAGTCCAATTGCGCCTACCAATCTTTTGACTGACTTCCCCCTCAATGCAGGGTAAATCTAGAGATTTGGTAACCCCCAAATTTCCTTAAAATGTAGCGAACGACCCGTCATATCGCGAGTGGTCGTTATGGTGATTCACCCCCGGGAACGTTCAGTGCCAAAAACCAAAGCTTCTCCAACTTCCCAGGCCGCCCAAGCCGAAGCAGACGCCAGGAGCCGGGTCATTAAAAAGTACCCGAATCGGCGTATGTATGACACTGAAACCTCCACTTACATTACCTTGACAGATGTGCGCCAATTGGTCATGGACAGTACACAGTTTGTGGTGGTAGATGCCAAAACCAATGACGATCTAACGCGCAGCATCCTGCTGCAAATCATTCTGGAAGAAGAGTCAGGCGGCGCGCCGATGTTTACCGAGGCGGTGCTGGCAAACATCATCCGGTTCTACGGCAACGCCATGCAAAGCTTCATGGGTGCATATTTGGAGAAAAACGTGCAGGGCTTCATGGACTTGCAGGTCAAAATGGCCGAGCAAGCCAAGGGCGTAAGCCCCGAAAGCTGGGCCAAGCTGATGAACGTGCAGTCGCCCATGATGCAAGGGATGATGGGCAATTATGTGGAGCAATCCAAAAGCGCATTCTCACAAATGCAGGAGCAGATGCAAAAGCAAAGCGAGCAGATGTTGAGTGCCTTTGGCTTGAAAAGATAAAGAAATAGTGGCTCTGAGACAATAGAGTCATGAGCGAAGCTTTTTCCCTACCCACCCCCATCATCACTAAGCCCGCCCCAAAAGTCGGCTTCGTCAGCTTGGGCTGCCCCAAAGCGCTGACAGATTCCGAGTTGATCCTCACCCAACTGAGCGCCGAGGGCTACCAAACTTCCAAAACATTCGAAGGCGCAGATCTCGTCATCGTTAACACCTGCGGTTTTATTGACGATGCTGTCAAGGAAAGTCTGGACACGATTGGTGAGGCGCTAGCTGCCAACGGCCGCGTCATTGTCACGGGTTGCTTGGGCGCAAAGGAGGGCGAAGGCGGCGCTAACATGGTGCTCCAAGTGCACCCCAGCGTGCTGGCCGTGACCGGCCCACACGCCACGCAAGAAGTGATGGACGCTGTTCATTTGAACCTGCCCAAGCCGCATGACCCGTTTGTGGATCTGGTGCCAAACAGTTTTGGTGTGGCAGGCATCAAATTAACCCCACGTCACTATGCGTACTTAAAAATCAGCGAAGGCTGCAACCACCGTTGCACGTTTTGCATTATTCCGTCGATGCGCGGGGATTTGGTATCGCGCCCGATTGGCGATGTGCTGGTTGAAGCGCGCGCGTTGTTTGACGGCGGCGTGAAAGAATTGCTGGTCATCAGCCAGGACACCTCGGCCTACGGCGTTGATGTGAAGTACCGCACCGGTTTTTATGAGGGCAAACCCATCAAAACCCGCATGCTGGAGCTGGTTCAAGCACTCGGCAAGATTGCTGAACCCTACGGTGCGTGGGTGCGTTTGCACTATGTGTACCCATACCCGAGTGTTGACGAGATTTTGCCGCTGATGGCTACCGGCCAAGTGCTGCCGTACCTGGATGTCCCTTTGCAGCACAGCCACCCGGATGTTTTAAAGCGCATGAAGCGGCCTGCCAGCGGTGAAAAAAACCTGGAGCGCATTGCACGCTGGCGCGAGATTTGCCCTGAAATTGTGATTCGCAGCACGTTTATTGCGGGCTTCCCGGGCGAAACAGAAGCCGAGTTTGAGCACCTGCTGGACTTCGCTAGGGAAGCCAAAATCGACCGCGCTGGCTGCTTTGCCTACAGCGCGGTGGCAGGCGCTACAGCCAACGATATTCCCGGTATGCTGCCGATTGAATTGCGCGATGAACGCCGTGCGCGCTTTATGGCGGTGGCAGAAGCGGTGTCTAGCCAAAAGCTGCAAAACCGCATTGGTGCAACCATGCAGGTGCTGGTTGATTTAGCCCCGGCATTGGGCCGCAAGGGCGGCGTGGGGCGCTCCTACGCTGATGCACCCGAGATTGATGGTGTGGTCAAGCTGCTGGCGCCCGAGAAAATCAGTAAAACCCTGAAGGTAGGCGAGTTCACCAAGGCGCGGATTGTGGGTGTTCAGGGACATGATTTGCTTGCCGTCCCGTTCTGATGTCAACGTCGTCCAGACAACAAAAAAGCCACTGAAAGGTGAAATATTCAGTGGCTTTTTATAGCGTTTTCAGTTCCCTGAATTATCTTGGTGCCCGGGAGAGAACTCGAATCTCCACATCTTGCGATACACGGACCTGAACCGTGCGCGTCTACCAATTCCGCCACCCGGGCGAGCCCTGAAGTGTACCATTATCCATGGTGGCTCAATGCCCCACAGATTGAAATGTTTAGGCGGCATACTTGTGTCGCCAATTGCACCTAATGCAATTGAGCAACAACTTTTAAAGAGACTTTTTTATCAAAACAACTCAACACAATGCCAGCACAGCGTCTGGCCTCCTCGCAGAATTCGAGGGCACCGTTTCTGGCCACCGTGATGGTCACGGTTTTGTGCAACGCGATGACGGTGAGGCCGACATTTACCTGCCGCCTAACGAGATGCGTGCCGTGCTGCACAAAGACCGCGTCAAGGCGCGCATCGTCCGCCACGACCGCAAAAACCGGCCCGAAGGCCGCGTCACTGAAATCATCGAACGTTCGCCGAACCCCATCATCGGCCGCCTGCTGCAAGAAAGCGGCGTGTGGCTAGTCGCGCCCGAAGACAAGCGCTATGGCCAGGATGTATTGATCCCCAAGGGCGCAACCGGTTCAGCCAAAACAGGCCAAGTGGTGGTGGTGCAACTGACCGAGCCGCCCGCGCTGTTTGGCCAGCCGGTGGGCCGCGTCAAAGAAGTGCTGGGCGAGATCGACGACCCCGGCATGGAAATTGAAATTGCGGTGCGCAAATACGGCGTGCCGCATGAATTTTCAGACGAAGCGCTGGCTCTTGCCCGCACGCTGCCTGATGCCGTGCGACCACAAGACAAAAAGAATCGCGTTGATTTAACTGACATCGCACTCGTCACGATTGACGGTGAAGACGCACGCGATTTTGACGATGCGGTGTACTGTGAACCCGCCAAAGTAGGGCGAGGCAAAGGCTGGCGCTTGTTGGTAGCGATTGCCGACGTGAGCCACTATGTAGAAACTGGCAGCGCGATTGACATCGATGCATATGACCGCGCCACCAGCGTTTACTTTCCACGCCGCGTGATACCGATGCTGCCTGAAAAGTTGTCGAACGGGTTGTGTTCGCTCAACCCGACCGTCGAGCGCCTGTGCATGGTGTGCGACATGCTGGTCACCACCAAAGGCGACGTGCATGCCTACCAGTTTTACCCGGCAGTAATGTTCAGCCAGGCGCGCTTTACCTACACAGAAGTGGCCGCTATTTTGGCCAACACGCGAGGGCCAGAAGCAGCGCAGCGCAAGGCACTTGTGCCGCATTTGCTTGACCTTCATGACGTTTACCAAGCGCTTTTAAAAGAGCGTGGCGTGCGCGGCGCGGTTGACTTTGAAACCACTGAAACACAAATTGTGTGC
>JANYED010000026.1 GCA_025363315.1 Polaromonas sp.
ATGCAGGATGCCCTTCAACCACAGGCACAGGACGCGGACCCCAGCCTTCATCAGCAGGCTGGTAAGACGCAGCTGTACCGATGGCGAAGGTAGGAATCATGTCCAGACTGAACGCCGTGGCGTGGTCATTAAACACCAGGAAAATCACGTCAGGCGTGTTGTCCTTCATCCATTGTTTCGAATACTCGTAACCCTTGAACAGCGGCTGCCAGTAAGGCTCATGTGTTTTACCCAAATCCATCGCTGCGCCAATAGCAGGGACATGCGATGTGAAAACGCTGGCGGTGATTTTTGCCATTTAATTGCTTCCTTTGTTTGCCGCACCCTGCGGTTGTCTGTGCGCCTGCGCCGTGCCGTCTTCGCCCACCACGCGGTTGCCTTCAACTGAACGACCGCCACCAATCATCATGTCGCGGTATTCGATCTCGGTCATGCCAGTCATGCTGCCTGCCATTTGCTGAAAGCTCTTGCCGTGCGTGGCACCCAGCTTAGCCAAAAAGTAAATGTTGCCACCTAGCGAAATGGCACGGTTCAAGTCCACATCGAGCACGGCCTGCTTCTGCTCTTCTGTCATCGGCCATTCATCCAGATAGGCACGCTGGTCGGCCTTGAATCGTTCGCGGTTTTCATGCGTCATCAGGCTCATGCAAAACTGGTTCAGGTAGTAGCCCTTGCGGCTTTCATCGGCATCAAAAATCGTGGTGCCGGGCACGTCGAGATAATTTTTATTCAGTGACATGACATCAACTCCAGTCAAGACCAGTACAAACGGGTGGGGTTGCTCACGAGCAGCTTTTGCTGCAATTCGGGTGTGGTGGCAATCTGCGGAATAAAGTCCACCAGCAAGCCGTCATCAGGCATGTGGTCTTTCAGGTTTGGGTGCGGCCAGTCGGTACCCCACAGCACGCGGTCGGGGAAGGTCTCCACCAATTTTCTGGCAAACGGCACCACGTCCTGATAAGCCTTTTGCTCGCCATTCAGCGCTTTCGGGCAACCCACGCTCAGGCGCTCGGGGCAGCTGACTTTGCTCCAGATGTTCGGGTGCTCGCGCATCATCTTGACGAACAACTCAAACTCCGGGCCGTCCACAGGCCTGGTCACATCGGGCCGACCCATGTGGTCAACCACCACCGTTGTCGGCAAGGCTGTGAAAAAGTCGTACAGCTCGGGCAAGTCCACCGCTTCAAAATAAATCACCACGTGCCAGCCAAGCGGCGCAATGCGGTTGGCAATCTCCAGCAACACATCGCGGGGCGTGAAGTCAGCCAAGCGTTTGACGAAGTTAAACCGTGTGCCGCGCACGCCAGCGGCGTGCATGTCTCGCAGCTCAGCGTCCGTCACGTTGCGGTTAACGGTGGCTACACCGCGCGCTTTGTTGTTCGACGCTTTGAGCGCATCAACCAGTGCCCGGTTGTCACTGCCGTGGCAGGTGGCCTGCACGATCACGTTTTTGTCAAAGCCCAAATGGTCGCGCAGGGCAAACAATTGCTCTTTGGACGCATCACACGGCGTGTATTTGCGCTCCGGTGCATACGGGAACACGTCGCCCGGGCCAAACACGTGGCAGTGTGCATCCACCGCGCCGTGTGGTAGTTTGAAGGTAGGTTTGGCGGGGCCGGTGTACCAGTCGAGCCAGCCGTGAGTTTTGGTGAATTTCATTTTTTTTATCAACCAATTAATCGATGTATTTGAGACCGGCTTTTTCCAGTGGCTCGCGCATGTTGTACATGTCCAGGCCCAACACGCCGGCTGCCAGCTTGGCGCGCTTTTCGCCTTCAAAGCTTTCGCGCTTTTCAGCTGCGTCCGCCACTTGCGCGGCGATGGCTGCGGGCACCACCACCACGCCATCGATGTCGGCAATCACCACATCACCGGGGTTGACGACGGCACCTGCACAAACGATAGGGACATTGACTGAGCCCAGCGTTGCTTTGATCGTGCCCTTGGAATGAATGACTTTGCTGACCACCGGGAAACCCATTTTTTCAAGATCGGTCACATCACGCACACCGCCGTCAATGACCAGACCCACTGCGCCACGGGCCTGAAAACTGGTAGCCAGCAGGTCACCAAAAAAGCCGTCGTCGTTGTCGGTGGTGCAGGCAGCCACGGCCACATCACCGGGCTGCAACTGCTCGGCGGCCACATGCATCATCCAGTTGTCGCCGGGCTGCAAAAGGACCGTCACCGCTGTGCCGCAAATGTTGGCGCCTTTGTAAATGGGGCGCATGTAGGGCTTCATCAAACCGACGCGGCCCATGGCCTCGTGGATGGTGGCCACGCCCTGCTTGGCCAGGCGCGCTACAGCGGCTTTGTCTGCGCGAACGATATTGCGTTTGACGATACCTAAATTATTCATCGGGGTGGTCATGTCACAGTCCTTTTTTGGTTAATGCAGCATCCAGGCGCGGGAAAACGCGGCGCGTGTTGCCTTCGTAAACCTGGCAGCGCTGCTCGGCGCTCAGTTGGGTTGATGACTCAATATAGCGCTTGGTGTCGTCATAGTAGTTGCCGGTTTCTGGGTCAATGCCGCGCACGGCACCAATCATTTCGCTTGCAAACAGAATGTTTTTGACCGGGATCACTTTGGTCAGCAGGTCAATACCCGGTTGGTGGTACACGCAGGTGTCAAAAAAGATGTTGTTCAGCAGGTGGTCTTGCAGCAAGGGCTTTTTCAGTTCTTGCGCGAGGCCGCGAAAGCGCCCCCAGTGGTAGGGCACTGCGCCGCCGCCGTGCGGAATCAAAAACTTCAGCGTCGGGAAGTCTTTGAACAAATCACTCGTCAGGCATTGCATGAAAGCTGTGGTGTCAGCATTCAAGTAATGCGCGCCGGTGGTGTGAAAGCAGGCGTTGCAACTGGTACTGACGTGAATCATGGCCGGAATGTCGTACTCCACCATCTTCTCGTAAATCGGATACCAGTGTTTGTCGCTCAAGGGGGGTGACGTCCAGTGGCCGCCCGATGGGTCGGGGTTCAAATTGATGCCTACATTGCCGTATTGCTCGACGCATTTGACCAATTCAGGAATGCAGGTTTTGGGGTCAACACCCGGGCTTTGCGGCAGCATGGCTACGGGCACAAACTGGTCGGGGAACAGCTGGCTGACGCGGTAGCACAGCTCGTTGCAAATGGCTGCCCAGGTGGACGACACATTGAAGTCGCCAATGTGATGCGCCATAAAGCTGGCGCGCGGGCTGAAGATGGTCAGGTCACTGCCGCGCTCTTTCATCAGACGCAACTGGTTCAGTTCAATCGTTTCACGCAGCTCGTCGTCGCTGATTTTCAGGTCACTCACTTTGGGCATCACGGCAGAGTCTTTAATGCCCGCAATTTGCTGGTTGCGCCAGGTTTCAAGCGCTTTTGGCGCAGTGGTGTAATGGCCGTGGCAGTCGATGATGAGTGGTTTTTGTAGGCTCATGTTTAGTCTCTGGGTTGTATAAATTCAGGTGGCTTGCATGCCGTGTTTTTGTTTGACCGCAGCAGCTTTCGAGGCTGCCATGAAAGCAAATAATTTTGCGACGGTTTCTTGTTGGGTAGACGCTGCACAAGTCGCGGCTGAAAAAATAGTGGTGATTCCTACTGCCTCGGGTAAGGTGCCCACCACGGTGATGCCATCAAGGTGCATCAGCTCGCTCAATTGCTGAAAGCCCAGCGCCACCTCGCCGCGTGCGACCAGCGTACCCACAGGTATGCCTGGCGGGGCTTGCACAATGCGGGTCTGTAGCGCGTCCCACAGGCCCCAGCGTTCAAACAGTTTGACCAGGGCCACGCCGCTAGGGCCGGTTGAATAACCAATCGTAGGCGCAGCCTCGATGGCGCTGCGCAGTGCTGATTCAGTGCTGATGTCTGGCACAGATGTGCCCTCCTTGACGGCCACCGCCACGCTGGAGCGCACCAGGTCAACCCTGCTGCCAGCAAGCACATGGCCACCAGTCGCCAGCTTTTCAATCGCGTCCGAGGCCAGCACCACGCCATCAAACGCTTCGCCAGCTTGCACCCGTTTGGCAGCGTCCACACCGCCAACAGATTCAATATGCACCTGAATGCCTGATGCTGTTTGCCATTGCGACGCCAACTCAGCCAGCACCTGACGCGTGGCCATGGAAGAGATAAGTTTGATCATGCTTGCTCTAAAAAGGACTGAATGACTTGAATCGTTGCCTCGGGCCGTTCCATCAGCACCATGTGGCCAGCGTCTTCAATCACGCTGAGCTGCGCATGCGGCACCAAGAACTGCATGGCGGTGTGCTGCGCCACACTGGCCCATGTGTCTTGCCTGCCGCACAGCAGCAGCGTGGGCAAGCGCAACGCTGCCAATACTGGGCTGGCATCAGGCCGACTCAAGAGCGCGTTTTGCTGACGTGCAAAGTGGTCAGCGGTTTTGCGTTCCATCATGTCCAGAATGGCATCGATCAACGGTGCGTCAGTCAAACGCTCAGGATGCACCATACCTTTCACCCATTCTTGTGCCATGACACGCACGCCCTGCTGATGCGCGATGTCCAGCAGTGCCATGCGGCCTGCCTTTTCAGTGTCGCCCGCAGGCCCCGGCTGGCGCGGCAGGTAGCCGGTGTCCATCAGAATTATTTTTTGCACGCGATCAGGTGCAAGGCGCGCCACTTCAAGGGCCACCCGCCCGCCCATGGAATGGCCTGCCACAACAAAACTTGACGGCGCAGCGGCCAACACAACTTCGGCCATGGCCGTGATGCTGTTGGCATCGCCGTAGTCGACCACCTGGCAAGTCAGGGTGTCTGCCAAAGGCTGCCAGAAAGTCCCGTCGCACATGAGGCCGGGCAAGAGCAACAAAGGCGTGGTTAAGGGCGTGGTTGGAGTTTGCTTATTCACGCGTCAATTTTGCGCCGCAAACCATGGCACTGAAACAACCAAGGCCTGCTAGCAGTTAGAACAAACACGCATAGCTTGGGAATTGCTATGTCAATAAAATAACGTATGGACTTGAAACAACTGGAATATTTTGTGCGCGTGGCTGAGCTAGGCAGCTTTACCCGCGCCTCGATTGCGCTGGACATTGCCCAGCCCGCGCTGAGCCGCCAGATACGCCTGCTGGAGGTCGAGTTGCGGCAAAACCTGCTGACCCGCAACGGGCGCGGCGCGCTGCCGACTGAGGCGGGCAACCTGCTGCTCAAGCACGGGCGCGGCATTTTGCATCAGGTGGAGCTGGCGCGCGAAGAGCTGGGCGCGGTGCGCGGCGCGCTGGCGGGCCGCGTGTCGATTGGCCTGCCGCCCAGTTTGTCGCGGCTGATAACCGTGCCTCTGAGCCGCGCCTTCAAGCAGCAATTGCCGCAGGCGCATTTGACGCTGACCGAAGGCTTCTCAGTGCTGATGTACGAAGGCCTGCGGGTGGGCAACCTCGACATTGCGGTGCTGTACAACGCCGAGCATTCGCCTGAAGTGGAAATGACCACGCTGCACACCGAGGAGCTGGTGCTGATTTCAAAAACTTCTTCTACACATAAAACTGCACAAAAAACCAGAAAGCGCCAGCCCATCACGCTGGCCAAAGTAGCAGAGCTACCGCTGATCCTGCCCAGCCGCCCGAACGCGTTTCGCATCTTGATCGAAAGCGAAATGAACGCCATTGGCCTCAAACCGGACGTCACGCTTGAGGTTGATGGCCTGAACGCGATTTTGAGCCTGGTCAAAGAGGGCATGGGCCATGCCGTGCTGCCCAGCTATACCCTAAGCAATTTCGATGACGCCTCGCCTTTCACGGTGCGCAGCATCACGCAGCCGCGCATCCTCAGCCAGCTGATGCTAGTGCGCGCTGCGCGCAGGCCGAGCACCGAGACGCAAAAAATCGCGGCGGAGGTGGTCAAGTCAGTGTTGATGACTGCTATGAAGCCTTACAACTGAGGTCGCTTGTGAAATCAAAAATCGCCCGTTCACTGCTCACCGCCATTGTTTTTACCGCGTCTGGTTGCCATGCGCAAACCAGCACCCCAAACACACCAGCCGCACACTACCCCACCAAACCCATTCGCTTGGTCGTACCCTTCACTCCCGGCGGCAGCTCCGATATATTGGCCCGTGCTGTGGCGCAAGAGTTGATCAAAGCATGGGGCCAAGCGGTGATTGTTGACAACGTGCCCGGTGCAGGCGGTGCCATAGGCGCTGAAAGAGTCGCCAAGGCAGCGCCCGACGGCTACACACTACTGATGGGCCACATTGGCACGCTGGCCGTTAACCCGTCGATGAACTCGTCATTTAGCCCCAACTTGTCAAATGACCCGCTCAAAAGCTTTGCCCCAGTGGCCTGGGTGGCGCGGGTGCCCAATGTGCTGGTGGTGCATCCGTCTGTCAAAGCCACCAACGTCAAAGAACTAGTGGCGCTGGCCAAAGCCAGCCCAGGCAGGCTTAACTATGGCTCCGGCGGCAACGGCAGCGCGGCCAACCTGGCGACGGAATACTTCAAGCTGCAAACCGGCACATCGCTGCTGCATATCCCCTACCGGGGCACGGCCCCGGCGGTGACTGACCTGATGGGCGGGCGAATCCAGGTGCTGTTTACCGGTGCGCCTGCGGTGCTGGGGCAAGTCAAAAATGGGCAACTGCGGGCACTTGCTGTGTCGTCCCCCACCCGTCTGGCCGCGCTGCCCGACTTGCCCACCGTGGCCGAGTCAGGCTATGCGGGTTTTGAAGCGGACCAGTGGTACGGCGTGGTGGCTCCGGCTGGCACACCGGAGGGCGTGGTCGCCAAGCTGAATACGCAAATCAACCAGGCGCTCAGCTCAGCAGAAATGAAAACCCGCTTGAATAACGAGGGGGCGATCGCGACACCTGCTACGACCGAAGCGTTTGGCCAATTGATCACGCGTGAGCTGGCGCGCTGGAAGCCAGTGGTTCAGTCTGGCCGCGTCAAGGCAGAATAAGCGCATGAGTTCAACACCTTTTCATCTTGCTGGCGTCATGGGCTGGCCCGTCTCGCATTCACGCTCCCCGCTGATTCACAACTACTGGCTGCAAAAGTACGGTTTGACTGGCTCGTACGTGCAGTTGCCCGTTGCACCCGGCACGCTGGCCACCGCCATCCCCGGCCTGAAGGCGCTGGGCTTTAAGGGCTGCAACGTCACCATTCCGCACAAGGTGGACGCAATGGCGTTTATGGACGAGGTTGACAGCAACGCCAAGCGCGTGGGCGCCATCAACACCATCGTTGTGCAGGCCGACGGCTCGCTCAAGGGCTTTAACACCGACGGTTATGGCTACATTCAAAGCCTGCTGGACGCCAAGCCCAACTGGCAGGCCGATGCCGGGCCCGTGACAGTGCTGGGCGCAGGCGGCGCAGCCCGTGCCGTAGTGCTAAGCCTGGCCGACCGGGGTGCCAAAGAGATCAGGCTGCTCAACCGCTCACCCGCTGCCGCCCAGGCGCTGGCCGATGAATTTGGCAATGAGTTTGGCGAAGTGGTCAAAGCCGTGCCGTGGGCTGCGCGCCACGCTGCACTTAGCAGTGTTGCGTTGCTGGTTAACACCACAAGCCAAGGCATGCACGGCAACCCAGCGCTAGACCTGGACTTGACCGACCTGCCTAGAGGCGCGCTAGTGTCTGACGTGATTTACGTCCCGCTCGAAACCCCGCTGCTGCAAGCCGCCAAAGCACGCGGCAACCCCACAGTAGACGGCCTAGGCATGCTCCTCAACCAGGCACGCCCCGCGTTTGAGGCCTGGTTTAGCGTGCTGCCAGACATCACACCCGAGCTGCAGCGGATGGTTGAAGCCACGCTCTAAGCTAATTCTTATTTGCTATTGATTTAGAAGCTGCTCGCGCCCGTTCATATTGGGCTGCAGAGCTAAATCTCTAAATAATCAACAGACATCAGAACAAGCCACTGACCGTACCGTTGTCGTCAACGTCAATCGCCGCCGCCGACGGTACCAGTGGCAGTCCGGGCATGGTCATCATGTCGCCACACACCATCACCACAAACTCGGCGCCCGCCGCCAGGCGAACTTCCCTGATCGTGACAACATGGTCTGACGGTGCTCCTTTGAGTGTCGCGTCGGTAGAAAACGAATACTGCGTTTTTGCCACACAAACCGGATAGTGCCCGTAGCCGCCGTCTTGCAGCTTTTGTATCTGGTTGCGGATTTTGTTGCTGGCCGCAATGTCTGATGCGCCGTAAATCTTGGTCGCAATGGTCTTCATTTTGTCCCACAGAGGCATATTGTCTGGGTACACAAACTTAAAGTTGCTGGGCTCCTCGCACAGTTCTACAACGTGCTGGGCAACTTCTGTGGCACCTTTGCCGCCATCGGCCCAGTGCTTGGCAACCACCACTTTGCAGCCCAACTTGCTGACCCGGCTCATCAGAAGCGCAAGCTCATCTTCAGTGTCGTGCGTGCGGTGGTTCACACTGACAACACACGGCAAGCCGAAGTTGTGCATGACGTTATGAACGTGCCGCTCCAGGTTAACGATGCCTTTTTCTAGCGCGGCCAGGTTTTCGCCAGACACCGCTTTCACGTCGACGCCACCGTGAAATTTCAGCGCCCTGAGAGTAGCCACAATCACCACCGCGTCTGGGCGCAGTCCCGATTTACGGCACTTGATATTGATAAATTTTTCAGCCCCAAGGTCTGCACCAAAACCCGCTTCGGTCACAACGTAGTCGCCCAGCTTTAAAGCAGTTTGCGTTGCAATGACCGAGTTACAGCCGTGCGCGATATTGGCAAACGGCCCGCCGTGGATAAACGCCGGGTTGTTCTCCAGTGTTTGCACGAGGTTTGGCAACAGCGCGTCTTTGAGCAAAGCCGTCATCGCCCCTTGCGCATTCAGATCTTTTGCACGGATCGGTTTAAGGTCTTTGGTATACCCCACCACGATGCTGGCGATACGCGCTTTGAGGTCTTTGAGCGACGTGGCCAGGCAAAAAATAGCCATGATTTCAGACGCCACCACGATGTCAAAGCCGTCTTGTCGCGGGTAACCGTTTTCAGGTCCGCCTAAGGCCACAGTGATGTTGCGCAGGGCACGGTCATTCATGTCCATCACGCGCTTCCACGTCACGCGCCGCACGTCGAACGCCAGTTCATTGCCATGGTTGATGTGGTTGTCAATCAGCGCGGCGAGCAGGTTGTTGGCCAGCGCTATGGCGCTGAAGTCGCCCGTGAAATGCAAATTGATGTCTTCCATCGGCATGACCTGGGCGTAACCGCCGCCAGCCGCGCCACCCTTCATGCCAAACACTGGGCCAAGGGACGGCTCGCGCAGGCAAACAATCGCTTTTTTACCGATGTGATTGAGCGCATCACCCAGTCCCACGGTGGTGGTCGTCTTGCCTTCACCGGCCGGCGTAGGCGAAATAGCGGTAACCAAAATGAGCTTGCCGTTTTTCTTGTGCTTCAGGCTGTCAACGTATTGCAGCGACACCTTGGCCTTGTAGTGGCCATAAGGCACGAGCGCATCTTGCGGAATACCCAAACCATCGGCTATGTCGTAAATCTTTTTTATCGTCGCTTTTTGCGCAATCTCGATATCACTCAACATTGTGTTGTTTCCATTATTGATTTGAGAAATTTCAAATTTGCCTGCTTAACATTTAGTATTGACTTAGTATTGCACGCGTTTGGTGTTGCCAGCGGGCTTGCCCCGTACCTTTGGGCTGTTTTACAATTGCTATTATTTTTATAGCTGCTTGCGCCCGTAGTCGTTGGGCTTTAGGCCTATTTAATAGCTATAAACCAGTTTTCATGCCCTTTTTTGTCTGTTTGCAGCCGAAACAGGACCGCCCAAGTTGCCAAGGCCGTCCTACAAAGTTCAGCCGCGCGGCGCTATATATTTAACGCATGAATTTGCAGGGCAACGACTTGATCAAAGCGCCATTCTTTCTTCGCCGTGCCCTGAACCGGGTCGCCTTGCTGGCATCGCTGGCTGGGTTGTGCTGCGCCACAAGCGCCCAAGACAAACCCACCGCCGCACTGCCGTCCGTCACCATTGCCGCCAAAGCAAACCGCGACCCGGTTGAAAAGTCTTACCGAAAGATGGTGCGGGGCATGGACCTGTTTGCCGCCGAACGCAGCATGTCGCCTAACGGCGTGCTGCGTTTCAAGCTGCTGCCGCGCCGGCCTGACACCGACATGAAAAGCATCTCTATGGAGGTCATCGGCTCTACCGTGGCGTTTGACGTGGCCATAGCGCCAGACGACACCTTCACGCTGACGCGCAACGCAAAGGCATTTGACGAAAACGCGCAGGTCATACCCAACCGCAAGCTGCAAACCATGACCTGGCGCAGCGACATTCGCACGCCCGGGCCGCCGCCCAACACCCGGCGGCTGGGCGACTTGCGGCTGGAATGCCGGGTGGGCATGGAAGCGGGTTTAATATCCAACAGCAGGAACATCATTGGCCGCATGACGCAGGCGGTGGTAGTTACCCCAGCCTACTGCGACCGCAAAGCGCCGCTGTACCTGTTTTTTGCCGATCGCCCCCTGTTCAGTGTGGCACTTAGCTCTGGCAACCGGCGTGAAGTGCTGTCTATCGACAAACTGTATGCATCAGCCAGCGACGACCCAGGGCTGAAAAGTGACTTACCGTTTTGCGATTGCGAGGTGCTGCTCGACCGCACCTACGTGCTGCCGCTGGGCGACCGAAGCTGGCCAGACGACACGCTGGTGGAGTTTGAGGATATGGACGGCAACTGAGCATGGCCAAGCGACTCGCAACATCTCTCCGCACCTGCATCGCTTTTGTTGGCTGCCTGTGGCTGGCAGCTTGTGCAGGGCCTGGGCTGTTCGGTGGCGGCCCAGACGCGCCGCCCTTCAGCAACCCAACACTGTCCATGCAAAGCGCCAGCGACAGCATCACCGTTGGCAAAAGCAGCAAAGCCGGCGTGATGGCAGCACTGGGCGCAGCCACCGTGATCAATTTCGACAGCGGATACGAAGTGTGGGTTTACCGCGCCAAGTCGCGTGAGCCTGCGGAGGCGAAAGCGGAGTTTGTGATTTTGTTTTCGCCGGATGGGGTGGTTAGGAAGACGCGGGTGAGGCCAGGTTATGTGATGCGCAACTGAATCAGCACCCAATTGCTGCGGGTGAGTCAAGAAAACCCCGTCTACCCTTGCGATTACAAGGCATCAATTTGACTACCCTAAGCGGTTGACCCAAAGAACTGGAGTGTTGTTGCATTTATCAACAAATAGCTATCTAAGTTCTTCATGCGCAAGAAACGCATATCGAAAAGGGCTCACCGGTCGCTGAATTGATCTGAGGCCATAGTCGCCCTTTATTTCAAGAGTGCTCGCAGCACCAGCGGCTGTTGCGACTGCAGCCGCCGCCGTCAGTCCATATGGCTCCCCCATTTTCCATCCCCCCGCCGTCGCGGGTAAAAATTTCTCGGGACTTAGACTAAATGAGGCTTTGAAATTTGACAAGTAAACTGGAAATTGCCACTCTTTACCCACAGTGAGAAGATCCGCGCAAGCCTGATCCACTTCAGCTATGCGCCTTTGTAGTGCTGATGGCTTTTCGGTCGATTCTTTAATCTCAAATACAAAAGATTCAAGAAGTTGTCGCAGTCGGAGCAGCTCGTCATTACGATGACTCTTGAATTGCAAGATTTCAGCTAAGGGCACATCTTTAGTCGGAATCGGGATCGCTCGGTGCAGTTCAACAATAGTCCCCATGCCTTCTTCGGCTAGCCCGTCTTTACATAGGAGTGAATTTTCACCTTGCGAAAGCGCCCAAACTCCGGGTTCTGCCTGCTCACGATCTTTGTAGGCTTGGAACTGGCCTTTAAAGATACCTTGAGCTGCATCTCCGTAATACGTGTATTCGGGTCTTTCTAAAATCTCCGCACTCTCTAAGAACTGCTCATCCGGGCCACTCACAAAATGAAGTGCTCTCGACGAGGGCCAAACAAGCTTGTCCCAAAATAGCAATGCAAATCTTAGTTCTTGAGGGTCCAGATTTGAAGACTTAACAAATAATTTGGTGCCCTCAATCTCGATAGGAGGGCTCACAATCAACCCACGATAACTGCGAATATTACAAACGCGCCCGAAATTCGGCTCGCTCTCTTTTCTTCGCTTCGCCTCACCCATATGAAATCCTTTATGTGCGCCCCCGTGCAGGCACACAGAGCGCTTCAAATAGAAAATAATCGTACGCGATTTATTACAAACGAGACATCATTTATCTACAAGAAAAATGTAGGTTTTCTCCCTAGTGGCAAGGCGCACTTAAATCGAACCTTGAGCAAACTCTAAAAAACAATAAAGCCCCGTCACATTGCAGCGAAATAATTGGGTCAGACCCGAAATAGCTGGGGTCAGACTCTAATTATTTTCGTTTCAGGCGGTTTTGGGCTGTCTTTAAGATGCCGTATAGGCCTTTAGCTCAATAAATACGTGCGTAACCAGCTCCTGAATTCATAGCAACTTAAAGTTAATTAGCGTCTAAACCCGACACCTTCCTTAACCCATCGAAAAATCAAAGCACGGCCTCCAGCCCCTTGCGCTCGAGCAAATCAAGCAGCTTGGATGACGGCCCGCTCGGGTGCTTTTCACCGCACTCCCATTTGCGCACGGTGGACAGGCTGGTGTTCAGTACCGCAGCCAGCACAGCTTGGCTTAGCTTGAGTTGGTCACGCAGTGCGCGGATTTTTTCGCTGCTGTAGTCGGGCACATGCACAAGGCACAGTGCATCAAACTTATGCATATTGCGCTTATGAATAAAGCCGAGGCGATGCAGGTCACTAGCGGTCTCGTGAACGGCTTCAAAAATCGGGCTTTTTGCCTTGGTTTTCGCTTTAAGTTCAATCTTTTGTGTCATGGCAGATTTCCTGTAATGTTGTGTCTTTAACAGCCTGGCTGAGTTCTTTCCCCGACAAGTCAAGCAAGTCACTGGCAAGGGCCTGAAGCGCTTCCAGCTCGTCACCAGAAATATTGGCGCGGTCACTTTTTTCAAAACCGTAGACAAAAAACCAGCGACTGCCTTTGTTGGTGGCAATCAGGGTGCGCGCACCGCCGCGTTTGCCACGGCCTGCGGTACCGATGCGTTTTTTGACGACGCCACCACCCAGTTCAGCATCAATCAGGCCTTCAGCCATCTCCAGAACAGCGGTACAAAGCGCAGCATCGGTCAGCTCTGTTTTGCGCATCCAGCGTTTGAAGTGACGGGTTTTGAAGACTCGTTTCATACGCTGAATTATGCCACTAAGTGGTATACATTGAATGCCGTCCTAAAACACAGATTTGCCAAGTTTTAACAAACAAAAAAGCCCCGTAACCTAACGATTACGGGGCTTCAAAATCTGGCTCCTCGACCTGGGCTCGAACCAGGGACCTACGGATTAACAGAGGCACTGACTTTAACAATATGTAATTAAATCAACACCTTACATCGCTTGCAACGTGTTGAAGTCAGCTACATCAAGTCCAATTAAGCCGCAAATCCTTTAAGCCAGCTACGTTTTGGCTACGTTCACTTTAGTCAATGCGCCATACTGGCACCTAATTGCAGTTGTCTAGTCAACAGCTTCCAGCAAAATTTATAAACCTACAAGATGGCAAAAGAAGCACAAGCTCGCATAAAAATCAACCAGCAGTTAGCCGCCGCTGGCTGGCGCTTTTTTGATGAGCCATCGGGCAAAGCAAATGTTGCTTTAGAACACAACGTCAAGCTCTCGAAGTCTCAAGTTGACGCACTCGGAAATGACTTTGAATCCACCAGTCAAGGGTTTGTCGACTTCTTACTACTGGATGACAAGAATTTCCCGGTCGTCGTATTAGAGGCCAAGGCAGAAAACAAAAATCCACTGATTGGCAAAGAGCAAGCGCGCAAATACGCCAAATCACTTAATTGTCGTTTTGTGATCCTGTCCAATGGCAACCTGCATTACCTGTGGGATTTGGCGCAGGGCAA
>JANYED010000052.1 GCA_025363315.1 Polaromonas sp.
GCGGCGGCGTGCCAGGTTAGCTGGCGGGCCGCTTCAATTTGTGTAGCGCAGTCGGCAAGGCGAAAGCCGACCGCCTGGTGGTTGATGATGGCGCTGCCAAAGGCGGTGCGGTCCTTGGCGTAGGCCAGCGCATAGTCAAACGCGCTGCGCGCCATGCCAATGCTTTGCGCAGCAATACCGATGCGCCCGCCCTCCAGCGCACTCAGGGCAATTTTGTAGCCCTCGCCTTCGTTGCCGATCAGGTTTTCGGCAGGGATGCGGCAGTTATCAAAATTGACTTGAGCCGTGTCGCTGGAATGTTGGCCCAGCTTGTCTTCCAGCCGGTCGGCGCTGTAACCAGGCGCGCTGGTTGGCACGATGAAGGCGCTCATGCCTTTTTTGCCAGCGGCTTTGTCAGTCACGGCTATGACAATGGCGACATGGCCGTTTTTGCCGCTGGTGATGAACTGCTTGACACCGTTGATGACATAACCATCGGCATCTTTCACAGCGGTTGTTTTAAGCGATGACGCATCGCTGCCCGCATGCGGTTCCGTCAGGCAGAACGCGCCCAGCATGCGGCCCTGCGCCAGCGGCGTGAGCCATTGCTTTTGCTGCTGCGCACTGCCGTAGCGCATCAAAATCGCATTGACCGGGCAATTCGTAACGCTAATCGCCGTGCTGGTGCCGCCGTCGCCCGCAGCAATTTCTTCAATCACTACCGCCAGCGACAAATAGTCAAGCCCTGCACCGCCCAGGTCGTCAGGCACGCAGATGCCGTAAGCGCCGAGTGCGGCCAAGCCTTTGTGCGCCTCGACCGGAAAGGTGTGCGCTTTGTCCCAAGCGGCGGCATTAGGCAGCAGTTCTTGCGTGCAAAAGTCACGCAACGCGTCGCGAACTTGTTGTTGGTCTGAATTAAGTATCAAAACGGCTCCTAGCCTAATAAATACGGGCGCACGCAGCTACTCTACTTATAGCAATTCAATAGCCATTGCCGTACCTTCACCCCCGCCAATACACAGCGTGGCAACGCCTTTTTTCAAACCCCGAGCCTTCAGCGCATAAATCAGCGTGACGATGATGCGCGCGCCGCTGGCGCCAATCGGGTGGCCCAATGCACATGCACCGCCGTGCACATTAACGATGTCGTGGCTGATGCCAAGCTCAGTCATGGCAGCCATCGGCACAACGGCAAAGGCTTCGTTGACTTCCCACAAGTCAACATCTTTAACCGTCCAGCCGATTTTCTTGAGCAGCTTGTTGACCGCGCCGACCGGAGCAGTGGTAAACCATTCAGGCGCTTGCGCAAAGGTGGCGTGGCCGACGATGCGGGCCATCGGTGTTGCGCCTAATTCTTTGGCGGTTGACTCGCGCGTTAGCACCAACGCTGCAGCGCCGTCATTGATGGACGAGCTGGACGCGGCGGTGATCGTGCCGTCTTTTTTAAACGCCGGCTTCAGGCCTGGTATCTTGTCAAGCTTGACTTTGCCGGGGCCTTCGTCGATGGAGATGACGACTTCACCCGCGCGGGTTTTGACAGTGACGGGTGTGATCTCCGCTGCAAACGCTCCCAATTTAGTAGCTGCTTGCGCCCGCTCTACGCTGGCGATGGCGAATTTGTCTTGTGCTTCACGAGTAAATTTGTATTTGTCAGCACACTGCTCACCAAAGGTTCCCATGGCACGACCTGGCTCGTAGGCGTCTTCCAGGCCGTCGAGCATCATGTGGTCATAAATGCGGTCATGCCCAATGCGGATGCCGCTGCGCCCTTTGAGCAGCAGGTGCGGCGCGTTGGTCATGCTTTCCATGCCGCCGACCACCATCACGTCACGGCTGCCGGCCACCAGCTGATCGTGCGCCAGCAGCGTGGCCTCCATGCCCGAGCCACACATTTTTGACAGCGTAACCGCGCCCGCACTGGCAGGCAAACCACCCTTGAAACCCGCTTGCCGTGCAGGTGCCTGGCCCTGCCCGGCCATCAGGCAATTGCCGAACAAGACTTCATCGACCTTTTCAGGCGCAATGCCTGCGCGCTCAACGGCGGCTTTGATCGCCGCGCCGCCGAGGTCGTGTGCCGATAGCGATGCGAAGTCGCCTTGAAAAGCGCCCATCGGCGTGCGGGCTGCGCCCAAAATAACTATTGAATCAGACATGAGGTTTTCCTTCTTTAAATTAAGTGACCGTCAAGCCACCGACACATCGTGGCGCTTCGCAAATCGTTTGTCTTGCTCATACGGGAACACGTCAAATACGTGCCCAGCCTGAATGCGCTCTTTGTGCATTTGCCAAAACGTGGCCTCCAGCAGTTCGGAATGGTGCTTCATAAACACCTGCCGAACCGCGTTGTTACCCAGCAAGAACGGGCCAAACGTTTCTGGAAAGACGTCTTTCGGCCCCACTGAATACCAGACTTCGCCGCTCATTTCGTCTTCTTCATTGCGCGGCGTAGGCACTTTTCTGAACTTGCAGTCGGTGATGTATTCGATCTCGTCGTAGTCGTAGAAAACCACCTTGCCGTGACGCGTGATGCCAAAGTTTTTCCACAGCATGTCGCCGGGGAAGATGTTGGCTGCGACCAGGTCTTTGATGGCGTTGCCGTATTCGACCACTGCCCGTTCAATTTGTTCTTGCGCAGCGGTTTCTTCCACGCCAACATCAAACGCTTCTTGCAGATAGATGTTCAGCGGGATCATGCGGCGTTCAATGTACACATGCTTGATGATGACTTCTATCTGGCCGTCGCCGTCGCGGTCAGATATTTCCAGCTGGCTGGGGGCGAATTTTTCAATCTCGGCAATCAGTTCATCGTCAAACCGCGCACGCGGAAAAGCCACCTCGCTGTACTCTTGCGTGTCGGCCATGCGGCCTACTCGGTCGTGCTGTTTGACGAGCAAATATTTGCCTTTGATCTGCTCACGGGTGGTGTCTTTTTGCGGTGGGTAATAGTCTTTGATCACCTTGAACACATACGGAAAACTGGGCAAGTCAAACACCAGCATGACCATGCCTTTGATGCCGGGCGCAATGCGAAACTTGTCGGTTGAATGCCGCAGGTGATGCAAAAAATCGCGATAAAAAAGCGTTTTGCCCTGCTTGGCAAGGCCGAGAGCGTTGTAAATTTCAGCGCGCGGCATGCGCGGCATCATGCTGCGCAAAAACTGCACATAAGCCGACGGTATCCCCATGTCGACCATGAAATACGCGCGTGCGAAGCTAAACAAAATCAGCAAGTCGTCTTCACCAAACAGCGCGGCATCAATCGCCAATTTACCGTTTTGGTTATGCAGCAACGGCAGTGCAAACGGATGCTCGGTAAAACCATTGATGATTTTGCCGACCACGTACGCGCCTTTGTTGCGGTAGAACAAACCCGACAGCACCTGTATTTGAAAATTGGCGCGCAACTTCGCATCACCAAGTTGCTTTTGCAGCGCCTCCACCACGTAGGCGGAGTCGCGAGGCAAGTCCTCGAAAGCCAGCTGCAAATCAAAGCTCTGAATGATCGCAGTCACCGATGCGTGCAGCGTGCCCAGCGCCGGGTAGTACGAGCGGTAGGTCGGCTGCCCGTTTGGGTCGCCGTTTTCAATGTATTCGGTGCTGACAGCTGGCCGCACAAAAATAAAGTCATTTTGAAAATAACTGCGGTGCAGGATTTTCGTTGTCACTGAATTAAAAAACGTTTCGGCCAGCTCTGGCTGCTGATGATTAACAAGCAGGCCGATGTAATGCAGCTTGACCTGCTGCCACACGTCCATCGTTTGCTCGCCGGCTTTGAAGTCGCTTTCAAGGCTGGCCGATGCCTCGCGCACGCGCAGGTCGTAAAACTCAATCCGCTCCCGCTGCGCCCGCTGCTGGCCGTGCCAGTCTGCGGTTTCAAAACGCTGCTTGGCACTGGCGGACTCGCCTCGAAACAACTGGTAGTGGCGGTTAAAGCCGTCCATCATGGCCTTGGCGATGTCGTAAGCAAGCGGCGAGTCAAGGCGCTGGGGGAACATAATTACGCTACTAATTTAATAGCTGCTCGCGCCCGATTTGATTGGGCTACAGCCTCAATTGCCTTGCTGTAGGCAGATTTCAATTCATCGTTGGAGGAAACCGTCATTTTTAAGTCAATCAGCAGCCCATCTTTCAAACCATAAACCCAGCCGTGCAGCGTCAGGGGTTGTTTGCGCAACCACGCGTCTTGCACCACGGTGGTTTGCGCCACGTTCATCACCTGCTCAATCGCGTTCAGCTCACACAACACATCTTGCTGGCTGTGCTGCGGCGCAGCGTCTATCAGCGCGCGGTGGCGGTCACGCACGTCCTTGATGTGGCGCAGCCAGTTGTCGGCCAGACCAATGCGAACGCCTTGCAGAGCAGCACGCACGCCACCACAACCGTAGTGGCCCACCACCATCAAGTCGTTGACATGCAATTGGTCGACCGCATATTGAATGGTGGACAAGCAGTTCAAGTCCGTCGGCACCACCACATTACCCACATTGCGGTGCACGAACACCTCGCCAGGCTCCAGCCCGGTGATCTGGTTGGCGGGCACGCGACTGTCAGAGCAGCCAATCCACATGTACTTGGGGCTTTGCTGGGCTTCAAGCCCGGTAAAAAAGCCAGGACGTTCGGCTTTCATTTGCGTAGCCCAGGCGCGGTTGTGGGCGAAGAGGTCTTGGGTTGACATAAAGAAGTTTGCGTTACTGCCGGATGAGAGGCTTTTTCACCACAGCAGGAGATTTTTGCGATGCCGCTGGTGTGCTAGTCTTAGATGAGTCTTTGTACTCTCCAAACACGCAGTTAAGAACTCCAACCGTTCTTCTGCACTCGCCCCACTGAGCAAAAGCTTCTGAAAGTGTTTTTGGAGTCACTTGAGAAAAAGTAAGTGCTGCACCGACAAAAGCTAGAAGTAAGCCACAAATACCAATGCGACGTTGGATGGCCTTTTCGCGATTCGCCTGTAACTCGGAACGATCCAAACGCACAATATCAGCCAAAAGTTTAAGCTGGTCAGTTACTTCCTGTGCAAGATTGGAAATGTTATGTCGATCTCGTACAGCTCCATAGAAGCGGGCTAGCTCTATAGTTGACAATTTGATGGGTTCATGAAAATAAAAAGACGACATGAACTGCGACCACTCTCGGAGTTGCTCTTCAGCAACAGATGAAGATTTTCTGCCTGCCTCTGCCAGCAAGTCAATTGCATCGTCCAAAACGCTTTGGTAGGCAAAGGCCATTGCAGTCAGAACAGCAAGCCTTTGTGCACGCTCTTTTTGTGTCGGAATACTTTCAGTCGAATCAATTACTGCAATACCTTTTGCGTCGGAAGCCAGATAAAGACGTCCATGCTGTAAGAAATCAGCTGCAATAAGCGAACGACTATCTCTTAAAAAAACAGACACCTCTTGTTGACTATTTTCAAGCGAGCCGCATGTCCATAAAACTCTTGAAACTGGTTCTTTTTTCGTAGGCCCAACAAACTGTCCTATGACACCCCTGGCATCCGACTCAGAAAGTGGTTCGGTAGATTCCCGAGAAATGACCACCATGACACGCCTAGCAACCCCGTCTGTGGAAAAAAAGAGATACGCCGTACCCAACACGCCATTCAACTCGCCTAAAACACAAATATTTGTCGACGAATTAAGCGGCTGACGAAAATACTTATCGGAGAAAGGTAAAAGCACGTCTTTTTTACGTGGTGACCAGTCTGTAAGTTCATAAATATGCGCCGAATAATCAATTGTCATAGTGAGTATTTTTTATGTTGGTTTCGGCTTTCGCGGCTTTTTTTGTACGTCAATCTCCTATAAAGCCGTTTTAACAAGCAAACTCGACAGGGCAATTTAATCTCTTGGTTAGAACGCTACATTGAGTTGCTCAAGCCTTCGCAAACATTTCGCGCAGCACGTCCAGTGCGGGTTCTGCATCGATGGTAGTGATTTTTTTCAGTAATCGGCTGTTGTCAATCATGCGAATTTGATCAAGTGCAACAGAAGAACTTTGCCGCTGTAATTTGATGATGATGCGCGTTGGCCAGTCGCGCAGCGTGCTGGTGATGGGTGCGGCAATAACTGTGCCTAGGTGGGCATTCATGTCGTCGGGCGACACCACCAGACAGGGCCGCTTTTTGCTGATTTCCCTACCGATGGTTGGGTCAAGATTGACCCACCAGACTTCGCCTTGCTGAGGATACTTTTTGATAGCCATCAGTCCCAGCTCTCAGCCAGCGGCATGTCGCCCCACAGGTTGTCCGGCTCATCAGCAGCGTCAGCCATGAATGCGGCTTGCCAGGTGCTGCGTGGACTTTTCAGGGGCGTCAGCACAATGCCACCCGCTTTGGTTTGAATACTCAGGCGCGAGTCACGCGACAAGCCCAGCGTTGACAGCACGGTCTTGGGCAGCCGCAAGCCAAGTGAGTTGCCGATTTGAACGATATGGGTTTGCATGTGGCTGTTAAATGTAATTACTTTGTGAGTATATTTTAACTCAAGACAAATACGGGGAGTTGATCGGTCTTTCCCGCAAATTTAAGGTTTTTTAACAGGTCTCTGCGAACAACTCCCGACCAATCAACATGCGGCGGATCTCGCTCGTGCCCGCGCCAATTTCATATAGCTTCGCATCGCGCCACAGGCGGCCGAGCGGGTAGTCGTTGATGTAGCCATTGCCGCCAAAAATCTGCACGCCCTCGCCCGCCATCCAGGTGGCTTTTTCGGCGCACCACAAAATGACGGATGCGCAGTCTTTGCGCACCTGGCGCACGTGCTCCAGGCCCAACATGTCGAGGTTTTTACCGACGGTGTAGCAAAACGCGCGGCCCGCCTGGAGCACGGTGTACATGTCGGCAACTTTGCCCTGAATCAACTGAAACTCGCCAATGCTCTGGCCGAACTGTTTGCGCTCATGAATGTAAGGCACGACGTTGTCCATCACCGACTGCATGATGCCGATGGGCCCGGCGGCCAGCACGGCGCGCTCATAGTCCAAGCCGCTCATCAATACTTTGGCGCCGCCGTTCAAACCGCCCAGTATTTGGCTGGCGGCCACTTCAACATTGTTGAAGACCAGCTCACCGGTGTGGCTGCCGCGCATGCCCAGCTTGTCGAGCTTTTGCGCGCATGAAAAGCCTTTCATGCCTTTTTCAATGAGGAATGCCGTCACGCCCCGCGCGCCCAGCTCAGGCTCGGTTTTGCCGTACACCACCAGCGTGTCGGCATCCGGCCCATTGGTGATCCACATTTTGGTGCCGTTCAGCAGGTAATAGCCACCTTTATCCTCCGCCTTCAGCTTCATGGATATGACATCGCTGCCTGCACCTGGCTCGCTCATGGCTAATGCGCCTACGTGCTCGCCTGTGATCAGCTTCGGTAAATACTTTTGGCGTTGTTCAGGCGTCCCGTTACGCTTGATCTGGTTCACGCACAGGTTGCTGTGCGCGCCGTAGCTCAGGCCGACCGAGGCCGACGCGCGCGAGATTTCTTCCATCGCGATCATGTGCGCCAGGTAGCCCATGCCGGCGCCGCCGTACTCGTCGGAAACGGTGATGCCGAGCACGCCGAGCGCACCCATCTTGCGCCACAGGTCCATCGGGAATTGGTCGGATGCGTCGATCTCGGCAGCGCGCGGCGCGATCTCGGCGTGCGCGAACTCGCGCACCGCGTCGCGCAACGCGTCGACGTCTTCACCGAGTTGGTGGTCGAGGCCGGGAAGGTGGGTCATGGTCTGTCTCCGTTGATGGGTTTGCGCTCGCCGCGTGGCGGGCTCTGGGTGAGCAGGCGCCGGGCCTCTTTCTCGTGTGCACGCACCTCGGCGAGGGTGGTGTTGAGG
>JANYED010000072.1 GCA_025363315.1 Polaromonas sp.
GTGCTGGGCGCCGGCAGCTACAACCCAGCGACCGGGCAGGTCACGTTCCCAGCCGCGCCAAGCCTGGTCAACGTCAGCCCAAGCGCCACGGTCAGCGCCTCGATCAGCTTCTTGCAGACCACGACCGGCGTGGCCGGCACAGCCACGGGCAGCGCGGTGAACGACACCAACCCGCTGAACAACACCAACACGTTCAAGGTGATTGAAAGCTCAGCGGATATGAGTGTTACCTTTGCTGGTTTCCCACCAAACGCGCCGGCAGGCTCCACGGTAACGGGAACTATCAGCTTCGCAAATATAAACACCACACCAAACGCGACCGCCACAAGCGTCACACTAACGCTCAAGCTCAGCTCCGGCCTTCCAGCTGGCAGCGTGACTGTCACAAGCGTGATCTTGGGTACAGGCACCTACAATTCTGTGACGGGAGTGGTCACTTTTGCCAACGTCGCGCCTAATGTCACACCAGGTCAAACCATCACTGCAAGTGTTACTTACAAGCAGACCTTAACAGCCGTTGTTGGAACTGCTACTGCCACCGCGAGCAACGATACAAACTCAAGCAATACTACTGCCACTTTCAGTGTCGTGTCCGGGGCAACAGTAAACAATGCAACTCTAAGTGGCCGAGTGTTCCAAGATGCACTGAGAAACAAAGTTTTCGATAGTGGGATCGATATACCGATTGCCAACTTCCGTGCTGAGCTTTTGCGGGTAGTTGGCTCTACAACCGTGGTGGTGGGATCTGCTTTAACGGACGCAAACGGGCTGTATACCATCTCTGGTTTACCACCCGGAACCGGGTACAGCGTTCGTTTCTTTGACAGCGGGGGCAGCGCCATCTTCGGTACGCCGTTTAATGAGTCCCCAGTAGTTTCGGGTCAGCAGGTAACACTGTTGGGCAACCCGTCGACTGGCAGCAACACGGTGACAGGTCCAGTGGTTGTCGGCCAAGCCACCCCGTTAGCTGCATCTATTCAAGGCATCACCTTGTACGCGGGTGATAACGTTCAGGAGCAGAATTTACCGCTTGATCCAGGCGGAGTCGTTTACGACTCTATTACACGTCAACCAGTGGCAGGCGCAACCGTAAAATTAGTTTACGAGGGTGTTGGGTTTAATGCTGCAACTCAAACGCTAGGCGCAACCGACACAGAGGTGACTGGTGCCAACGGCTTTTATCAATTTTTCTTCATCAACAATCCGCCTGCAGGGACTTACAGACTAGAGGTAACGCCCCCAGGCGCTTACTTGCCACCGCAGGCGATCCAAGGCGGTGTATCCCTTGCGCAGCCGACGCTGGTTGCCAATGCGGGAGCCGCCACCGTTGTGCAGCCGCAGGGCACTGCGCCAGCAGTCGGGGTGAACGGTACGTCGCCAATCGTGGGCTTTGCTGGCGGCTCGGGCACCCAATATTTCCTTAAATTCCAGCTTAACTTTCCTGGGTTTTTTGAAGTCATCAACAACCACATACCGTTAGACCCAGTATTGGGTACAGGTGCATTGCTAGTTACGAAAACTGGCGATAAAACAGTGGCTGAAGTTGGTGATTCGGTTCAGTACAACGTTCGAATTCGCAACACGACCGTCGGACCCATCACGAACATCAAGCTCAACGACTTGTTGCCAGCAGGCTTCCGCTACATTCTCGGCACCGCTCGCTTGGGTGGTTTGGCGCTCAACAATCCGGGCGGGGGCGTGGGCAGAGACTTGACTTTTGACATTGGAACGATTGCCGCTCAGGCAACCGCCGATCTAACTTACTTTGTTCGGTTGGGCGTCGGTTCCCAGCAGGGTGATGGCATTAACCAGGCCACCGTGATTACGCCAGTTCGCTCAAACACAGCAAGATTCAAAGTGACTGTGCAAGGAGGCGTATTCAGCAATGAAGGTTGCATCACCGGCAAGGTTTACGTCGATTGCGACGGCGATGCTATTCAGAGCAATAGTGGTGGTAGCCGAGAGCTGGGCATCCCCGGCGTTCGATTGGTCATGTTAGATGGGACGTTCATACTCACCGACTCTGAGGGTAAGTACAGCATTTGCGGCATGAAAGCGCAAACTCATGTCATCAAGGTCGACCGCACTACTCTCCCAAAAGGCTCTCGTCTTGTCCCGTCGAGTAACCGCAACGCAGGTGTCGGTGACAGTCTGTTTGTTGACCTCAAAGGCGGTGAACTTGCACGCGCGGACTTCATTGAAGGATCCTGCAGCCCGCAGGTTCTTGACCAAGTCAAAGCCCGCCGGTCTCAGGGGGCCGTGATCAGTCCTGAAGTGGAAAAGCAGCTGCCGTTGAAGATCGAAAACCGTAGCAGTGATGCGGTCCAGCAGATCTTGCCTGAAACCCGTCAACAGAATTCAATGCCGTCGGGCAGCCCGGGGGTCACGCGATGAAAAAGATCAGGCCTACCATTTCCTCGGATCGTATGAAGATGCACCGTACGCCTATTGCGGTCGCAATGGTGCTAATACATGGTTTTGCTTTGGCGCAGCCGGCGCTAAATACAACCAGTGCCGACGTTCCAGAAGCCAAGACGCTTTTTGAAACGGGCGGTCAGCAAGGCATCGGACCGCGTCCGTTTACTTCCTTTTTGGACCGGCTGTCCTCTCCCGTCAGCAAAATCGGTTTGAAAGTGGAAGGGGAAAACTTGCCAGCCGATGGCGTCAGCCCAACCGACGTGCAACTTCAGTTGTACGACAAAGACGGGCAGCGTATTGCGGTTGATGTTGACGTGACCATTGAAGTTGATGGTGGCGCTCGTGTTTTGATGCCTGGCCGGTTGACGTCAGAGTCTGGCGCGGACCGCGGGGACATTGACCGTGTCACGCCCGGCGTGCAGCAAACCATCAAAAACGGCTCTCTGCGCTTCAAGTTGATTGCACCATTTTCCCCTGACCCTGTCACGCTGAAAGTCTCGGTTCGTGGAGTGGCCGAAAAGGTTGTGGTCCGATATGTTCCCGACTTGCGAGACTTCATCGCTGTCGGACTTGTCGAGGGGCGGCTGCGGTCTGATAAATTTGATCCGGCGCAAATTACGCCCGTTCGAGAAAATGATGGATTTGACAATGAGCTTAAAGGCTTTACCAAAGACTTTAACGGCGGTAAAACTAAATTCGGTGCACGAGCCGCGGTCTACCTAAAAGGCAAGGTGAAAGGTGACTACCTCTTAACTTTAGGTTACGACTCAGACAAGGACACGCGCAAACGCCTTTTCGACACCATAGACCCAAATGCGTTTTACCCTGTGTACGGTGACTCCAGTGTGCGTGGTGTTGATGCGCAAAGCTCTGGGAAGCTCTATGTGCGAATTGACAAAAAGCGCAGTTACTTTCTTTTGGGCGATTACACCAGCGCGGATAACAATCCAGCCCGCTCACTGAGCCAGTACAGCCGATCGCTCAATGGCATTCGTAGCCGGTATGAAGAGGGCAATGTAGTTGCTAACGCATTCGTTTCGCAGCAAACATTTCGCCAGATTACTGATGAATTTCCCGCGCGCGGCGTGTCTGGCCCCTACGC
>JANYED010000103.1 GCA_025363315.1 Polaromonas sp.
CCGCCGAGGTGGCCCGCAAGATGGCGGTAACGGAGGCTTTGGGCGCGGTCAGCAAAGAGCGCGATGGGCTGGCGAACCAGCTGGAGCAAGCGCGTAACGCGCAGCAAGCTGCTGCTCAGTTGGCAGAGGCCAAGCTGGCCCATGAACTGCAAGCGGCTGCCGCCAAAAAGGACGCCGAAACTCAGGCGCTGCAAACCAAGCTGGAGGCCAGCGACGCGGCGCGCCAGCTGGCCGTGAATGAAGCCGTGGGTGTGGTCGCCCGGGAGCGCGACGGGTTGAAAAACGACCTCGACCTCATCACCTTGAAAAATCAGCTGGAAGAGAAAGCCATCAAAGAAAAATACGAGTTGCAGATCAGGGAGCGCGACGGAGCGATTGAGCGCCTGAAGGACCTGAAAGCGAAGCTATCGACCAAGATGGTCGGTGAAACTCTGGAGCAGCACTGCGAAATCGAGTTCAACCGCATCCGTGCTGCAGCCTTTCAGCGGGCGCATTTTGAAAAAGACAACGATGCCCGCACCGGCAGCAAGGGCGACTACATTTTTCGCGACTCGGACGAGTCGGGCGCCGAGATTGTCTCCATCATGTTTGAGATGAAGAACGAGAGCGATGAAACGGCAACCAAAAAGAGGAACGAAGATTTTCTGAAAGAGCTGGACAAGGACCGCACTGAAAAGGCGTGTGAGTACGCGGTGCTGGTGTCCCTGATTGAGCCAGAGAGCGAGTTGTACAACAGCGGCATCGTCGATGTCTCGCACCGGTATCCGAAGATGTACGTGGTGCGGCCGCAGTTCTTTGTGCCCCTGATCACGCTGCTGCGCAATGCCGCATTGAACTCAATGAAGTACAAGTCCGAGCTGGCGTTGGTGCGCTCGCAGAACGTGGATATTACAAAGTTCGAAACCCAGCTCGACGAATTCAAGACGGCGTTTGGGCGCAACTGGCGCCTGGCCTCCGAAGGCTTTGAAGAAGCTGTTCGGCGCATCGACGAAGCAATCAAGGACCTGGAGAAGACCAAGGAAGCGCTGCACAAGTCAGCGAACAATTTGCGACTCGCCAACGACAAGGCCGACGATCTGACTATCAAGAAGCTCACACGGGGCAACCCCACGATGGCGGAAAAGTTTGCCGAGCTGCCGGGCACCATGACGCCGGCTGAGACAGAGTAGGCTCCGCTGGGTTGTACACACTTCGCAAAAACTGCTGGGGTTTCGAGAGGCCCCGATAGCAAAAGCCCTGTGTGCTGAGAATCGGGGGTCCGAGAATCGAGAGTCAGACTCCAATTCTTTTATCCTAAAACTCGCGTTTCCAAGCTCCTTCAGGTCATTTTCGCCCATCAAACGCGCCGTCAGCCCAATAAATACGGTCGCAAGCAGCTACTAAACATATAGCATTGAGTCATCAGAATCCAGGCTTTCTACCTCTCGCCTCCGACCCCATAACCCGCCCATCTAGGCTACGGCTTCCTCGGCGAAGGATTCACTAAGCCTTTCGCAGCGCCAGGCGCCAGGTAGTTCTGCCCAGACACCACCGACTTGCCGGTTTGACTCTCCAGTTGTTTGCGCGTCTGCTTGGCTAGCCTACCTTAGCAAGCCAAAGTTTGATGGGTTCGGCTTTGGGGCTGGGGATGGACTGCACCAAACGAAGCAGGGTTTCAGCAGTGGCTACGTCGGTGAGGTAGTTTTTGCCGTCTGCTGCAGGTAATTTCAGTCGGTGACAGTTTGTCACCGACTCGCTGCCTTCTTTGTCCAAGCGCAATTTGAGCTGGTTCCAGTATTTACGGGCGGTTTGGTAGTCGGCTTGCTGCGTCAGCACCTGCACCACATCAATCACCGAGAACCACCAAATCTCAGTGTCTTCGTCAAACACGCGGCGAATGGACTGGCCGTCAAAGTCGCCGGGCAATATTTTCATTTGTGACTCCCTGTATTTGCAGCTACTGTACTTACAAACAGTACATCGACTTCATCCATCAACCCCATCAGGGCGTACCTGCCACCTGCACGCTACGCGACAGCCTAGGCATTGACCATCGATTACCATTTCACCGGCTTCATTTGGCCCTTAATCACCCTTAATTTCACCTTTAACCAGCCCCAACGGAGACGAAATGTTCAGTCATGTCATGTTAGGTGTTAACGACCTCGAAGTTTCAAAGAAGTTTTACGACGCGCTGCTTGGCACGCTGGGCGTCAGCCCGGGGTTTGCCAATAAAAACCGGTATTTCTACCGCAGCCCGACGGGGACTTTCGCGATCACCACGCCTATCAATGGTGAGCCGGCTTGCCACGGCAATGGCAGCACCATCGGGTTTAACGTGGAGTCGCCAGAGCAGGGCGACGCTTTCCACGCGGCGGGTATTGCCAATGGCGGCACCAGCTGTGAAGAACCCCCGGGCTTTCGTGATGGCCCGGTCGGCAAGCTCTACCTGGCGTACCTGCGTGACCCGGACGGCAACAAGATTTGCGCGCTGCACCGGCCTGCCAAATAAAGAACGCTACGATTTAGATAGCGGCTCGCCCCCGTATTTACTGCCCGAAAGGCTGATTTTGTGCCTGGCACCAGTCGGCGAAGGCGGTCTGCGCAATACCCCGGGGTACGCTGGGTGAGGCATTAGCTGGCAAACTGGAATATTTCCGGAACCAAACATGCTGATACAACTCACCTACGCCAGCCGCACATCCAAAACACTGGTTCCTGAAGACCTGAAAAATATCCTCGCATCTTCACAGCGTAACAACGCACGCGTTGGCGTGACGGGTGCGCTCTGCCTTGCGAACGGCATTTTTTTGCAGCAACTTGAAGGCGACCGCACCGCCGTCAGTCTGCTGTACCACCGCATATTGCTGGACCCGCGCCACAGAGACCCGGCCATTCTGGATTTTGCTGAGATTGCGTCACGCAAGTTCACCCAGTGGTCTATGGGCTCGCTGGCGTCGCTGGAGTCCAATCGGGCGATTTATTTGAAGTATTCGCGCTCGGCCAGCTTTGACCCTTACACCATGAGCCCCACCACCTTGCGTGCATTTTTTGATGAAATCATGCACAACGCTGCGTGGGTGAGCTAAACGGTTTGATGCAAAGCCCATGGGCAAACGCACCGCACCCAACGCGATACAGGACATCAACGATTTAAGCCAGCTGGGCAACATCGTGGTGGACAAGCGCATCGGCAAACGCTCTGGCGCTAAAAAGGGCAGGCGTAACCGCCATTACGAAAAGCAGCTGATCAGAAACGCCATCACTTCTGGCATTTTAAAAGTCACGGATAGCCAAGTTGATGAATAATCCGCGTGGCAGATCGCCCCTAGCTCCGATTTAACCCAGCGGGTATTGCCAAGCTGGGCTCGCCCACCACGCTGTTTATTAAATGCCCGCCACCGACCCCATCCTGACGAATTCGATGCCCCGGGCCGCGGCCTTGGTACACGCTGTCGCTCGCCTGCGCACGGCGCGTCTGGCGCGTAGTTCCAAACCTTTTCTGGCCCGAGGCGGGCCGCGCGGGGAGCGCTGCCCCGGATGCCGTCTGGTGCCCACGCACTGCCTGTGCGCCTTGCGTCCGGCCTTGCCTGTACGCGCGGGGGTGTGCCTGGTCATGGCCGACATTGAGCCGCTCAAACCCAGCAACACCGGCTGGCTGGTGGCCGACGTGGTGACCGATACCTTTGCGTTCGGCTGGGCACGTACCAGCGTTGACACCGCCCTGCTCGCCCTGCTGCGTGACGAGCAGTGGCAGCCGTATCTGGTGTTTCCACAAGCGTTTGTAGACGGCGGCCGGGTGGTGACTACCGTGCAGGCCACGAGAAACAAACGACCGTTGTTTGTGCTGCTGGACGCCACCTGGCCCGAGGCCCGCAAGATGTTTCGCAAAAGCCCGTACCTGGACAAGCTGCCAGTGCTGTCCCTTCAAAGCCAGCAGGCATCTAACTACAAACTGCGCCGCTCACAGCAGAGCAGCCACTTTTGCACGTCCGAGGTCGCCGCGCTGTGCCTGGCGCTGGCTGGCGAGCCGGTGGCGGCGCAAACGCTGGCGTCTTATCTGGATGTCTTCACCCAACACTACCTGCTGGCCAAGCAGCAATTGCCGGTAGATCGGTCCAGTCCTGCGCACCAGCACCTGATAAGCCTGCAGGCCAATAGATACGGGTGCAAGCAGCTATTGATTCAGGAGTAGACTGGCCGCATGCGCAAACTTGCCCAAGCCCCGAACATCGCCATAGCCACGTTGTGGGCGGACATGCTGTCGAATGCGGGCCTGGCGGCGTCGGTGCAGCGCTACTTTCTAAGCGGGATTGCTGGCGATTTGCCGCCTGACCAGTGCCTGCCCGAAGTGTGGGTGACGCATGACGACCACGAGAGCCGAGCCAAGGCGCTGCTGCACGACTTGCAAAACCCGCCGCAGCGCCGCTGGCTGTGCGCTTGCGGCGAGCACGTGGAAGGTGGCTTTGAGCAGTGCTGGCTGTGCGGTACGCCCATGCCCTGATTTGCCTGAGCCAGGTGTTCCCAAGTGCGCCCAAGCGCGCCCAGGCACAGCCCGGCGCTGCTGGAGTATCGTTAGGATAAAACGCCCACAACACAACCTAAAAGGAGACCCACCATGCACATTCCCTCTCTCAAAGAACTCGTCAGCGCTGAAGAATGGCAACTCCGCTGTGACCTGGCGGCTTGCTACCGGCTGGTGGCGCTGTATGGCTGGAGCGACCTGGTGTTCACCCACATCAGCGCCAAGTTGCCAGAGTCCGTCACCGGCCCTAACGCACACCACTTTTTGATCAACCCCTACGGGCTGATGTTTGACGAAATCACCGCGTCCAGCCTGGTCAAGGTCGACGACAAATGCGACAAAGTCATCGCGTCTGCGTTCCCGGTCAACCCCGCGGGTTTTGTGATTCACAGCGCCGTGCATGAGGCGCGGCCTGATGCGCTCTGTGTGCTGCACACCCACACCCGCGCAGGCGTGGCCGTCAGCGCGCAGGCAGGCGGCGTGCTGCCGATCAGCCAGCAATCGACATTCGTACTAGGCTCGCTGGCTTACCACGCGTATGAAGGCGTCGCTTTCAGAGATGACGAAAAGCCGCGCCTGCAAGCCGACCTGGGCCAAGCCAACTTTTTAATGCTGCGCAACCACGGGCTGCTGGTCGTCGGCAAGACGATTGCCGATGCGTTTTTAAGCATGTATACGTTTGAGAACACCTGCCGCATTCAGATCGATGCGCAATCAGGCGGCGGCGAGTTGACGCGCGTCAACCCGTTGATCGTCAAGGGTGTGGCCGAGGCGATGCGGGTGCAAACCGGCGGCCTGGGCGGAGCGTTTGTCTGGCCGTCGCTGATCCGCAAACTGGACAAGCTGGACACCAGCTACGCGAGCTGATCAAAGCATGACCAGCGACAGCGCCGGTGGACCGGCGCTGGCTGGTGGGTCAGTCAGCTGGTCGCCTTCGATCACCTGTAGTTCCTTGCGCAGCATCTGCACGCCACCAAAAATGGTGGCAAAAGCCACATCCTTGGCGTCACGTCCGGTACCGACGCGCACCAGGCGGTCAATCGGCGCCATTTTGGTTGGGTCAAACACCACCCACTGGTTGTCCAGCCACGCTTCAAACACCGCATGAAAGTCTTGCGGAGGCTCTTCAAAGTACACATAACCCACCACCAACCTCGCCGGGATATTCAGCGCCCGGCAAAAGGTGATGCCCAGGTGCGCGAAGTCGCGGCAAACGCCGGCACGCTGCACAAACACTTCCTGCGCCGTTGTGGTCGAGTTGCTGAAACCCGGCAGGTAGTAAATCGAGTCGTGAATCCAGCTTTCGATCGCCCGCACCCGCGATAGGCCGTGTGGTAAATGCCCAAACTGCTGCTGCGCCGCGCGGCTCAAAATGTCAGACTCGCAATAGCGGCTGGGCATCAGGTAACGCAGAACGTCGTCAGGCACTTGCGTCACTGGCGCTTCATCCAGGTGCAGCGGTGTAGGGTGGCTGACCAGCTCAACGCTGGCGTTGTAGTTGACGGACAGCTGACCTTTGGGTGCATCCAGGCGCACAAACCGGTTGCCGTTTCGCTCATCAAAAAAAGTCCGCACCTTCACCGAGGGGGTGATGCTCAGCCGCTCTGACACCACGCGGTGGCCGTCGTCAAAGGCGGCCTCGATGTTGAACAGAAAATGCGCCGGGTGCGTGACCTCGTAGTCAAGCTGCAGATCGATGCTGGCGGTGTGCATGCCGTTGCGCGCGGCTTACTTCAAGGCTTTTTTGGCAGCACCCACGCCCAATGCGGCCAGCACCACAAACACGACGGCAAGAATCAGAAACAGGCCAAATAAAATTTTGGCAATACCGGCAGAGCCCGCCGCGACGCCGCCAAAGCCGAGCGCTCCGGCGACCAGTGAAATCAGTGCAAAAATGATAGCGTATTTGAGCATGGTGCTTCCTTGCGTTAAGTTTCTACTAAGATACCGGAGATTAAGCGGCGGTCCTCAAACTGCAAACCAGCACCCGCCTCAATAGCTTGTAGGAGGGGACGCAATCTAATTGAGGAAAGCTTTTTCAAGGATAGTTGATCTGACGGTTATTGCTGACGGCGTGGTTGGCCGCCTTCATGGGTTTCCCTGAATCGCATGTACGCAGGCCGATGGATGCAAATTGGCGGGCAGGTTTGCTTACACTCAACTGCACCGCTGTTTTTTAACATCACTTTTCTCTGTTATTTTCAAGGACTTTCCATGAAGCTTTACTACTCCCCGGGCGCCTGCTCGCTGTCGGTTCACATCACGCTGCATGAAGCCGGCATGACCTTTACGCCCATCAAGGCGCCCACCAAAACCCACAAGCTTGACGACGGTACCGACTACTACAGCATCAACCCGCTGGGCTATGTGCCGCTGCTGGAGCTTGACGATGGCACCCGACTGACCGAAGCGCCTGCCTTGCTGCAATACATTGCCGATCAGGTGCCAGACCTGCAGCTGGCACCTGCCAACGCCACCGTTGCCCGCGCCCGCATGAACGGTTGGCTGGCTTTCATCAGCAGCGAGCTGCACAAGGGGTTTGCGCCCCTGTTCAACCCTGCCACGCCCGCCGACTACAAACCAATGGTGACTGAAAAGCTGCTGAGCCGCCTGAAATGGGTGGACCAGCATTTGGCAGGCCGGCAGTACCTGATGGGCGATGCTTTCAGCGTGGCCGATGTGTATCTGTTCAACGTCACCAATTGGGCACCCCTGGTTAAGGTAGACATTTCGAACTTCGCCAACCTTGCCGCATGCCGCGCTCACGTCGCCCAGCGGCCGGCGGTGCTGGCTGCCATGCGGGCCGAGGGATTGGTGAAGTAGCGGCAGGTGACAGGCAAGGGGTGACAGGCAAGAGGTGACAGGTGAGGTAAGGTAGGGCAGCTGCTGACATAAATTCAGCAACCTGTCTTGCGCGGGTTCATGAGGTTTGCGCCAAACTTTGGGGTCTTTGAATTTTCTGAAAGCTCCTTCATGCGCACCCTTTTCGACAAAGTCACCGCTGGTGACTTGCACCTGGCCAACCGTATCGTTATGGCGCCTCTGACGCGCAACCGCTCGCCTGACGCGATCCCCGGCCCGTTTGCAGCCGCGTACTACACCCAGCGCGCCACGGCTGGCCTTGTCATCACCGAGGCGACCGCCATCACCCAGCAGGGCCAGGGCTATTCAGACGTGCCGGGCCTGTACGGTACCGAACAACTC
>JANYED010000135.1 GCA_025363315.1 Polaromonas sp.
TGAACGAGGCCGGTGTGTCGGCGGTGCTGGGCGCATTTGCCTCGGCAATTTGCCTGGCCACCACGCAAGCGGCTGCCAAGTACAACCTGCCGCACGTGGTCGATGTGGGCGTGGCCGACCAGATTGTTGAGCGAGGTTTGAAAAACACCTTCCGCTTTGGCCCTGGCTACAAAAAGTGCGCTGAAATTGCGGTCGCTAATTTGCATGTGCTGAACACCGCCGCTGGCAAGCCCGCCAAGACAGTCATGATCATTCATGAAGAGTCTTTGTTTGGCACGGGCACTGCTAACCTACTCGCGCGCGAGCTGCCGGGCTATGGCTACGACGTGAAAGAAGTCATCAAGCACGCCAACCCGACGCGCGACTTCAACAACATTGTGCTGCGCATGAAAGCCGTTAATCCCGATATCGTGATCCCCGCCAACTACTACAACGAATACGCCCTGCTGGTGCGCACTATGCAACAGCAAAAAGTCACGCCAAAAGCGATTTTCTCGGTGCTGGGCGGCGCGGCTTCCAGCTACAAGTTTGTCAAGGAGTTCCCGGATGCAGCCAACGGCATCATTGACTGCAACCACTGGTTTAACCCGAAAGACAAACGCTCCATCGATCTGAAAAAGCGGGTTGAAGCCAAGGGCCTGTTTTTCAGCTACGAAGTGTTCATGGCGTACACCGGCATGCGTTTGCTTGTCGATGCCATTGACCGCGCCAAGTCTGCAGACCGAGCCGCCATCATTGATGCGCTGGCCAACAGCACCTTTAGCGACCACATCATGCCGTACGGCCCGACCAAGTTTGTCAATGGCCAAAACATGGGCGCACAGCCGCTGATGACGCAGGTTTATAAAAACGACATCAAGGTGATCATTCCGCGCGACTATCGCGAAGTGGATGCGCTCTTCCCGCTGAAGGCCTGAACCGCTGATGTTTGACCCAGGGATTCTTTTCTCATCTGTTCTGAACGGCCTGACGACCGGGGCCGTCTACGCCCTGATTGCGCTCGGCCTGACGCTCATTTACGGTGTGCTGCACATCATCAACTTTGCGCATGGCGCGTCGTTGATGCTGGCGCTGTACGCCGTTTATTTGCTCAAGCAGAACTTTGGGATTGACCCTTACCTGGCGCTGCCGCTGGTCGTGCCCGGCATGTTTGTACTGGGCTACGCCTTGCAGCGCGTCATCATCAACCGGGCCAGCCACGGCAAAGACGAAAACATTTTGCTGGTCACGCTGGGTATTTCTATCGTGATGGAAAACGCCGCTTTGCTGTTTTTTAAATTTGACACGCGCACCATCGACACCGCCTACACCCTCACCACCATCCCCATCGGCCCGGCCATGATTGCGCTGCCCAAGCTGGTGGCGTTTGCTGGCGCATTGGTGGTCTCTGGCATCCTGCTGTGGATAGTGGGCAAAACAGACCTGGGCCGCGCCATTCGCGCGGTGGCCAAAGAAAAGCATGGCGCCAAACTCATGGGCATTGATGTGGACCATGTGTACGCTATGAGCTTTGGCATTGGCCTGGCTTGCCTGGGCGCGGCAGCGTGCTTTTTGCTGCCTGCGTATTACGTTAACCCACAGGTTGGCAGCGGCTTTGTGCTGGTGGCTTTTACTGTGGTGGTGCTGGGTGGTATGGGCAGTTTTGGCGGTGCGCTGACAGGCGGCCTGCTGGTGGGCGTGGTCGAGTCTTTGGGCGGTTTGTACCTGGGTGAATCGCTGGGGCAGATTGGTATTTTTGTGATTTTTATTGGTGTGCTTTTGTTCAGGCCACAAGGCTTGTTTGGAGCCAAGGCATGAGGGCTGGCATCAAAGAGCTTGGTGGTATCGCGCTGTTTGTGGCCGTTGCGGCGTGCATTCCTTTATTCACCAATTCCGGCGTCACGCTTAACTTTGTAATGATGGCCTTGTACGCCGCGTTGCTGGCGCAGGCGTGGAACATTCTGGGCGGCTTTGGTGGCCAGTTTTCGTTTGGGCATGCGCTGTTTTTTGGCACGGGTGCCTACATTCAGGCCATTGCCCAGTTGCAGTTCGGGTTTAACCCCTGGCTGGCGTTGGCACTAGCAGTCACTGGCAGTGCTGCTATCGGTTTGATGGTGGGCGCATTGACTTTTCGCTATGGTTTGAAGGGCTCTTACTTTGCGCTGGTCACGCTGGCGTTTGCAGAAGTGTTTCGTATCCTTGCGCTGTC
>JANYED010000139.1 GCA_025363315.1 Polaromonas sp.
AACGAAATCTGCATGCACGTTGCGCTCATAGTTCATCCAGCGATTGAGCTTTGCAGGGCCTGACTCGAGCGGCAGTTTGCGGATACGGTCGGTATGCGGGTTCACAATAATGCTTTCTGGCGCGCAAACGTTGCACCACACATACATCAACGTGGCGTAAGGCAAGGGCTCCCCGCTAAGCACATGCGCCAACTCGGAAAGCATGGCATTTTTGGCTGAGAATCTGGGCGTCGCCTGCAAAAGCTGCCACCACACGCACTGGTGAATCGTCAAATTTACGCAGAGACTTGTCTGCATATTCAATCAACTCGGGCAACTTTCATGAAAACATAACCATGCTCACGTCGGCAGACTCAACCCGCATCACTTGCCGCAGCATGCTGGCCGACGATTGTGAATTGGTGGCTGTGGCTGGGCTACGTTCTCCTTGCAGCCATACAAATGGTCTAGGCTTTTTGCCTGTGACATTGAAATGCTTCAACACAGAACGCTCACCAGAGTTTAACGGGTTGATCCAAGGCGCATTACGAAGATTTAAAGCGTTGACATCCTCCGCGCTGACACGAATATAGACGTTCGCTGCACAGCCAGCCACGCCGTGGAAAAAGCTAGTGCTAACCAAGACAAGAACTGAAAGCGGGATGAGAACATACGATTTAAAACATAAAAAAAACCCCGCTGCAAGCAGCGGGGTTAGATTTGCAATGGCGACTGAACTAACCAGTCAAACCATTAAAACGAATGAGCAACACCAACAACGCTTTTCCTGTCTTTGTAGACTGAACCAGCGGTTGCTGCAACCAAAGCGTTGTTTGCTGCATTGTCGGTAGCCGTACCGTAGAAAGCATAAGCCGTTGTACGCTTGCTCAGGGCATAACGCACACCGAATTGAGCTTGGGAAATGTTAATAGCACGGTCAACAGCACCATCAGTCGTTGCACGAGCGCGACCGATTGTTACAAACGGCACAAACGCACCAAACGGAGCCGACAACCCAATTGAGTACGCGCGGTATGCGGTGCTGGTGCCAGCTAGTGCACCGAAGGTTGCAGCGCCGATACCGCCATCACGGCCCGTGTTGTATGTACCAGCCAGTTTCGCAGCTCCAAAATCGTAACTTGCACCAAGATTGGTCAAGGTTCCAGTGCGAGAAGCAGGGTCAGCCGCAGTTTTTACGCGATTGTTTGTGTAGACCACAGCAGCAGACAGTGGACCATTCGCGTATTGACCCATCAAGCTATACCGGCGACTGTTCGTATTGGTGATTGCATTCGCTGCGGTGATACTGGTGTTGGTCTCTGGAACTGCACCGCCAGCGCCATACTGAGCGCGAACAGTAAAACCGCCAGCAATGCTTGGGCTGATATACGTTAAACCGTTAGAACGAATGCCGCCTACGTAGGTGCTGCCAAACACGTGTGCTACGGTAGCACCAGTGATGCCTTCAGTGCCCAATGAATAACCAGAAAAAGTCGACACCTCATAAAGATTGTTGTAGGTGTAGCCAATGTTGACCGTACCCATGCTCTCGCTCGCGAGACCGACATAAGATTGACGATTGGTAGAAGCGCTGTAACCGGAACCCCCGATAATGCCACCAACACCACCGATAGCAGCGCTAAATGGTGCTGGGTAAGCAACGCCAGGAGCAGCTATCTGCTGACCAGCACTAGCTGCGCGCTGAGCAAACAAGCTACCACTGGTTACACTGATACCTTGCTCAATTACGAAATTGGCTTTCAAGCCGCCACCGAGATCTTCCGTACCGCGAAAGCCAATACGGTCACCAGCGTTAGCGCCGTCCATCACGCCACGGCTGCGTTGGGTAGCAGTGCCGGTACCGGTTCCGCGTTGTTCGGAAATTTGCGAGCCATAGCCGACATCAATCAAACCATATAAAGTCACAGATGACTGTGCAGAGGCAGCGCTAACAGCAGCCAATGCAGCGATAGCGATTAGGGATTTTTTCATTTGAGAGTTTCTCCAAGGTTAAACAAAGGGCTCCAGGATTGGATCCCCGGGCCAACCTCCATTTAGGAAGTTATATATATTGAACCAGACCCGACAAGCCGTG
>JANYED010000183.1 GCA_025363315.1 Polaromonas sp.
GTGATTGACTTTTTGTACACCCGACAAGCGCATGTAGAAAAACTGACCGCCTGATCGCCGATACTGTCAAATGAAATAAACCGAAACATTTAGCGACGCAGCAGACAAGATAAACCAGCGCATTCCTCGCATCATCAAGGCTTCCTTAACCACGCCTTCAAGGGATGACGCATGAAACACTGGACCAAACGAACGCTGGTGACCGCTCTGGGCGCAACCTTGGTCCTTGGCTCGCTGGCGGGTTGCTCGGGCGGCCACCACGGCAGCACGATGACTGAGGCCGACATGACGGCCCGGCAAATCAAAATTCTCGACTACGCCAGCAAAAAGCTGGACCTGACAGACGCGCAAACGCAGCGTCTTGATGTGTTGGCCGACAAGCTGCGTGAGCAGAGCACGGCCCTGATGGGCAAAACAGAGATGCGCGCCGAGCTGCAAATGCTGGTGGCTGGCACCACGCTCGACAAAGCCAAAGCGCAAGCCATGGTCGACGAAAAAGCAAGAGCACTGCGCAGTAAAAGCCCAGAAATGATTGCCGCAGCGGCTGACTTTTACGACAGCCTGAACCCGGCCCAGCAGCAACAGGTACGCGACCTGATGCAGCGCCGCCGGGGCTGGCGTGGTTGATGTACTGAGCCTGGCGGTAGCGGCAGCTGCCGTGGTGCTGCTGGTTGGCGTCGCCATTTACATCACGTGCAACCGCGACCCGTGGTGAGCGGCCCGTGGCGATCGTTAAACAACGGCAAAATGCCACGTGACCCGAATCCTGCTGATTGACGACGAAGAGCAATTGGCCACGCCTCTGGCAATCTACTTCAAACGTTTTGATTTGCAGCTCGAAAGCGCCACCCGCCCCACCCTTGGCTTGAAAAAGCTTGAAAGCGGCGACTTTGCCGCCGCGATTCTGGACGTGATGCTGCCCGAGATGGACGGCTTTGAGCTGTGCCGCACGATTCGCTCAGGCCGTTACGGCAGAGACATCCCGATCATCATGCTGACTGCACGCGGCGAGGTGATGGACCGCGTGGCCGGGCTGGAGCTCGGCGCTGATGACTACCTGCCCAAGCCATTTGAGCCGCGCGAGCTGGTGGCACGGCTGCAAACCGTTCTGCGACGCAGACGTGTGCCTGCTGAGAAAAGCCGCTTGATGTTTAATGGGCTGCAGATTGATCTGGACACCCACGCGGTGCTGCGCCACGGCGACGCTGTAGCACTGACATGCTCGGAATACGCCCTGCTGGTGCTGCTGGCGTCCACGCCGGGCAAGGTGTTTAGCCGCGACGATATTTTGAACAACCTGCGCGGCCACGAGGCTGATCTGTTCAGCCGCTAGGTCGATACTGTGGTCAGCCGCATTCGCAAAAAACTCGAGCCGCTGGATTGCATCAAGACGCTGCGCAATGCAGGTTACGCACTGGCGGTGGGGCGCACTGCACCGTGAAAGCACACAACACTAAAAATTGGCTGAACCGCCTCGGGCATTCGCTTCGCTGGCGGCTATTGGCGCTTTTTTTGCTGCTGGCACTGGCGATGACCGCAACTTTTATTGTCGGCACGACCAAAGCGTTTTCAGGCGGCTGGCGCGCTGCCTTCAAGCCGCTGCTGAGCGACTACATGGACCGCTTGGCGGCAGACATTGGCTCGCCACCCGACGCCGGCAAAGCCCGCGCACTGGCAGAGCGACTGCCGATTTCATTACGAATTGAAGGCCCAGCCACCCAATTTGATTCGCACCCCGAGCGCCAGTTTGGCAAATGGAGTCATGACGGCGAGGGCTCTGGCGACGCATCAGGCGACACGAACCGGCGATTTTTTAAACGCCAGACGCCTGACGGTCACACCATCACCTTTGGTTTAGGCAACGCCGACTGGCGGCGCGGGCCCGGCAAGCTGGTCTGGCTGACGCTGACCATGCTGCTGCTGCTGATGGGCGCTGCGTTTGCCTACGTGCGCCGCCTGTTCAAGCCGCTGGACGACATTGGCGCAGGCGTGCAGCGCTTTGGCGCAGGCAACTTCAGCCAACCGATTGCCGTGGCAAGGTGTGACGAGCTGGGCGACCTGGCCGGTCAAATCAACACCATGGGCCAGGAAATTGCGCAAATGCTCGACGCCAAACGCGCCCTGTTGCTGGCCATCAGTCACGAGCTGCGATCACCCCTGACCCGAGCCCGCCTGAACAGCGAACTGCTGCCTGAATCTGCAGACACGCAGGACACCCGACGTGCGTTGCTGCGCGACCTGGCCGAGATGGCGCAGCTGATTACCGACCGGCTTGAAAGCGAGCAATTGAGCGGCATCCACGCGGCTTTGAGTCTTGAGGCGACCGACTTGGGCGAGCTGGTTAAACGGGCAGCGGCAGGCACGGCCAGCGGCACGCCTTTAACCCTCAAGCTTGAGACAGAGCTGCCACTGCTACAACTTGATAGAACCCGCATTAGGCTGCTGCTGCGCAACCTTCTGGACAACGCCCAGCGCCACCGCCACGCGGCAAACCAGCCGATTGAAATATGCCTGTCGCTCAGTGCAGATGCCGTGCAAATGACGGTGCGTGACCACGGTCCCGGCATCCCCGCCGATCAACTGTCGCAATTGGGTCAGGCTTTCTTCAGGCTGGATGCTGCTCGCCAGCGCAGCACAGGCGGTGTAGGCCTAGGCCTGTACCTTTGCCGCCTGGTGGCGCAGGCGCATGGCGGGGAGCTGGTGCTGGAAGACGCCGGGCCAGGGCTGCGGGCTTGTGTGCGGCTGCCCGTTTGATAATGCATTTGGCTCCGCCGACTGTCGTCCACCCTTTTTGTCTGACGTAAGACATCATGAACAATCCTCTTCGCGCATTTAGCTTCGACCATCCCCTTAAGGCGGAGTTGGAGCGCCTTATCACTATTCAGGCTGATCTTCGTCGGAGCATCACCTGCCTGCAGATGCTCGTCCCACCCTCTCGTCTCATGCGAGAGTCAGGAACGATCGGTATGGCGCTTCACACACAGGCGCTTGTCTCTTACGTTCGCTGTTTCGCGTCTGGTCGCAGGAAGGGGTTGAGTCCTGACATATACAAGACGGTACCCAAGTATCTAGTTCTTCACACCAACATAAAGTCTCTTCGAGACAAGCATGTTGCTCATGCTGTCGGCGAAGACGAGCACTGCGCGATCCTAGTTGGTGCCAAAAACGATACGTCGCCAGCCCGAGGTATCGGTGTTCGGTATTGGTTCTTCGCTGGCGGCGACGATAAGCACATGAAGAGCTTCCTCAAACTCGCCGAGTTCGCTCAGAGATATGTAACAACCGAAATTCAAGCCACAGGAGACGAGCTTTCGAAGAAGCTCATGGGCCCACGCGCGACATGGAAGAAAGCTCAACGGGCGTTCTATCAATCCGTGTCTGACGAGGAGGTGTATGGACCGACTAGACGTGAGTCCTAACCCATAGCTCGATCAAGCGACCAGCAGCATAGAAGATAGTGGAAATAGGGGTGCAATCTGAGTTATCTGGGATTCCAATTATTTTGTCAGTTTCAGACGTTTATTGACGGTTTTAGACAATTTTTGATCATTTTCATCCATTAAATCAGCCTCCAGGCCAATGGATACGTGCGCAAACAGCTATAAATACAGTAGCACCCTAAATCAAAAATACAGCTTGACCGTCAACCCAGCCCAGCTTAGTATTACGTATGTAATAACGGAATCGCATCATGCACATGCTCAAACTGACCCAAATTGGTAATTCGGTCGGGGTCGTCCTGCCC
>JANYED010000208.1 GCA_025363315.1 Polaromonas sp.
CCACACCAAACGCAGCCCCCGCTACCACACCTCTCACCGCAATTTACCCGGCGCATTACATCAACGGCCAATGGGTTAAGGCCGCGTCAACCGACACGCTGCCGGTACACGACTCCAGTACCGAAGAAATCATGGCCACCGTGCCCGCTGGCACTGCCCAAGAAGCCGAGGCGGCGGTACTGGCAGCGCGCGCGGCATTTGACGGCTGGGCAGCCTTGCCGGTCGAGACGCGCGCAGCGTATCTGGACAAAGTCGCTGCTGGCGTCAAAGCACGCAGCGACGAAATGGCCACGGCGATTGCGCGTGAAGTTGGCATGCCTCTCAAAATGGCCAAAGCCATCCAGGTGGGCGGCCCGGCCTGGCACTGGGGCAACTTTGCCAAAGTAGCGCGCGGCTTTGAATGGGAAAAAAAAGTCGGCAACTCATTGGTGGTTCGTGAGGCGATTGGCGTGGTCGGCTGCATCACGCCGTGGAACTTTCCGCTCAGCCAGATCACTTTAAAAATTGCACCGGCCATGGTGGCAGGCTGCACGGTGGTGCTCAAACCCAGCGAGATAGCCCCGGTCAACGCCATGATATTGGCTGAGATCATTCACGAGGCGGGCTTGCCGGCCGGTGTGTTTAACCTGGTCAACGGCTTGGGCCCGATAGTGGGCGAGGTGCTGGCCACGCACCCTGAAGTTGATATGGTGAGCTTTACCGGATCAACCCGCGCGGGCAAGCGCGTCAGTGAGCTGGCCAGCCAAAGCGTCAAACGCATTGCGCTTGAGCTGGGCGGCAAATCAGCCAGTGTGATTTTAGACAGTGCCAATTTCGAAGCAGCCGTCAAAGGCACAGTGGCTGCCTGCATGCTGAACAGTGGGCAAACCTGCTCGGCCCACACCCGCATGCTGGTGCCTGCTGCGCGCTACGATGAAGTCAAGGTGCTCGCCCGAGCAGCCATTGCCAAATTCAGCGTAGGCCCGAGCTTGGAGGAAGCCAGCAAGCTGGGCCCCCTGGTCAGCGCCATGCAGCGCGAGCGCGTCCTTGGCTTTATCAAAACCGGTATCGAAGAGGGCGCAGACATGATTGCGGGCGGCGAAGACGTACGAGCTGGCGGCGAAGACGTACGAGCTGGCGGCGAAGACGTACGAGCTGGCGGCGCCTATGCTCCCGCGTTTGTCAAAGGCTATTTTGTGCAGCCAACGATTTTGGGCATCAAGCCCACCGACACGCTGGCGCAGGAAGAGATTTTTGGCCCGGTGCTGGTGGTTATTCCATATCAGGACGAAGACGACGCAGTGGCCATAGCCAACAACACCATTTACGGCCTGGGCGGCGCGGTGTGGGCGGGCACCGACGAGGCCGCGATAGCGGTGGCGCGCCGCATGCGCACCGGGCAGGTCGACATCAACGGCGGGCCTTTCAATGCGAATGCGCCGTTCGGCGGCTACAAACAGTCGGGCAACGGCCGCGAAAATGGTGTTTATGGCTTTGAAGAGTTCCTGGAATTCAAATCCATGCAGCTAAAGCCCGCCGCAGCCTGACGCCTGACCCATGACAGAAGTCACCGTCGTTTTTGCGGATTTAACCGGCAGTACCGGAGTTTTTGAAGCCCTGGGCGATGCCAAGGCCACGCAAGCGATTACCCGGCTGACCGACTGGATGGGCAGGGTTTGTGCCGCGCGGGGCGGCCAAGTGGTCAAAAACCTCGGTGACGGCGTGCTGATGGTGTTTGTGCAAAACACCGACGCCATTGACGCCGTGACCGAGATGCAGCGCACCCACACAGAGCGCATCAAAACCTGGCCCGACAAACTCAAAATGCGGCTGCAGGTCGGCCTGGCGCGGGGCCAGGTGATTGAACAGGCGGGCGACTATTTCGGTGATGCGGTCAACGTGGCATCGCGTTTGTCAGACTTGTCCGGCCCAGACCAGATTTTAGGTACCGAAACCGTCATCAACGACCTGCCAGCCGACACGCTGGTGCGGTTTCGTAGCCTGGGCGCAATGGACATCCGCGGCCGAAACGAGGCGTGTGTGGTCTACCAGTTGGAGTGGCAAAACGAGCTGCTGACAGACTTTTTTACCGTGCCAGCCGGCCTCAGTCCATCACCATTTGCCAAAACCGTGCCGCCTATCGGTGCGGTGGCGCTGTCCTGGCTGGACGTGGAGGCTACCTTCGCGCCAGCGCAGCTGCCGATGCACATCGGCAGGGTCAGCGATGCGGAGTTTGTCGTCAACGACCCGCGCGTGTCCCGGCTCCACGCCAAAATCATCTGGCGGGCGGGCAAGTTTTACCTCGAAGACGTCAGCAGCTACGGCACCTGGGTGCGCTTTTCCGGCAGCCATGCGATTGTTGCCCTGCGCCGGCAAGAGTGTGTGCTGTTGGTGGCGGGCGAGATAGCGCTGGGCGCACCGTTTGAAGATTTCACCGTGCCAACCGTCAACTTTACTTTTCCAGCAAGGTTAAAAGCGTCAGCGCACATTCAACCGCTATAAAAACAGGAGCTGCTCGCGCCCGTATTGATTGGGCTGCAGGTCGTTTTTATAAGCATAATTGGTTGCTGGGTCATCACAAAACGCCGCACGTCACCTGAAACGTCAACGTCGAGTTGGCAGGAAAGTTGTTCAGCAGTATTCCCGTGCCCTGCAGCAGTCCTAGCGTGACGTTGGCCGGTACCGGGCAAATCGCAGCGCCACTAGCGCCCGTGCATGCCACAGCGGTACACGCCAGTCCCGTCGCCACCGGGTCTTTCAGCACGCTGTTGTTGGCATTTGACGGCCCACCATTGCTGGCCACGATGTCGTACACCACGCTTTGCCCCGCTTGCAGCGTGCTGACGTTGTTGGTTTTGGTGATGCCCACATTGGCGCAGGCCAGAATGGCGTTAGCAGCAGTTGCTGTGTTGGGCTTAAAGACATAACCAGCGTTGCCCTCGACGCTGCTGCCTTCGCTGAGCACACTGCCTACAGCACTGGTCGCCATGCTGGCGATCGTGCTGGTGTTGGTCACCGTGCCGCCGCAGTAGGCGGTGCTGGCAACGACTGCCTGAATGGCGTACGTCAACGTCGCGCTGACGGGCAGGGCGGCGACCTGCGAAATATTGCCTGCGCCGCTGGCGCTTGGGCAACTTGTGCCGATCGCCGTGCAAGTCCAGGCGCTGAAAGTGACCCCAGCCGGTTGCAGGTCGCTGATCGTCACGGTGTTGGCATTGTGCGCCGTCAAAGGCGCCAGCGTCAGTACCAGCGGCGTGGCGTTCGCAAAAGTCACCGTGTAGCTCACGGTGCTGCCGATGGCTTGCGCGGCAGTGGTGCTGCTGACTTTGGTGGTTTGCAGGTCGATGTCATCATCAACCACGGTGTGCACATAAACCGGCCTTACCACACCGCCACAAATGCTTGCATTGGCGTTGACAAAGGGTTGCCGGCCAGATTGGCGGGCATGGTCAGCACCGCGGTTTTGTTGTCTTCGACCACCGCGTTATTGATGATTCTGATCGGCAAATCAAACACATTGTTGGCCGTCGCGTCGCTGTAATTGCCGGCGGGCAGGGTAAAACTCAAGCTGCTGGCTGAGCCGCTGACACTCGCCAGCGTGGTGGTACCGGCATAGTCGCTGCTGGTCGCGTTGCCGCCGGGGTTGATCGTGCCAGTGCCCGATGTGTTGGTGGTGACGTCCAAAATAATCGTGTTGCCCGCGCCGATTTGAAATTGCGCCTGGTCTGGACCGCCCCGCCCGCGGTGGGCAAAGTTAAATGCAAACGTCTCGCCGGTGTTCATGCAAATGTTCTGAAACAGCTTTGACGAGGTGTACGCATTCAACTCGGCCAACACAATGCCGGCCGCTGGGGTCACGTTGTTAAAGCTGTTGCCCCACAACTCGATGGGCGTGCAGTTGTACTGCGGCGTGTAATTAAAGCTGCCATTGGGGCAACCCAGCGCCACCACCGGGTGTGTCGTTTCCCATCCGGGTACTTCACCTGCATCCAGCGCAATCCACTGGCCGGGGACCAGCGTAAAAAACTGGTTGAGCCCCGCTGCCCGTGGCCCGGTGAAAGCTTGCTCAAAGCTCGGATTTACCATGGACCGCTGAATTTGCGCTTGGGCGACGCCGCCCGTGAACAGCACAAAAATTGCGGTTATGACAAGCGCAACGTAGCGCAAGAGGTGTTTTAGCAGCAGAAAATTTTCCAGCGAATAGATGATACAAATGTAGCGGGCCGGCGCTGCTAGTTTAGGGCTTTGCCGTGGTGGATTTGGCCAATCTCAAAAGTCACAGCACTCCTGTGATGCAGGGCAGAGCGGTCTGGTATTTTCAAGTAGGTATCGGGATATGAGTGATGCGTGGACGAAGGTGGGCCGCCAAGCTTTGCAGATGAAGCCTGCCGAGACGGTGCAAGAGGTCAGACTGGTGCCACCATGCTTATACAGGCCCGAAACAGCGCTATTGCCCAAATCGAACAGGAATTACAACAACCCATTGTCAATGCCGAATTGGTATGTTTTGAATCAGTCCGGCAAGGCACCTGGCTTTTGAAGGCAGCGCCCATCAGCGCACGAGATTGCCGCAGCTTAGCTTTCTCGCTGTACGTGCTGGTAGACCTCAGTCCACACTTGAGACACTTCAGGCTCCAATTAATCTCCCAATTCAACCTTCTGCGTGGGGTACGGAGGCACATGGTTTCCATACGCAAGCGCGCTGGCAACCTCACACATCAAAGCGACGTCAATTTGCGAAGGGTCGCGAGGCACCAGATCGAAGTGGCACAGCGTGCCTAGAATGTCGCCTTCTGGCGTAAGGATAGGTGTTCCGCAATAGGTGCGCACCTGCTCTCGTGCGGCATGATTAACCAGCCTGGAATCTTTAAGCGAATCTGCTGTGACAAATACGCCTTTTGAGTCACGCGTAAAACAGCAGTACGTGGCAGTGGCGGATACCTCTGACGTCTCCAAAACCTCCGGGTTGCCGCGGTCGTAAAAAACGCAAGAGGTTGCTTTGTCACCGTTGAATCTGAAGATGGCAATGAATCTGTACTCAGTCTGAAAAAGCAACACAGCGAGCGCAGAGCGCAATCCACTCGACGTTAGTGTGGACATAAATTTCGCAAAGGGATTTGTGGGTACAGCTATCGAATTCATGGATGACGCCTTTTTTGGCAGTTGTTTTACGGATAGGACTTTGCACGGCGCAAATAATGGGGACCGCTATCACTACAGAAGCTGCTAGCCCAAATAGATGGTCTGACACTTTAATCAAGACCCGGGCAGGGCGATTTGCTGGCGTTTGATTTCGTCTTTTTTCATCGCCAAATAGCTGGCTTTGTCGGTTTCGCGGAGCTGCACTGGATACTGCTCGGTGCTGTCGAACCATTTTTCGAGTCTGACATTTTGTTGCTCGGCCTGGGGGGCGTTCGTCGAGTGCAAATACGCGTCAATTGCCAGGTAATAGCGCATAGTGTTGCGCTCGACAGCGCCGCGCATGCCGCTTACATAGCTTTTTTGGCCATCCTGATTTAGTTGCGTAAATCCAATTTTGCTGCTGCCGGCGGTCGCCAGGTACGCCTGCATCGCCATGCGGCCCGCCAAGCCGAAGCCGTACGAGTAGCGCAGATGCAGAAACGTTTTTCCGCCATTAGCGTCCGGTAGCGGCACGGCGGCCAGTTCAATGGCGTACTTACTGGTGCCAAGCGGGCCTTTTTCAGCATTGAGCTGGACCTGCAAAAAACTGGCGGAAGATACGTTGGTCGTCATGGCAAATTCAAGACCGAAAGTGTCGCCCAGCGCCTGAGCGTTTTTTTTGCCAAAGTTGACCATGAGCACGCTGGGGCTGACGTCGGCTGTGGGGCGGCAATACTTGGTGTTGATGTGCAGAATGATCAGGTCGCACAAGCGCTTGGGGTTTTTCAAGCTGCTGCTGACCAGGCTAAACGGCGCGTCCAGCACGGCATAGGCATTTCCCGTCACCCGGTTGCTGGTTTGGACAGACTCCAGAGCCAGCGGCCTGCCAAAGGCGTTGCTGGCTAACTGGCTGGTCAGGCTGGCGTGCTTGTCAAGCAATGCCGTGGCTGACGAGTCGGTTGCTTTTGTGGCCGAAGCTTGTGCATGCGCGATACCGCAAGTGGCCAGCAGCAGAGCGGCGCAACCCAGCTTGACTTGAAGCCACCCGATCGTCCAGTCAGACTCCCGACCCAATCCAAAACATTTACTTAACATAATATACATCGTGGAATGTATAATTTAAATATGAAAAACAGAAAAAATTTGGTTTTACCACTTGCCAGTAGCTTGCTTGCTACGAATAGTTTTTGTAAGCAGTTCGATGGCATCGAGCCGTTTGCCGCGATTGGCAAATTCCAGCGCCGTCAGGCCTTGCTGATTTTTTAGCAATGGGTCCGCGCCTTCTTCAAGTAACAATTTGACAGCTTCGGGGCTGCCGTACATGCTGGCCATCATGAGTG